>CAJAOR010000108.1 GCA_903942355.1 uncultured Chlorobiaceae bacterium | reverse complement strand
CCGTTGCAGTCAAAGGTAATGCGGCTGCCGTTCAGGACACCGTCAACCGGAAAAACAAGTGCGCGTACAGCTTTGAGAGCCAGATCTATTCTTGATGTTGGATCAGCTTGCGAAGGCTGCATCCCGAAATACTGAAAACCTTCCAAGAGCGTATGATATTTTAAAGTGAATGAAGAGCATGCACACACCGGTAAAGATGAAGCAGTTGTTTGACCATGATCCTGAAATCCGCCAATGCCACCTGTGTGGAGGCATCCGAGAGAGCTTTTGGCGGATCAGGATGGATCTCAAAAAAGAGGCCATCCACACCGGCGGCAACCGCGGCCCGCGCAAGAGGCATCACATACTGGCGTTCTCCGCCGGAAACCCCCTGGCCCGCTCCGGGAAGCTGAAGACTGTGCGTCGCGTCATAGAGAACAGGATAGCCTGATTCAGCCATTTTGGCAAGCCCCCTGAAATCGACAACAAGATTGTGATAGCCGAAACTTGAGCCCCTTTCGGTCAGCATGACCCGACCGTTACCGGTCTGGACAACCTTGGCTGCGGCAAGAACCATATCTTCAGGAGCCATAAACTGCCCTTTCTTGATATTGACCGCAAGGCCACTCTCTCCGGCTGCTACCAGAAGCTCAGTCTGACGGCAGAGAAATGCCGGTATCTGCAGCACGTCAACATAGCGGGCGGCAAGCGTAACATCCTTTGTTTCATGCACATCGGTAATCACCGGCATATCATAATCCTGGCGAATCTCCGCAAGCACTTCGAGCGCCTCGAGGTCTCCGATACCGGTAAAGGAGCTCCCAGAGGTGCGGTTGGCTTTGCGGTATGATCCCTTGAAAATAAAACGAACGCCCTCTTCCTGACTGATGCGCTGCAGCTCTTCAGCCGTCTCTATCGCCATTGCCCGACTTTCAATCACACATGGACCTGCAATAAAAAGGGGACTGTTGCAATCAGGAACAGAGAGTGAACCAATTGAGAACTTTTCCACGTTGTAATCCGTTACTTTTTTTAATCATAATAGGAGAGTCGATGATGACTTTAATGTTTTAGTCTTTAAATTTACAACAATATTTGTTATTCACACTCCGTAATCAAACGCGAAAAAGTATGAGCACCGCTGACACAAAACAACGGTTGGAGGAGATAGAAAAACAGCTTGCTAATCTCATTGAGGAACAGACCGTCATCAAGGCAAAATGGGATAGCGAAAAGGAGTTGATCCAGTCCTCACGAAGCCTGAAATCGCAGCTTGAGGAGCTCCGTGTGCAGGCCGAAGAATTTGAACGGCAGGGCGACTATGGCAAGGTTGCCGAGATCCGTTATGGAAAAACTGTTGCAATCGAGCGAGAGCTTGAAGAGAACCGCCTGAAAATTGAAGAAAAGAAGGCTTCGGGCGATCTGATTATGAAAGAGGAGATCGATGCCGAGGACATTGCCGATATTGTCTCGAAATGGACCGGCATCCCTCTCAGCAAGATGCTGCAATCTGACCGGCAGAAACTTCTCTTGATTGAAGATGAGCTGCATAAACGGGTGATCGGGCAGGAAGAGGCTGTAACGGCTGTCAGTGAAGCGGTCAAGCGCTCTCGGGCAGGCATGGGTGACGACAGGCGTCCTATCGGCTCCTTTATCTTTCTCGGCCCGACAGGCGTTGGAAAGACCGAGCTTGCCCGCACCTTGGCGGACTACCTTTTTGATGACGAAGATGCCATGATCCGCATCGACATGAGTGAATACATGGAATCCCATACCGTCAGCCGCCTGGTGGGGGCTCCTCCTGGCTATGTCGGCTATGAAGAGGGAGGACAGCTTACCGAAGCAGTGCGCCGCAAACCTTTTTCGGTTGTCCTGCTCGACGAAATCGAGAAAGCACACCCTGATGTCTTCAACATACTCCTGCAGATTCTTGATGACGGCCGTCTGACCGACAGCAAGGGACGGACGGTAAACTTCAAGAACACGATCATCATCATGACGAGCAATATCGGCGCCCAGCTTATCCAGTCTGAAATGGAGACGATGGAGGGGATGAACCGCGACGTCATGCTTTCAGGCCTGCAGGAAAAACTCTTCCAGCTCCTGAAGCAGAGAGTAAAGCCTGAGTTTCTCAACCGCATTGATGAGGTTATCCTCTTTACGCCGCTTACCAGGGATGACCTGAAAAAAATTGTTCTGATCCAGTTTGACCGCATCAAGGCGACGGCACTGCGGCAGCGCATCAGCCTGACCATTTCTGAAGCGGCCATACAATGGTTTGCCAATGCAGGATTTGATCCGGCCTTCGGGGCCCGGCCACTGAAACGGGTTATGCAGCGTAAAATCACCAATCGTGTTTCAGCGCTCATTCTTTCTGGCGAAATTCAGGAGGGGGAAGAGCTTGCAATCGATATGACGGGCGATGAACTGACAATCATGAAAGCGATAGCCTGATGGCGATCACTCGTCCACAGGCAGGATAAGAGCTGTTAAATAATTTGGCAGAAGGTACTGACAACCTATGAAAAAACAATTGCGGGTATTGGCGGCATTATTGCTCCTTTCTCTCTTTTCCGTAAAAGGGTACGGTGCAACGAAACCCGACAGTCTCTCCCTGAAAATCGGCCAAATGCTCATGATCGGCTTTAGGGGGTTCAGTGTGGCCGAAGCTCCGGAAATTGCGACGGATATCAGGGAGCGACATATAGGCGGAGTTGTGCTCTTTGATTATGACGTCCCCTCCCACTCACCGTCAAGGAATATCAGCAGCCCGGAGCAGCTCTCCCTCCTGACGCTGGAGTTGCAAAACATGACCCGGGTACCGCTCCTTATTGCCATAGACCAGGAGGGCGGGAAAGTCAATCGTCTCAAACCGGCCAGGGGATTTCCTCCCAGCTTCTCGGCACAGCATCTTGGAGAGCTCAACAATGCAGACAGCACCAGAGCAGCTGCACTGCAATGTGCCCGAACGCTGAAAGCCATGCATATCGGCCTCAACCTTGCGCCGGTCGCTGATTTGAACGTCAATCCTGACAATCCGGTTATCGGCAAGTTGGGCAGAAGCTTTTCAGCTGACCCTGCCGTGGTGATCAGCAATGTGAAAGTTATTTGCAGTACCTATCGTGATGAGGGCATTATTCCCACACTCAAACATTTCCCCGGTCACGGCAGTTCAACCGCCGATTCCCATCTTGGTTTTACCGACATTACATCAACCTGGTCGAAAAAAGAGCTGGAACCTTATCGCGCTCTTATTGCTTCAGGCTACCGCGACCCTATCATGACCGCACATGTCTTCAATCGGCACCTCGATTCCCTCTACCCGGCCACGCTTTCAAAGGCAACCCTGAACGGAATGCTCCGCACCAAACTCGGCTTCAAGGGAGTGATTATCAGTGATGACATGCAGATGAAAGCCATTGCCAACCGTTACGGTCTTGAAACGGCCATCCGGCAGGCTATTGATGCCGGGGTCGATATCCTGCTTTTTGGCAACAATACCACCTACGATCCGGCCATTGCCTCAAAAGCAACGGAAATAATCCATTCGCTGTTGGACAAAAAAATCATTACCCCGGAGCGCATTGACCGCTCATATCGCAGAATCATGGAGCTCAAGAAACGTTACCTTCTCACCTGCACATGAAAACCATCTACCTTGTCCGTCACGCCAAATCAGACTGGAAGAGCGCCCATACCGGCGATTTCGACCGGACACTGAACGAGCGGGGCATGAAAGCCGCCCCCGTCATGGCCGCCTTGCTGAAGGAAAAAAGAGTACTCCCGGATCTGGTCATTACAAGTCCCGCAACCAGGGCTCTCGTTACTGCGGAGCTCTTTTGCGAAATTCTTGGATACCCGAAGAAGAAGATTCTGCAACAGATTGAGATATACGAGGGAGGAGTGCTCAATCTCCTGAAGGTTGTCCAGCAGATCCCCGACAACTGCACAACGGCAATGCTTTTCGGGCACAACCCGATGCTGACAGAGTTTTCAAACCTGCTTGCCGGCAGCTACACCGAGAATCTGGCAACTTGCGGGGTGGTCAGAATTGACCTGGATATCGAATCGTGGAAGAATGCAAATCCTGATGCCGGAGAATTGATCTGGTACGATGCTCCTAAAGAACATCAGTAACAAGTTCAATCCCGCTCCTGCTTTGGATCTCGTGTCATGAGATCCATAATTGCCTGCTGGACAGGCTTGGCTTCAAAGAGCATCTCGTAGACGGCTCGCGTGATGGGCATATCGACCCCGACAGCCCTGCTCAGCTCAAAAACCGCCTTGGAGCTGTGAACGCCTTCTGCCACCATGTTCATCTGGCTGATGACCTCTTCAAGCGAACGGCCCCGGCCAATCTCCTCTCCGACATAACGGTTCCGGCTGTGGCGACTTAAGCAGGTGACAACAAGATCGCCAATCCCGGCAAGACCGGAGATCGTGACCGCATCGCCGCCAAGCTTGATGCAAAGCCTGGAAATTTCAGCCATCCCGCGGGTAATGATGGCCGCCTTGGCGTTATCGCCAAATCCGATACCGTCAGAGATACCGGCAGCAATAGCGATGATATTCTTGACTGAACCGGCTATTTCAACCCCGATAATATCAGTATTGACATAGACGCGGAACATATTGGTGTGGAAAACCTCCTGCACCTTTTCGGCCGTAGCAAGCAACGGCGACGACGCAACAACCGTGGTGGGCTGCTCTTTTGATACCTCTTCGGCATGGCTCGGGCCATAAAGAGCTGCAACCTGGGAGGGCTGCACACCGGGAAGCACTTCAAGCAGAACCTCCGACATCCGTTTTCCCGTTCCGATCTCGATGCCCTTGGCAACATTGACCAGAATTTTTCCGTTCAAAGGAAGATCAAAGAAGCTGAGCAACGTCTCCCGCAGGGCCTGGGAGGGAACAGCAGTAACAATCATCTCCGACCAGGAGACCAGCTCACGCAAGTGAACGGCAACCTGCAAGTTTTGGGGGAAATTGATGCCCTTGAGATAGCGGTGATTTTCGCGTTCGGCGGCAAGCGTGGCTGCAAATTCAGGGCGATGCGCCCAAAGACGTACCATATGCCCTTTTTTAGCAAGCAACACAGCAAGGGTGGTTCCCCAGCTTCCTGCCCCCAGTACAGCAATATTCATCAGTAGTATCAGTGCCTCATGAATGCTTTTTTCCGAACGTCACACGGCTTTCGGTGCCAGAAAGCAACCTTCTGATATTGGCCCGGTGCGTATAGAGAATGGCAAGGGCAACAATCAGCCCGAAAATCATAAGGTGATAGTCGAGGCTGTCATGAAAGAAGAGTGGCGAGCCGAAAAGCCCGACATAATAGTCGAGACCGCCGCCAAGCTCAAAAATATATTTGCGGATGGCAATAATCACCGGAAAAGCGATTGCCGCAAGCATGGAGGCAACGGAAACATGACGGGAAACATAGACCGTCAGGAGAAAAATACCTACCACCATCAACATGCTCACCGGGGCGATCCCGATAAGCATACCAGCAGCCGTACTGACCCCCTTGCCACCCTTGAAACCGGCAAAGAGCGTGAAAACATGGCCAATAACCGCACTCATTCCGGCAAGAAGCCGCAAAGCAACCTCATTCATGTCCGGAAAAGCGCCAATCGGGTGATGGCGGAAAAAAGCAACAACAGAGACTGCGGCAACGACACCCTTGAAAATATCAATCAGGGTTACAATAAGACCGGGCTTCCAGCCAAGCACCCTGAACGCATTGGTTCCGCCAGCATTACCGCTGCCGAAATTCCGGATATCAATTCCCTTGAGCATCTTTCCCGCCACAAGACTGGTAGGAATAGATCCGATGATGTAGCTCACCGCCAAAATGGCCAGTAAAGTCAGCATAAACCTTTCTGATTAGTGCTTTGTTTCAAAAAAAAAGAAACGAACATCAAGTTTTGGACACACTACCAATAATGTAAGCATTTTCCTGTTGAGATTTCAAGGATGAGAGCACTCTCTCTACCGCATTTTTCTCAACAATCATCACAAGTCCTACACCAAGATTGAAGGTCCTCTGCATATCCTCCTCAGGCACGTCCCCTGACCTGCGGATGATATCAAAAATCACCGGTTCCGGCCATGCATCCCACGCAACATCAAGCTTCAGCCCTTCTGGCACGATACGCATGGTATTGCCCATGAGACCACCACCGGTAATGTGCGAGAGGCCTCTGATATCGGGCGAACCAAAGAACGGCTCGATAACGGAAAGGTAGGAGCGATGAACTTTCAGAAGCTCCTCGCCAATCGATCCGTCAAGGCCAGGAAAGCTCTCATGCATTCTGCCCACAAGCACTTTTCTTGCAAGCGAATAGCCGTTGGTATGCAGACCATTGGAAGGGAGCCCGATAAGCACATCACCCTCCCTGATTGCCGAGCCGTTGATGATTTTTTCATGATCTACAACCCCTACAATAGAGCCTGCCAAATCAAAATCCTTCTCTTGGTAGAGGCCTGGCATTTCAGCCGTTTCGCCGCCGATAAGAGCACACCCGTTTTCACGGCAGGCATTGACCATACCGGTCACCACGGCAGCCGCAACGGCAGGGGTCAGTTTTCCGCAGGCATAGTAGTCAAGAAAAAAGAGCGGTTTTGCGCCGCAGACCAGAATATCGTTCACACAATGGTTGACCAGGCATGAACCGACCGTGTCATACTGGCCAAGCTCAATGGCAATCTTGAGTTTCGTACCGACACCGTCAATGCTGCTGACCAGCACCGGTTTTGCATACCGGGAGAAATCAGGCTGAAAAAATCCGCCGAAAGCGCCAATATCAGTGATAACGCCGGGGGTAAATGTCTGGCGAACCTGAGGCTTGATCATACGGACGAACTCTTCGCCCGCACCAATATCAACTCCAGCTTTTTTATAGTCCATGTGTGCAATCCCTCTTGTTTTTACAGCCTATTATATAGATAGTTAACGATGTTTCGCCCTGCCGGCATCTTACCGGCTCCCTGCAGGTGTTTCAAAAATACCCTCATCCTGCCAGCCGGAGAAGAACTCCCGGTGCAGATTGTTGACTGCCGTGACCACCTCGGGCTCTTCGACCACAAAGCCGACATTGATCTCCGACGCCCCCTGGGAAATCATTCTGAGATTGACATCCTTCAACGCGCTGAAAATCCTGCCCGCAACTCCGCGTGACATGCGGAGATTGTCGCCGACAACACTGATGGTGGCAACGCCATGCTCAAGGTCAACCTCGCCAAGGCTTTTCAGATCATCAATAAGCTCTTCGCTGAAACTTTTTTCGTCCACCGTCAGCGAAACCGAAACCTCACTGGTCGCAATCATTTCAACCGAAACACCGTAACGGGCATAAACATCGAACAATTCCTTCATGAAACCATGCCGGCCAAACATGCGGTTTGAACGAACATTAATAATGCACTGGCCCTTTTTAACCGCAATAGATTTGACAAGACCTTCATAGCTCATGCCCGAAAGCCTTGCGGGATCATTGGTAATGATCGTGCCTTTGGCATCAGGATGCAATGAGTTCAAAACGTAGACCGGAATATTTTTCTGCAGTGCCGGGGCGATGGTATCGGGATGCAGCACTTTTGCACCAAGATAGGCTAGTTCAGCTGCCTCCGAGAAAGTCATCACCCTGATGCTCCTCGCTTCAGGCACCATACGAGGATCGCAGGTCATGACGCCGTCAACATCTGTCCATATCTGGATCGACTCTTCGTTGAGCCATGAACCAAGCAGCGCCGCCGAAAAGTCGGAACCGCCCCTGCCAAGCGTCGTAGTCCGGCCATCCTGTGTTGCGCCAATATAGCCCTGCGTCACAACGGTCGTTCCGCCTTCAAGCAACGGCCGGAGGATGCGACTCGCCCGCTCTTCGCACTCCTCCTGAAGCGGACGGGCAAAGCCGAAATTATCGTCAGTAATCATCACCGTACGGACATCCACCCACTCTGCCTTGTAGCCCAGCTCCTTCATGGCCGCCGCAAACACGGTTGTGGAAAAGAGTTCGCCGAACGAACAGAACATATCCCTCGAACGCTCCGTCAGCTCACCAACAATATCAACGCCCTTGATCAGCATTTCAAGCCGAGCGGCAAGCTCCTCTATTTTGGCGGCAAGTTCCGCCTTCAGTTCCGCACCCTTGATCAGCTCATCGAGCAGATCAAGATGAAAGCTGCGCACCTCGCCGGCAAGGAGCATCGCCTCGTCAAGTGCACTGCGCCCAGCTGCATCGGCTATGTGCACCAACTTATTCGTAATGCCACTACAGGCGCTGAGCACCACCAAAGGTACCGCCTTCTGCTCTTCCCTCGCAACAATAGAGATGGCCTGCCGCATGGCCCGGGCAGTCCCCACAGAAGTCCCTCCGAATTTCATCACCGCCATATCTTCACTAAAATAATTTAATAGAGTATCTTTCCTCTTGTGTTTTTCAGCCGTTCCTTTTTACTGGGAGCTAGGCATTAGCCCGCCTCACAAAAAAAACAGAACTTCGTCTTTCATGCAGCAACAATATCAACCGACTGCATCACGGCAATACCTTATCAGTAAATGCAGAACTGCCGTGCTCCTTTGCACGGTAACAGGAATAATGCTCGCTGTTGCCGGCTGCCAGAGCTCCTGGAGCGGTTCAGGATACCGCATGGAGAGCAAATATAGTTTAAAAAACAGAAAATCGCATATCTCCTGCCACCCGGAAGGAAGCAACTCAACCCTCACCTGCGCCCTGCCGCTGAAGGTGATGCCACAGTCGCTCGATCACCTCTTTTCATCCATTGACGAATCTCTCGGTACCAGGTACCGCTTCGGAGGAGCCTCTCCGGACGGGTTTGACTGTTCGGGGCTGGTGCTCTATCTCTACCTGAAAAACTTCCGGATGATCCTGCCCCGCGCTGCCAGTGATCTTGCTGCACTCGGCCCTATTGTACCGAAAAACAGCCTGCGTCCCGGCGACCTTGTTTTTTTCAGTAACGAAGGACGGAATATCGACCATGTCGGTATTTTTGTGGGTCAGGAGAGCTTTGCCCATGCATCAAGAAACGGCGTCAAATTCAGCCACCTCTACGAACGATATTACGAGAGCCACTACGCCTTTGCCGCTCGCCTCATCACAACAGAGTAAGTCTTCCACAGAGAGACTCCTGATGCTCATCTCTTCTTTGCCGGAGGAAATCTTATATTGCAAACAGCAACCGATTCAACCATCTTAATCTGCCCCGAGCCCTTTTATGCCTCAACCCGGAACACACAACTTTATCGAACTGACTTTTCAGATAGACCCTGACCTTCATGAGCTTTACATCGGCCTGCTTGCCGGAGAGGGCATAGAGTCCTTTCAGGAAGAGGATCACCAGCTCCTTGCCTATCTGCCAGAAACAGAATGGACAGAAGAGAAGGAGCAGAGCATCCGCACCATGCTGGAGAGAAGGGTTGGCGCTCTTCCCGTCTATACGGCAACCTTTATCGCCGACAGAAATTGGAATGCCGAATGGGAGGCAACCCTGCAACCTATCGAAATCTCCGACAAGCTGCTGATTATCCAGAAAAGCAGTGACGTCACGCCGAAACCCGGCCAGATCGTCATTGAAATCAACCCGAAAATGTCGTTCGGCACCGGCTACCATGCCACAACACGCCTGATGCTGCGCCAAATGGAGCATCTCGACCTGAAAGACAAAAAAATCATGGACATAGGCACCGGTACCGGTGTCCTTGCCATCGCCGCACGCAAGCTCGGCAACAACCGCCCTATCCTTGCCTTCGACAACAACTCCTGGGCAGCAGAAAACGCCGTCGAAAACATTGCCGAAAACCATGCCGATGAAATCAAGGTTGCGCTCCTTGATGCCGAAGAGGATCTTATAGTCAACCTGAAAGAGGGTTACGACCTGATTCTGGCCAATATCAACAAAAACGTGATCGACCGCATCCTTCCGGTGATCAGCAAATACGCGCCCCAGGCACCGGTGCTGCTTTCCGGCATCCTTGTTTACGATGAACCCTGGCTGAAGAGGCTGCTGAAACGGCTTAACTACACTGTGGTGCAGACCATCTATGAAGACGAATGGCTTTCAAGCTTCATCAAACCACTATGACAAAACGGGTATCATGCATCGATATCGGCACCAACACCGCCCTGCTCCTCATTGCCGACCTTGATCCTGCTACAGGCACCATCCAGCCGGTCTACCACAAACAGACCATTGTGCGGCTTGGCAAAAATGTCGATGCCGACAAAGTGATTGACCAGAAAGGCTTGCAACGCCTCATCGACTGCATGGTTGACTATCGCCAGCTTAGCGATGAGCACGCATCCGTCACCATCATCGCCGCCGGTACCAGCGCCCTGAGAGATGCAAAAAACCGCACCGAGGTGATTGAGGCAATTGAGCGTGCTGCAGGGATAACCATAGAGTGCATCTCCGGCAAAGAGGAGGCTGACCTCACCTTCAGCGGCGCAGTGGCCGGCATGAGCGATATCCCCGAACTCTTCACCGTCATTGACATCGGCGGCGGCAGCACAGAAATATCCATGGGATCGCCCGGCGCCGTCACGGAAAGCGTCAGCCTTGACATCGGTTCCGTGAGGCTGACCGAGCGCTTTTTCACCACACTGCCCCCGTCGCAGAGCGAGATTGATGCAGCTAAATCCTGCATAGACCAGCTCCTCATGGCAAACATCATCCCTTTTTTCGCGGCAAGAGAGCACGTCTACGGCGTGGCCGGAACCATCACCACCATCGCCCAGGTCGACCAGGGGCTGAAACACTTCGACGCCCTGAAGGTGCACAACTACCCCCTCTCCTATGAGGAGGTACACGCCTTTCTCGACAGACTCAAAAAGAGTACCCTTGAGCAGATCATTGAGCTTGGTATCCCCGAAGGGAGGGCTGACGTCATCACCATGGGCATGCTCATCCTCCACCAGTTTATGCGCCTGCTTGGTGTTGCGGAGATCCGCGTCAGCATTCAGGGGCTGCGCTTTGGCCTTGCCCAAAGGGAGCTGCTTCATCTCCAGGGAAACATCTGATGGCGTAGATGCAGAGCGGATGGTCAGTTGCATCCCTGGTAAAAAAGAGAAAGGCACTTTCACTCTCAAGAAGCCGGTATTTTTTCCTAAGCTCTTCCGCCGAAAGAGGAAAATCGCGCCGCTGGATACTAGCCCCTGCAATGGCATGACGCTCCAGAAAGGCTTTGAAACTTTTCGGCTTGTAAGGCATGCACTCAACCACGCGAAACGTCCTGCCGGGAAAGGCCTCGATTTTGCGTTCAGCGGTGAGATAGTCAACGCTCTTGTTCACAAACTCGAGGCTAGAATCCCTCGCCAACTCCGCCGAAAGCCTCGCCTTGATAATGGCCGGATCAGGCTCATAAAGATACTCCCTCACCGCCGTTCCAACCACTCTCGGCGCCTCGCCACCCCCGATAACTTCAGTTATCTTATCAGAATCAGAATTCAGGCAGACCGCTTTTACTTTCACAGGCCCATCTGAGGGGTAAGCGCGCTCAAGCAGCAGCAGAATCTCCTTGCATTCACGGTCAACCGAAACCACAACAATCGTATGCAAGGCAGGCAAAAGCTTTTTCAGTCCGCTGATTTCCAGCGCCGGAGAGGCCTTGATGCAAACCCTCTGCGCATGACGGAGCAACAGATCATGAGAAGCCACAACATCCGGGCTGGCCGCCTCCAGCGCTATGGAGCGACGCCCCTCCTCACGGCGTGCAGGATCAACATAAATCCAGTCAAAAAAGTTGTCCAGGTATGCGGCAAGCAAGCTGATGCTGTCGCCATTCTGTACCGCAACATTGGCAATTCCGATCATCTTCAGGTTATGCTCAACCACGACACAGAGAAGAGGATCACGCTCGCAGTAAACCACCTCCTGAAACACCCTGTTAAGAAACATAGCATCAACTCCAAGCCCACCGCTCAAATCAATTGCCCTCGTCCCCGACATAATCGAAGTCTTATATGCCGCCGTACGCTCCCCGGAGGACTGTTCAAGCGCCAATGGGGTGTAAAGCAGGTTGTACTTTGAAAGTGTTGGCAGTTTTTTTACCGCCTTCTGCCGGCAGGCCAGTTGTTCCGCCATCGCCCGTACCGGCAACTCTTTGCGCCCATGAAACTGCATGGCAAAGGCAGCAGGGTCGTCAGAGCGATGCAACTCAAGGAGGGCTTGAATGTCTGGTTTCAGAAGGTAGTTGAGCTCTTCTCTAATCATGCGGCTCTCTTCACTATGCCACAGCTTCTGCCAGATGGGCTTCGACAAGCTTGCGGCGGAGCACCTTGCCTACGGTTGATTTTGGCAGTACCAGAATGAATTCGACATGTTTCGGAACCTTGTAGGCTGCGAGGTCCTTGCGGCAGTGCTCCCGGAGTTCATCAACGGTAAGCCGGTGGCCCGGACGCAGGACAACCCACGCCTTGACAGCTTCTCCCTGGTAGGGGTCGGGCACTCCGGCTACGCCGACTTCGAGCACTGCGGGGTGAACGGCTATGGCCTCTTCAACATCACGGGGCCAGACCTGAAATCCGCCAGGCTTGATAACATCTTTCTTGCGGTCAACAATAAAGAGGTAGCCATCCTGATCGAGATAGCCGAGATCTCCGGTGTAGAGCCAGCCGTCACGAAGAACAAGCGCGGTTTCCATTGGGTTCTGCCAGTACTCTTTCATGATCTGGGGCGCTCGCATGATAATTTCCCCTATTTCAAGCTCCTGAAGCGTCTCAAAGCCGGTTTCCGGGTCAACAATCCGTATCTCAACATCCGGAATGGGAACGCCTACCGAACCATGCTTGTAAGTACCTAAAATCGGGGTAAAGACCGATGCAAGCGCTGATTCGGTCAGACTGTAGGCATCAATAATCCTGCCTCCGGTCAACTCTTCAAAGCGTTTTTTTGTTTCAAGCATGAGCGGTGCTGCACCCGAAACGCTGAGCTTGAGCGATTTCAGCAGTGAGCTGTCGCTCTTGACTTTCGGATGATTGAGCAGTGCGGTAAAGAGGGTCGGCACACCGGGAAGCACCGCTGCTTTGAGCGTTTTAATGGTATGGAGCAGGTCGTCAAGATCGCGAGGATTGGGCACAAGAGCGACAGGATAGCGCTCAATCAGTGCGGCGGTCAGAATCCCTACCTGGGCGTAGACGTGGAAGAGCGGCATGTTGAGCAGGATGATATCTTTTCCTTTTTCCAAAATGACACTGAACCAGCTTGCTATCTGCATGCCGGTCATCACCATCGCCTGATGGGAGATGACAACGCATTTCGGATTGCCGGTTGTCCCTCCGGAAAAGAGAAATATGGCCGGATCATCATGCTTTATGGCAAACGGCATAAATTTTACCCCCGATTGGGTAGCAAGAAGATCGGCCAGCCAACGGTCTCCGTGATGCAGTTTCACCCTATGCCCATCCTTTTTCTCTTTGACGAGCGTAAAGAGAAGCTTTTTGACGGGCGAAAGATACTCCTTGATATTGGTTACAATCACCCTTTTCAGGCGCGAAACCGTCTGAGCTGCCTTGATTTTTTCATAGAAGGGTGTAAGGACAATAACCGTCTCGGCACCGCATTCATTAAGGGCATGCTCAAGTTCGTTGACGGTGTAGAGCGGATTCATGGGTACCGCAACAGCACCGGCTTTCCATACGGCGAACTCGCTGATGAGCAGTTGCGGTGTGTTCGGCAGGATAAGGGCTACCCGGTCGCCCTGAGCTATGCCAAACGAAAGCAGTGCCTCGGCAAGCGCATTGCTTTGCTGCTCCAGTTCGCGGTATGAGAGGGCTGTTCCCTTGAAGTACATTGCTGGATGCCGGGGCTGCTCCTCTGCACTCTTCTGGAGAAAATCGACCAGAGTCTTTTCCGGGTAGGGATGAAGTGTGTGGGGAACTCCCTTGTCGTAATGGCGAATCCAGGGCTTTGCTCTCATAGCTGTTTTTAGGTATTATTTCTTATACAAATCCAATATAAATGGATATCGCTCATTCCGAAAGCGTGCAAGAGAACAATTTACCGCATTGAGTCCACAATATCGCAAACCGCCGTCGTTAATATGCCAAGCTCTTCGTCGCGCATGATAAAAGGGGGCATAAGATAGACGAGGCGACCAAAGGGGCGAACCCAGACTCCTTTATCAACGAACTGTTTCTGGATAACGGCCATATCGACCGGCTTGTGGAGCTCGACCACTCCTATGGCGCCAAGCACACGAACATCCGCTACATTGCCTGATGCCCTGCATGGCTCAAGCCCCTGGCGAAGCCCGGCTTCAAGCCGCAGAACCGATGCCAGCCAATCATAACTGCAAAGCAGACTAATACTTGCGGATGCGACGGCACAGGCGAGAGGATTTGCCATAAAGGTCGGCCCATGCATGAAGAGGCCCGGATTGCCTGAACAGATTGTATCGGCCACATCCTCTGTTGTCAGGGTTGCGGCAAGGGTCATGTAACCGCCGGTGAGCGCTTTGCCGACACACATGATGTCCGGCACTATCGCGGCATGTTCCAGTGCAAACATTTTTCCTGTGCGCCCGAAGCCGGTGGCTATTTCGTCGAGAATGAGGAGTACGCTGTAGTGGTCGCAGAGTTCCCGGAGGCGACGGAGATAGTGCGGAGAGTAGAAGCGCATTCCCCCCGCGCCCTGAACCACCGGTTCGATAATCACGGCGGCAATTTCCTGGTGATGCCTCTCAAGCTGCAAACGAAGGCCGGCAATATCTTCATCACTGCAGGGCTCACCAAACAGGCACGAGGGTGCATCGGCAAAGTACTGCTCCGGCATCACCCCTTTGAAGAGGGAGTGCATACCGGTTACCGGATCGCAGACCGACATGGCCGCAAAGGTGTCGCCATGGTAACCGGATCGAACCGTCAGCAACCGGTTTTTCTGCTTTTCACCCAGGGCAGCCCAGTACTGAAACGCCATCTTGATGGCAACTTCAACAGCTACGGAACCGGAGTCGCTGAAGAACACCTTCTGCAGTGGCTGAGGAGTGAGAGCTACCAACTGTTTGGCAAGAGTTACGGCTGGTTCATGGGTGAGACCTCCGAACATGACATGACTCATGCGCTTAAGCTGCAAGACCATCGCGTCGTTGAGCACAGAGTGGCTGTAGCCGTGAATTGCGGCCCACCATGAGGACATGCCGTCAACAAGCCGGCGGCCATCTTCAAGCTCAAGAAAGACATCGTATGCGCGGGAAACCGGATAAACCGGCAGAGGAGCCGTTACTGATGTGTAGGGATGCCAGATATGATGACGGTCAAAATCAAGGTCAATAAAGCTGGACTGCATGGCCATACCGGTGAGCTAAGGAACTGAAAAAAATTATCATAAAGAGAGATGCGCCACCGCGTCCAGGTCAAGCCGGCCATCACGCAGGTCTATGATCGGGGCATTATATCCAGCCTTGACGAGATAGTGACCAATAACTTCACGGGTATCATCAACAATCAGCCGGTCAGCAGGCTGAACAGAGTTGTAGATAACTCCCCGGATAACGATATCCCTTTTCACACAGGCCTCGATCGAGAGAAGGGTATGGTTAATGCTGCCAAGCCGGGGGCTTGTCACCAGCAAAAGCCCGTATCCGGCATCCCTGATATAGTCCGCAAAAAGGAGATCCGCAGCAAGCGGGACAAGGAGCCCGCCAACCCCTTCAAGAAGCACGAGGTCGTAGCGTTGCTGTAGGGCAATGGTAGATTGGCGGATATGGTGAAGATCGATCTGGGTGCCTTCCAGGCGGGCTGAAAGGTGAGGTGAGGCCGGAAAAGAGAATACACAGGGGGAGGTGAGCCCCTCTCGATCGGCATCCTGCAGGCCAAGACCCATCAGGCGACGGTGTTCAAGGATATCTTCCGCCATCCCTTCGCAACCGGTCTGGACAATTTTCTGTGTGATTACCATTTTTCCCTGCTGAATCAGAACTTTGGCCAGCAGGCCGGTCACATATGTTTTTCCGATTCCGGTGTCGATACCGGAAACTGCGATGACGGTTCCGTTCATGACACTCTTTTTTTCAGACAGCAATAAAGAGGATGATAGGTCAGGTAAACGCCGTTTTCACAGGAAAAAAGTCGCCGATACTCTTCGACAAAATGGAGATAGCGGCTTTTGGTCCATGAGCTGCGAAGCAGCCCGTTGACACCGGTCTGCCGTATATGACAAAGCATCGCTTCAGGGGAACTGAATTCCATGCGCGTATGCTCTTCGCGGCTGACGGTCAGATCAAAATACCGTCCGGCGAGCAGTTCAAGCTCTCCAAGTGTGTGATAGCTGAGTCCGACGCCCTCGATGCTCGATATTTCTCGCATGTTCGAGGGCCCAAAGGTGCTGAAAGCGAGTATACCGCCGGGCTTGAGATGAGCGGATATATTTCTGAAAAATCCATCAAGGTCATCAAGCCATTGCAGTGTGGCACTCGAAGCAACAAGGTCAAGCGCTGATGGCAACAGCTCCTGACGCTCGATATCTCCGGCAAGAAAGTGAAACTCCTCAACGGGATGCCGGTCAAGAACCCCCTGAAGAGCAAAAAGGCTCTCTTCGACCAGATCATTGGCATAATAGCTCTTGACTGAGCAGCGGCTCAGCAGTTCAGTCGTGAACGCTCCTGAACCTGAACCAACTTCAAGAACGCGCCCAAACGAGCAACCAGGCTCCTCGCGGCAGATAATGCCTGTAAGTTCTTCGGCCATCGCTTTCTGCACCACAGCTTGACTGCCGTAGCTTCTGAGTGTTCGGCAAAATCGTTCGCGAACCAATTGCTTGTTGATCAACGGAGGCACTCGAGCACCTCCTGAAGGTTACTGAAATGAAAAAACGGGAAGTGAGGCATATCGGCTATAACTGTTTGAGGAACTCCTTTCCAGGCTTGGCACTGTTGTGGTGCAGGAAAAACAAGATCGCGTCCGCCAATAATGGCATGATCATAGCGCCATGCGGTACTGCGTGCTGAATGGGGTGTCAGAAAGTGCTCTTGGAGCCGCTCCAGCTCTGCCCGCTGATCAGCTGCTGAACGATCAGGCGACATGCTTGAAAAAAGAGCGAGGACTTCGCCTGTACCGCACATTCTGCGATTGAAAAGGTTGCGACTCTTTTCAGACCAGGCTGAAAGGGTTGCCTGAAAAACCTGATGGTTGATCCCTTTTTCCGCGCTTACCGGATGGAGAGTCCCGTTGATGGCAATCGCATATGATATAGGGGGGAGTTCAATATGTTGCGCGACCCATACACCGAATGACCAGGCAACAACCGTTATCCGGTCATAACGACTGACCTCATAGATAAACCCCGGTTCATGCTCCAGGGAACTGTAATCATAGCAGAGCAGGAGATCCGAAGCAAACCCTTCAGAAAGCGACTCGGCGAGAAGGTAGTCGGCAATGCGTCGATCCATACCCCATCCGTTAAAGAAAAGCAGAAGCTCTTCTGCTCCCTCTTTTCTGAGCCATGCTGTTTTCATGATCCTGTTATCCCTCCAATGAGTCCCACTATCGGCTCAATATCTTCCCACCGCAGTGTTGAGCGGAGCGAAATGCGGATGCGGGCGCTCTTTTCGGGCACAGTAGGGGGACGTACCGGAAGACAAAGAAACCCGGCATCCCGGAGCCGGGCAGCGAGTGCCACGGCAAGAGCGTTGCTGCCGGTAATCACCGGCACAATGTGACTTTCGCCGGGAACATCAAGAGATTGGGCAATCAGCTCACAGCGAAGCCTTGAGGCAAGCTGCAGGAGGGCTTGCCGCTCCCGCTGCATGGTGACCTGCCGTTCAAGCGTAAGCTGGCTCCAGCCAAGAATTGCGGGCGGCAGTGCCGTGGTAAAAATAAAGGAGCGCATGGTATTGATCAGGTACTCCCTGACAAGAGAGCTCATCACGGCGTAGGCTCCTGTGGATGCCAGCGCCTTGCCAAAGGTACCAGTAATAATGTCGATCTGCTGTACCACTCCAGCCGTTTCACACAGCCCAAGACCGCGCTCTCCGAAGACTCCGACACCATGCGCTTCATCGACAATAAGCAGAGCTCCATACTTCTCTTTCAGGGCAACAAGCCTTGAAAGATCGGCAAGGTCTCCGTCCATGCTGAAAACCGATTCGGTGACAATGAATATCTGGCGGTAGCGGCCGGCAGCTCTCTCAAGCAGCTCTTCAAGATGATCGTAGTCGAGGTGACGGTAGCGCTGATAGGGGGCTTCGGCAATCTTCATCCCGTCAATGATGCTTGCATGGTTTTTGCGGTCACTGAGCACAAGATCATGGCGGCCACTGAGGGCAGGAATGATGCCGATGTTGGCATGATAGCCACTGTTGAACACCAGCGCAGCTTCACGCCCATAGAGCCGGGCAAGGGCTGTTTCCAACTGGTCGTAGAGCGGATGGTTGCCCGTCAGAAGACGGGAGGAAGAGCTGGTCATGGCATACTGCCTCTCGCTGAACTCTTCTGCATAACCGGCAAGCATCTCCCTGTCGTCGCCAAGACCGAGATAATCGTTCGAGGAGAGGTTCAGGAGAAACTGGCCGTTCACCGCAATATGCTTGCCATTACGTGCCGTAATATCCGGAAGTATCCGAAAGCGATCAAGGCGCCGGAGCTCATCAAGCTCCTGACTGATCCGATCCTGAAACTGCATATGGCGACCTTTCCTTCAGTTAAAACTTGCGATCTGACAGGCAAACCGGTGGTCGTCGGCGATATCGCGTCCCCGTGTAGTCAGGTAACCGCCTGTCAGATAACCGTTTGCGCCCGACAACATCAGCAACCCCTGAAAATCCTTCATGATCGTCTCTCTGCCCGCAGCAAACTTGATGACTTTATGGGGATGGGCCAGACGGCAAATGGCAAAGGTTTTCACAATGTCAGCCACTGAAACCGGCTCTTTTCCTGCAAGCGGGGTACCTTCGATCGGAACCAGTACATTAAGCGGAATGACGGAAACATCAAGTTCCTGTAACGCAAATATCATTGTAATCCGATCCTGCATGGTTTCACCGACTCCCATAATGCCTCCGCAGCAGACAGATATGTTGTTCTTTCTCAGCCGCTTGATGGTCTCGATCCGCTCCTGGACGCTGTGCGTATCGGCAATAAGCGTATTGTATTTATCGGGCGCAACCTGAATATTGATGTTGTAGTGGGCAATACCATGCGCGGCAAGTGCCTTCGCAGGCTCTTCGCCCAACATGCCTAGCGATGCACAGACACTCAGTTCCGGCAGCTCCGAATGGAGACGGTCAATCATGTCGAGCACCCGCTGAAACTCCGGGTTTATCCGTTTATAACCGTAACCACTGGTCACGATTCCGAAATGGGAGATCCCCGCGGCAAAACAGTTCCGTGCCTCAATAAGCACCGACTCTTCATTGACAAGATCATAGACTTCAATATCGGCATGATTGTGCTTGGACTGCGCACAAAAGCGACAGTTTTCGCCGCAAACGCCCGATTTGGCATTCATGATGGAGCAGGCGTGAAGCGATTCAGCTGAATAGCGGTTTTTAACCTTGTTTGCCAGTGCAGCCAAATCAAGCGCAAGCTCACCGGGCAAATCTGCAAGCAGAAGGGCTTCGGCTTGGCTGATGGGTTCACCGGTTTCAAGAACACGGTATGCCGCAACAATTTGAGGATGTATTACTGTTGATTCCATAATAAGTTAAAAGGTTTTTGTTAGGATAGTGTCGCTTGCAGGTGAGCCTCTCCAGACGAAACAAGGATGGTTTCTCCCTCCGCATTTTCGAGCTTAAGCTCTCCTCTGCAGGATATACCCCTTACCGTTCCGCTGAGGCTTCGTTTTAGCTGGTCGACCGTCACCTCCTTCGACTGCAAAAGCGAGTGTGCTTCGAGATAGGGAAGAATAAAGCTGAGGTCCTCCTGTAGCAGCCATTCGTCATAGAGTGGCTCGAAATGGTTGAGGACTGAGGCAAGAAGCTCCGGCCTCAACAACAGCTGGCCTCTCTCCAAAAAAAGCGAGGTTGCACTATCCTGCAGCAGGGGAGGAAACTCTGACTGGTTTACATTGATACCGATACCAACAACGACAAAGTGTGTACAATCTGGTTCTGACTGCATTTCACATAACACGCCACACAACTTTTTGCCGCGGACAAGAATATCGTTCGGCCACTTGATCTTCGCCACAAGATCGAAAGAAAGCTTGCAGAATGCCTGATGAATAGCCGCTGCGACCAGCAGAGTCAGTTGCGGCACACGAATTGAAGGCACACCCGGACGCAAAATCAGGGAAAAATAGAGATTTACACCAGGAGGCGATACCCAGGTACGCCCCATTCTGCCCCGACCACCGCTCTGGGAATCGGCAACTACAACGCAACCTTCCGGCGCGCCGTCAACAGCCAGAGCCTTGGCCAGAATATTGGTCGATGCGATAAGGGGGTGATAGATGATTTTTTTTCCAAACCGACGGCCATCGAGAAACGGCTGTACCTCAGCCTCTACAGGACGGCCGGTCAGACCTGAGAGCCGATATCCTCGACCTGTTACAGCCTCAATATGATAACCTTCGCTCCGAAGCAAGCCAATATGCTTCCATACGGCACTTCGGGTGATGGCAAATTCACGACAAAGCGCTTCACCCGACAAAAAATCAGCAACGACCGTCAGGCGACTCAAAATATGTGCGGTAACGTCGTTCATGACAGGGAGCAGAAGATGAGGAAAAAAGCTGCGTTTCCAAACAAAATGTAAACCTGAATGTAGTCCAAGGTTCACAACTTTGCAAAAAGAAAACAGCATGGCCACGATTCCCAGCGTTGCCGGAAAGAACGCCACTACAATCCAGAATTGCCCTGCTGAATGTTTGCCCAAAGAGCCTTGCTCGCCAGTATAGGGGAGCAGAATCCCCTATTGGACCAACGAGAGCCGGCTTATCCGTTAGGCTCCGACTCCTCCTGCTTCTGTTTTGAGAGAGACCTGAAATAATAGCTGAGCAAGAGAAATATGGTGCCTGCAAAAAGAAAAAGCGTGATGCGCCAGATGGTTTCAAGCTCAGCAAGATCAATCAAAAATAGTTTGATCACCAAAATGAGCAGGGTGCCCATGGCGGTCTGCTGCACATGTTCGTAATCCATACGCAAACTGGTAACAAGCAGGATCATCGCATAGAGCAGCCATGTAATGGAGACATAGGCTTCCCCATTGCCGAACGGTGACAGGATGTGGTGCAACCACCATAACATGGCGATGTGGGCAAAAATGCGGTACGCTCGTTTTTCACTCGGCGCGTTGCAAACAAACGAGATACCAAAAGCAAGAGCGATAACCCAGAGCACTTCAAGTGATTCCCACCCGATGCTTAGCTGGTTAATCGGTTCAACAGCATGGTCAACGATGTCTCCAATGAGCCATACCATCATGAGTCCAAACAAGAGATGAGCTGCACTTTTAAGATTTGCTGACTTCATTCTGAAAGCGAGAATATGAAGAACGGCCGCAATGCCAGAAATCACAAAGATAAGAGGGCTGCCGCCGAAGAAGAGAACAAGAGCGGCAACGAAAAACAAAATACTGGTAAGCTTCAATATTATTGGCAGATAAGGTATAGAGCCCTCTTTATCAGCCACCATAAGAGAGAGACTCAGGTAAAGCATTCCTGCCAGCGCAAGCACAGGCCCCGATACACTCCCGGGAAGTGTCCAGATACTCAGAGAGATATAAGAAGTGAAAAATGCAAAAAGCAATATGAGCAGTGGTATTTGCACCTGTTGACCAGATATTTCTCCGGCAATTGCATCGGGAATGGGCTGTTCATGAGGGTTGTTTACGGATAAAAAACGGAACGGCTGAAGAAAAGAATAGCCCATGCACAAAAGAAAAACTCCTGCCTGCAAGGCAATTTTGTCGTTGATGTTCGTCGCCATGTTGAGAAACTGACCCGGAAGTACCGGTATCAGGAAAAAAAGCAATCCACCCGTAAGAGCTGTCCAGAAAAGCGATAGCCAGCCGCGTATCAAGTAGATGCTGCCTGCAGCTATCAGCAGCAAAACGATATAGCTGACTAACGCCGGTATGTTGTTTGTATCGCAGGAGAGAACAAAGGGGGTTACAAAACCGCCTGCTATTGCGTTAAGTGACAACACGGCTTCTTTCTGTTTTACCGACAGGAAAAAGCTCAGTGCCGTTGTTGCTGACATGCAAATGAAGGCTGTGGCGTACGATACAAGCTGAAGAGTCTCAAAGGCAGTAAAGGCAGTGATATAGAAGACGGCTATACTTCCACCGGTCATGACAAGACTGAAAGATCTCTTTTTATCATGCAACAAATGGCCTGAATACAACATGGCGAATCCTGCACCTGTTGCGGTAAAAAGAAAAAGGCTGGTCCGCCAGGTGGTTTCAAACTCGGCGATATCAACAAAAAACAGTTTGACAACCAAAATGAGCAGGGTACCCATGGCGGTCTGCTGCACCCTGTCGTAATCCATACGCCGACTTACCATAAGCAGGACCATCGCATAGAACATCCATGCAATGGAGACATAGGCCTCTCCATCAACAAGCGGAGAAATGACGTAGTAAAACCACCATAATACGCAAGCGTGGGCAATAACACGGTACGCTTGTTTTTCACTCTGCGTATCAAAAACAAATGAGGTACCAAAAGCCAGAGCGATAACCCAGAGCAGTTCGCAAGACCCCCACCCGATTCTGAGCTGGTTAACCGGTTCAGCAACGCTCACAGAGAGGTATTCGGTCAACCATATGATGAGCAAGCCAAACAAGAGATGGCCAATACCGTTGAGATTTGCAGGCTTCCTTCTGGTGGCGAGCATATGGGGTATTACCGCTATCCCTGAAAGCACAAAGATGAACGGGTCGCCGCTGAAAAACAGAACAAGAGAGGCAACAAAAAACAAATATCCGGTAAGCCTCAATATTATTGGAAGATAAGTCACTGCACGCTCTTTATCAGCTAGAACACGTGAAAGTCCAAGGTAAAGCATTGCCACAAGAGCCGTTACCAATCCCCACACCATTGACGGGAGCGTCCAGATAGTCAGCGAAATATGGAGCGTGACAAATGCAAGAATCAGGATGATCAGTGGTATGTGCACTTGTTGACGGGATATTTCACCGGCAATTGCCTGTGGAAGGGGCTCGTCATGATGTTTCCTCAAGGATAAAATCCGGAAGGACTGAAGGAATGAGTAACCAATGCACAGAAGGAGAGTTCCGGCCTGCAAGGCAATTTTGTCATTGATATCAGTCGCCCTGTTGAGAAAAGCACCGTCCAGAACAGGAATCATAAAAAAAAGTAATCCGCCCGTGAGACCTGTCCAGAACAGTGATATCCAGCCACGAATCAAGTAGATACTGCCTGCAACTATCAGCAGCAAAACGATATAGCTGACTAATGCCTGTATGTTATTGGAATCGCTGTAGAGAACAAATGGAGTTCCAAAACCCCCAGCTATCGCGATAAGGGACAATACCGCTTCCTTCTGTTTTACCGACAGGAAAAAGCATAGTGCGGTTATGGCCGACATGCAGAGAAAGGCCGTGGCGAGTGTAACAAGATGAAGAATCTGAAAGGCCGAGAAGGCGGTGATATAGAAGACGGCGATACCTCCGCCTGTCATGACAAGACTGAAATATCTCTTTTTATCATACAACGTATGGCCTGCCGTCAACATGGCGAATCCTGCAACTGTTGCCGCAAGAACTCTTATTTCAGGGCCAATCCAGCCCTGATCGAATGAGTATTTGAAGAAAAAGGCAATACCAAAAAGAAGCAAACCGATGCCTGCCTTACTGAGAATATTTTCATTTTTGATAATGGTGTTTTTTTTCTCGGCTCGTCTGGCAACTGAATCGTTTTTTTCTGGGACCTCGTCGTTGGGTTGCGTTGCTGTAAGTTGGTTATCCGGGGGCGGAGTGCTTTCATCGTATGGATTCTTGACTGATACAGACTCAAGGTCCTGAATGACCGCCGGGAGTTCGTCCATCTCCATTTCCAGCCGCTGGACTCTCTGGTCAAGTGAGCCTCCATAAAGATTGACGGTGTTTTCTGCAGTGGTGTTTTCAGGTATCGTCGTGTTTAATTGGCGCGACGGGTTGACTGAAGCGGATTCAAGCTTTTGAATGACTGCCAGGAGTTCTTCCATTTCATGTTCCAACCGCAGGACTCTTGTGTCAAGTGACTTTTCTGGAGGGTTGCTCATGATTTGCAATCAAAATGGGAACCGTACGTGTAATTTCAGTGAAAAGTAACCCATTTTCAAGGAAAACACAACAAATCCGAAAGAACGCTATAACCGCTTAACATGAGTCAGATTAAGTTCCAATACATCAGCCGGCATGGACAGGCACCGACAGCTATCCTTGGGTTGTTTTCGGGAAATTGTTTTGACGATGAAGGATTTATGGGGAATCGCAATCTGAGTGATGCTCAGCGCCCCATTGAGGCCATGTTGGCGGTTTCGTAATTTTTCCGGTAGGTCTGCACTCCCTGGAAAATGGTATACGCGATCTTTGTCTGCTCCTGACGATCGCGAAGCCTATGCTCCTCACCGGGATTGGACAGGTATCCCACCTCAACAAGAGCGCTCGGCATGGAAGGAGTCCATAACACCATGAAGCCTGCCTGGCGGACCCCTCGTCTGTTATTGGTCGACTGCCGATATTCGGGTTTGAGAATATGCTGGGCGAGGGATGTCGATTGTCGGGCAAAGGCACTCTGAGCCATGCTGCTCATGATGAGGTACTCTTCAGTAAACCCTTTGTATGCCAGACTGGCATCGGCTTCCTTTCGGATAACCGAGTTCTCCAGCATCGCAACATCAAGGGCTGCCTTGGATTTATGGGGGCCGAGAATATAGACTTCAGATCCGCATGCATTATGGTTCGGACTTGCATTGCAGTGCACGCTGACAAAAAGTTTTCCACCGCTCTGGTTTGCTATTTTCCCCCGTTGATGCAGGGGAATAAATGTATCGTCCGTTCTTGTATAGATCACCCTTACATCCGGCCACTTCTGGGTGATAAACCTCCCGAGGTCATGAACAATATTGAGAGCAACATCTTTTTCATTGGTACCGTTTCCACCTGTTGCCCCGGGATCCTTTCCCCCATGACCTGCATCAAGCACAATGGTATCAAGCTTCCACTTTTCAACATCGTGACTGAGAACCTGTGCGATCTGCCGCTCCTTTTCCCTTCTGCGAATTCCCTCCACATCAGCTTTACAGTGAATATAGAGCAGGTAGCTGTTATGTTTTTGATCGCGCTGAAATTCGACCGAATTGACGACAAATGAGTGATTGTCAAGCACCAGGGTAAACTGCAACCCTGAGTTGGCCACCTGTTTCGGAGTGATTGCCTTGACCACGCCGCTGCCATACACTTTTGTTAACGCGTTGATGTCACAAGTTGCCTTTTCAAGTGAAAAACAGGGGTACCCTTCGGCATTGAGCTTCGCCAGTGAAGCCTGAGCAGCTACGCCAGAAGCTGAAAATATGATGATCGCTCCATTCGCAAGTTTTTTTACCTCAATATCGGTAATTATTGTTTTGGCTGATTCAGCCGGCGTCAGGGAGCTTTCGACAGCCGGTTGTTCTTCGTCAGGAACAGCTCCGATTGTTCCGGCCGATTCCCCAAAACTTTTTTTTCCAAGCAAAACACTTATCTGAGAAGAGGAATGGTTGAACACAACCTCACGGCCTAGCCACACGGTCATCAGCCTGCAAGCCTGGGTAACTGGCAACCAGATACTTGACTGCAGCAGTGACGGTGCTGACTGCAGTTGAATAACCCTTTGAGGAAGTTCCGGATCCCGTGAAAGAATCCGCACAAAATTATTATCGACCATGATCGTACAAATAGAGCCGGGCATCCCCAATGATTCCTCAATAACAAGTTGACCCTGCTCCTTACGGTAACTCAGGCGCAACGTCCTTGCCAGGTATTCAAGATCAATCATCAACGTTCTCGGTGTTCTCAAGGCAAGCACCTTCATGGTATAGCCCTGATCGGCTCCTGTGGTCACAACAACGGGAACGGAGGTCGGTCCATAAAGTTCTGAAGGAACCGCAAAGAGGGTTTTGAAAGGAAGCATCAGCAGAGTCATTAGGACAAGAGCGGCTAAACAAGAACGGATACGAAGCAAAAAATGGGGCATGATTATCAAATACGTTATGTTTTTCCTTGCACCTTGATTATAAGAATAATAATAAATATATCTCTTTTACCCTTTGCAGTCGGTTTTTATAGCCGTAATTGTTGAGTTTGAGAGCAATCCTGACCGGCAGAATCTGCAACAGGAAAATGGTAAAATTTGTTTTTTGCTCTTCAACACCTATCTTTTTCAAAATTTTATTTGTAACGCTCTTACTACCGGGACTGATCCATGGCTTCAAAAGCAGCAACTCCATCCGCCAGAAACAGGACCCTGATTGTCGTCGAATCCCCCTCAAAGGCAAAAACAATCAATAAGTACCTTGGTGACAAGTATACGGTGTTTGCCTCTGTTGGCCATATCAAGGATCTGCCAAAAAAGGAGATTGGCCTTGATTTTGACCATCATTACGAGCCGAGATATGAAATTATTCCGGGTAAGGAAAAAGTTGTTCATCAGTTAAAAAAGCTGGCGGCCGAAGCTGATGCCATCCTTATTGCGACTGACCCTGACCGCGAAGGAGAGGCCATTGCATGGCATATCTCTAAAGAAATCGGAATAACCAGTAAACCGGTATCCCGGGTTCTTTTCAATGAAATCACAAAAAATGCGATCATTGCTGCGATTCAGGCTCCACGGCAAATCGACGAGCGCCTTGTCCGCTCTCAGCAAACCCGCCAAGGTCTTGATAAAATAGTTGGTTACAAAATCAGCCCTTTTTTGTGGAATGTGGTGCTGCGGGGCCTTTCTGCCGGGAGGGTACAATCAGTCGCACTGCGGCTGATATGCGAACGTGAAGCCGAGATAACCCGTTTCCAGATACAGGAGTACTGGTCGATTGCGGCTGATTTCGTTACTCCCGCCAAAGAGTCGTTTAAAGCAAGGCTTGTGCGTTTCGAAGGCGACAAGCCAGAAATCTCCAATCAGGATCAGGCAGAAGCCATCGCAACTCTCATCAAGAAATGCGATTTTTCAGTCCGGGAGATTGCTCCCCGCATACAGCAGCGCAAGCCGCCTCTGCCATTCACGACATCGCTTCTTCAGCAGGCGGCATCAAACCAGCTCGGATTCGGTTCAAAGAAAACGATGCGTTTGGCGCAACAACTCTATGAGGGAATTGATCTTGGCTCGGAAGGCACGGCAGGTTTGATTACCTATATGAGAACTGATTCAACGCGCATCGGTGCCGAAGCGATCGTGGAAGTGAGAGGCTATATCAATCAGGAGTTTGGCAAGGAGTATGTTGGTTTCGGCGGAGCGGCAAAGCCCGGCAAAAATGCTCAGGATGCTCACGAAGCAATACGGCCTACATCGATTTTTAAAAAACCGGAACAACTGAAACAGTACCTTTCAGCCGATCAGTTTAAATTGTATGAGCTGATCTGGAAGCGCTTTCTTGCCGCCATGATGGCTCCGGCCAAAATCGAACAGACGCGGGTTGATGTTGAGGATACTGCAGGGAAATTCATGTTTAGGGCAACCGGCAGCAGGGTTCTTTTTCCTGGATTCATGCGTGTCTATGATGACCAGAAAGAGCTTGATTACGAGGCACAGACCTCCACAAAAGAGGATGTTGAAAAAGAGCTGACTGTCAAGTTGCCTGAACAGCTTTCGGTCAGTGAACCGCTAACCCTTTCGGATCTGGACCAGAAGCAGAGCTTTACCCGCCCTCCAGCACGTTACAGTGAAGCCACTCTGGTAAAGGATCTAGACCATTTTGGCATTGGAAGACCATCAACCTATGCCTCTATTTTTTCAACACTGCAGGAGCGCCGCTATGTGGAACTGGAGAAGAAAAAGATTCTTCCCACTGAACTTGGCGTAGATGTATCACTGATCCTCGTTGCCAATTTTCCCGATCTCTTCAATGTTGACTTTACCGCCTTCATGGAGAACGAGCTTGACAAGGTGGCAAGCGGAGATGATGAATATGAAAAAGTGCTCGACAGTTTCTACAAACCGCTTGAAGCCGTACTGAGCCTCCGCAAAAGCAATCCGATAGTACCACAGAACAGCGAACCCGAGAAATGTGAAAAGTGCGGAGAGGGCAGTATGGTTGTCAAATGGACGGCCAGTGGAAAATTTTTCGGCTGTTCATGCTACCCAAAATGCAAAAACATCAAGGCAATAAGCAGCAACAGGGCAAAACCTGTTGATACCGCAATCCTTTGCCCATCCTGCAAGGAAGGGCACCTGCTTCTGCGCAACGGAAGATTTGGCACTTTTCTTGCCTGTTCCAACTACCCGAAATGCAATACGCTGCTGAATCTCAATAAACAGCGCCACATCGAACCCATGAAAACCCCTCCGATACTGACAACCATTGTCTGTCCGAAGTGCGGGTCCCCGCTCTACCTGAGGAGCGGCAAAAGAGGGCTATGGCTTGGCTGCTCAAAATTCCCGAAATGCAGGGGTCGTCTTGCGTGGAGTTCCCTTGAGGAGAGCGCCCACCGTCACTGGGAGGCAATCATGACTGATCACCAGAAAGCTCACCCGGCGATCACGCTTATGATGCTCGACGGCAGTCCGGTACCTATGAGTGTGGCAGTGGATGAGATCATCCTGAAGGCGGAAGAGTCCGGACTGCTTATGGCTACTGTTGAAGATATCGCCTAAGTCACGCAAAAAGAAGAGCCAGACGGTATACGACAAAAGAGAGCACCCAGGCAACCGTGAGGGAGTAGGCCGAATAGAGAAGCACCGGGCGCCAGCGGCCGACCTCTTTTTTCATGACTCCGATCGCTGCCACACAGGGAATATAGAGCAGAACAAAAACCATAAGGCTTAGAGCCGTTGCCCTGCTGAATGAGGTGTCGTGACGGAGAATCGATTTCAGCTCCACTGGCGTTCCATCGCTCTGACCGATTGCGTATATGGTCCCCAAAGTTGAAACAACAACCTCTTTGGCAGCTAGCCCGGTGACAAGAGCAATGCCAATCCTCCAGTCAAAACCAAGTGGCCGTATAAGTGGCTCGAGTACTTTGCCTGCCCTTCCCGCTAGAGAGTACTCGAGCTGTTCTGGCTTGATGCGCAGGTTTAACTCTTTTTGTTCAGCCTTTTTTTCACCCTCGCCCATGTTGCTTGCGGCGATGCGGGCGGTTTCGGCCGAAAGCTTTGCCTGAAGGGCCTCATTGCGCGGGTAGTTACTTACCGCCCAGATAATGATGACCGCGCTTAAAATAAGGGTCCCCGCTTTTTTGAGATACATCAGGGCTTTCACCTTTGCCTGAAAAAGGACCGAAGCCAATGTCGGCCAGCGGTATGGTGGCAACTCCATGACAAAGGGCTCGGAATCGCTTTTTAGAACGGTAGACTTCAGGAGCCAGGCGGTCCAGAGGCCGACCGCAATGCCGAGAAGATAGATGCCGAACATGACGTTGGCCGCCACATCGGGCGAAAAAAAAGCAGCCGTCAGCAGTACATAGACCGGGAGTTTGGCCCCGCAACTCATGAAGGGAATAATCATGATGGTGACCAGCCTGTCCGTAGAACTTTTCAGCGTCCGTGTTGCCATGATGGCAGGAATGGAACAGCCAAACCCGGTTATCATGGGGATGAATGATTTGCCATGAAGACCAAAACGATGCATCAGCCGGTCAATCACAAAGGCTGCACGGGCCATATAGCCGGAAGCCTCAAGGAAGGAGAGTCCGATGAAGAGCAGGACAATATTCGGAAGAAAGACCAGGACCCCACCAACACCGGCGATAATGCCGTCAATAACAATGGATCGGAGCGTTTCATTCGGCAGAAGAGGCCCGATAGCCGTGGCAATGAAGCCGAAAATAAGCTGAAGGCCGCTCATAATCGGCGCACCGAGTGAAAAGGTCAACTGAAATATGGCCCAAACCACCAGCAAAAAAATCGGCAGTCCAAGCACCCTGTTGAGCACGACCATGTCGATATAGTCTGTCGGGGTTGCCTTTGCTCCGCCCGGTTGGCGCACGCACTCCTGCATGGCCCCTTTAATAAAGGCATGACGGTCTTCGGTAATGAGAATTTCAGGTTCTGAATCATGCAGCCGGTCTGCATCACGGATTGCACCCTGAAGGGCAAGCTCAACTTTCACCCAAACGGGATACTGCTGTACCTCGTGATAGACTTCCCTGTCGTTTTCCAGAAGCTTGATGGCAAGCCATCGCGCATTGAACCCTGCGAGCTCCTGCTGATGAGCGAGAAGAGCCGTAATTTTTTCAACCGCCGCCTCAAGTTCAGGGCGGAAAAAAAGCTTGTTTTTGCGGATCTCGATATCTTTCCGGGAGAGGCGGATAATATGATCGAGCAGCGAATCAAGTCCCGTACTCTTTTTGGCCGAAGTTGGAATAATATGACAGCCAAGAAGCTTCTGCAACTGCTTGATCTCGATAACAATACCCTTCTCCTGCACTTCGTCGATCATATTGAGGGCCACAAGGAAATCAACTTCGAGCTCCATGAGTTGTGTTGTCAACAGAAGGTTCCTCTCAAGGTTTGGTCCTTCGACAACATTGACAACAACATCAGGACATTCCTTGATGAGATACTCCCGGGTAACTATTTCTTCAGGGGAGTAAGGAGTGAGAGAATAGATTCCGGGCAAATCAACCACCCTGATATGATAACCCTTGTACTCAAGATAGCCTTCATGCTTTTCAACAGTGACACCAGAGAAATTCCCAACTTTCTGATGAGCTCCGGTCAGCGCATTGAACAGAGAGGATTTTCCGCAATTAGGATTACCTGCAAGCGCCACACTGATCTCATTATAACCACTCATGCGTTGCTTCCGGAAAGGGAAACTGCATCTCCGACCTTACACACCATCACTCCATCAGCCTCGGTTTTTCTCATGGCAAGATAGAGCCCCTTGAAAAATATTTCAATCGGATCACCGAGCGGAGCAACCCGAAGAACCTTGAATTGGGTCCCTTTTATCAACCCCATATCCATAATCCTGCGCCGTATGACACTCTCAGCCTTTAAAGCCGTCACTTCAGCCTTGTCTCCTACTTTTAATTCCGATAACCGCATAGTAATACCTCCGGCAATAACCATAAAATAAACAGGACTAATAATATCCTGTATAACAACAGCAAACAAGAAAAAATTCAACTATTTTTTTTGTGCAGAATTGAACAATCCCCTGGATAAAGGGCTATCCGTGCACTGCTGGTGCACCCGGAAAGGGAGGCCAACCCATCTGGGTTCCCCCGATCAGGTGACCGTGGATGTGAAAAACGCTTTGAAGGGCATCCTTGCCCGTATTAAAAACCAGCCTGTACCCCGATTCTCTTATACCGATGCTTTCTGCAACGATTCCCGCAGCAAGAAGCATATGGCCGGCTATCGATTGATCTTCCGGAGCAAGATCGTTGAGTGAAGCGATATGTTTGACCGGAATGATGAGGACATGCTGTGGTGCGATGGGCGTTATGTCCCTGAATGCAACGACATGATCATTACGATAAACAACCTTTGCGGGGATCTCTCCGCGCACAATGCGGCAAAAAAGACAATCAGGTTCCTGGTGTATCATGAGGGTATATAATCCTTGGCTCTTTTTGCAGTTCTCAAAGCTCTTTAACAACAGAGAGCGAGGCGGTGCCCTTGCCAGTCATGAGTACCACTTTAAGCTTTTCCTTTTCACCGGACACCATTCCTCCCTCACTTTCTCCGGAAGTCACAATGGTTGAAATATTTTTGAAACCATTGTTTTTAAGCTGGATCTCGAAATCCTTGACAATGTTTCCAGTAACATTCTCGCACATAACGCTCCAGCTCTTCCCTTCAGGCGTATCTGCACGGGTAACTGCCTTTATCTGGCCACCTGAAAACTTCGGCACATCAGCAGGCATATCTGCCGGCCAGACTCCGGTGTTGCCCTGAATTTCAATTTTCTGCCCTTCAGACTGGATCGTTATGTTTTGGCCACCGGAATTGATATCAACCTTCTTGCCCGTAGACTGCTCAATCGCTTTTTCCACAAGCTCATCTCCAATCTTTTTCTGACAGGAGGAAATCGTGCCGCTTATTGCCAAGGCCGCCAGAATAAGAGCGGCAGAACGAACTCTTGAAAGTATCAGCATGTCATATCAATTTTTATGTCATGAAAACATTCAAAACGAAAACTACACTGCCAAAATGTACGCAAAAGCGTGAAATAAACGAAGTATTTGCCGGTTTTATTCATGGTTAGAAGCTGAACCTCTCCTGCATGGATAGCGCAGTCAAGTTGACGCGGAAGAATCAACAGCATGTGCATCTGTCGGCTTGGTAGTTGCTGACAGCCTCGAAGCAAGCACCTTATCAATTCTCTGGCCGTCCAGATCAACAATCTCAAGACTCCACTCTTCCCAGATCATAATGTCACCGGTTTGCGGCATACGCCCAAGCAACCACATCATCAGACCGCTGAGTGTATGATAGAGGCCTTTATCCTCATCCGGCACACCTTTCAGCTCAAGAGTGTCTTTAAGCTCGGGAACAGGAATAAGGCCATCAAGCAGCCAGGAACCATCCTGACGTTGCACAGCCCAAGAATCCTCACTATTGCGGGGCACGAACTCTCCGGTGACCGCTTCAAGCATATCCTGAAGGGTAACCAGCCCCTGAATTTCACCGTACTCGTCAACAACAAAGACCATTTGGGTACCTGAGGTCCTGAAATGATCGAGCAGCTCCATACCGGTAAGTGTTTCTGGAACATAGACACAAGGCTGCAATTGCGAGGTAAACTCAGTAAGTCCACCTTTCAGTGTTTTCGACAAAAGCTGTTTGGCGTTAACCACACCAAGCAGGGATTGAAGACCACCGTTGCAAACAGGAAAACGTGAGTGCTCCGACTCTGTCACCCTGCTGATATTTTCTTCAAGCGGCTGGGAAACATCAAGCGAGACAATATCCGCTCTCGGCACCATCAGTGAGCCGAGCTGACGGTCATCAAGACGGAAAACATTGCGCACCATTTCATGTTCATGCTGCTCAATCACCCCTGCTTCAGAGCCCTCCTCAAGCATAGCATGAATCTCTTCCTCAGTGACGCTTGGCATGATGTGGGGGTGGTTTCCCGTCAGACGGAGAATGGTATCAGTCGAAACCGTCAGCAGCCGACCGAACGGACGGGTTAAGGTCGCAAGCGTCAGCATGGGGCGTGCAACCAGACAGGCAATTCCTTCGGGATTGAACAGACCAAGCCGCTTTGGAACCAGTTCCCCGATAACAATGGTGATGTAGGTAATCGACAGCACAACAACAGCCGTAGAAATAATGTGACTTATTTCCCGATCCATACCGAACAATTGAAGCTGGATTGCCATTGGGCTGGCAAGAGCCCCTTCCCCGACAATACCGTTAAGAATCCCAATGGAAGTAATGCCAATCTGGATGGTCGAAAGAAAACTGGAGGGTTCCCTGCCCAACTTGAGGGCAACAGCCGCAGATTTTTCACCATCCTCGGCAAGTTTTGTAAGACGGGATCGCTTTGCCGTTACCAGAGCAATTTCTGACATGGCAAAAAGCCCGTTAATAATAATCAGAACAAAAAGAAAAAGTACTTCCATAAATTCAGGTTTGAACCTTTCGGGACAAGAGAAAAATAAAAAAACATGACCGCTTTAAACCGGTCAAAACGGCAAGAGTCCCGTACAGTTCTGTTCTTACATAACGCGGATATCCATTGAGCTATCAACTACACTTTTATTCTGTAAATTCCAAACAAACAGAATATTACAAACAATACTTAAGGAAATGACATTCATCACCTCACTCCATATATTGAACAGAAACTTGAACACCTTCAATGAAAACATGAGCAGCTAGCCTTACGTTCGATCCATATTCCGGCCCGTTTTTTTTGATAGCTATGCAGTGCATGCTGCCATCATGATTCTGACGACCTTCATCAGTAAAAGTAAACAATACTCTGCATTTTTTTATTTTCACACAAAGATTTCTGCAGAACAGGCTTCATTCCAATCGATCATACCAACTTCCTTGCATCCTTTTTCACTATACCAATATTATATTTTTGCATTTTTCTTATAAGGGAGTATCGACTTATCCCAAGCACTTCGGATGCAACTGTCTGATTGAAGTCACAATCCTCAAGCGCTTTTCTTATGAGTTCTACCTCATTATTTTTAAGATTAACTTCAGTATAGTCCTTTTTTACTGTCGACGAATAAATGGCCAGCAAGGGGAAATCGCTCACTTCAAGGGACTTGCCTTCTGAAAGAATAATCGCTCGTTCTGTCAGGTTTCTCAACTCCCTGATATTGCCAGGGAAACTGTATTTCCCGAGTATCTCGAACACTTCGTCGGCAATATATTCAATTGGTTTATTGATTTTTTCTGAAAACTCTTCTGTAAAATCAAGTAATAGCGGAGCGATGTCTTCTGGCCGTTCTCTCAGAGGCGGGATATGTATATGGATCGTATTTAATCGATGAAGCAAATCAAGCCTGAATTTTTTTTCGTCAACCATCTTTTGCAAATCACAATTTGTTGCAGAAATTAATCTGAATTTTGGATGTATCGGCTTGGTATCACCAACGCGCGTAATTTCTTTTTCCTCTATAGCTCTAAGTAGTTTTGCCTGGAGATTAAATGGCATTTCAGCAATTTCGTCAAGAAACAGTGTCCCTTCATCGCAGATTTCAAAAAGCCCTTTTTTGTCAGAATATGCTCCTGTAAAAGCCCCTTTTTTATGGCCGAAAAACTCACTTTCCATCAACGAATCACAAATAGCACTACAGTTGATTGCGCCAAAAAAGTTATTTTTTTTCTTACTCATATAATGAATGAGTTTTGCAAATATTTCCTTTCCGGTTCCACTTTCACCGGTGATCAGTACGTTCGTATCCGAATATTGCGAGGCTTTTTTAGCCAATTCATAGCATTCAATGATTTTCGCACTCTTTCCAATACAGTGTCGTCCGATTCTTGACTCCATTTCATTGGTGATCAAAGAGTACTTTTCCTCAATCTGCTCAAGTTTTCGCTGCATGTGCAGATATTTTTGAGTGCGCTCAATAGCAATCTGTATATCTATATACCTCAGTGGCTTGCGCAAATAGTCAAATGCTCCGAGGCGTACAGACTGAATGACCGTATCCATATCGCCATGTGCTGAAACCATAATAATCTCAATACTTGGATAAAGAGATTTAACATTTTTTAAAATATCCAACCCATTTGCCCCAGGCAAACGCACATCAAGGATCAAAAGATCAATTTCATTCTTGCTTAAAATTGCATATCCATCCTGTGTTGTGTTTGCAGAAAAAGGCACAAATCCGGAATTTTGCAAATAGTCACTGATCTCATTAGTAAAGTCAATTTCATCATCAAGAATCAGGACTTTGATTGGACTAATAGATTTTTTATTCATTTATCGATGTATTAAGAATGCTCGGGCGCCAGAATTACTCACATATTAGCGCGCCGCAAAATTTGAATAAAAACGATGCGACATCAAAACAGTACTTCCCCCTCTACACAATGTTTTGATACCATGCATAGGCAACGACATCAATGCAGTCACAGAAGCTTAACTGATTTTATATTATATAGATAGCTTTTGTTTCTTTTTGACTGGAAGAGTAATGATAACGGAAGTCCCTTTCGTTAAATTACTCTTTATTTTAATATCTCCATTCATTTCTTTAATTATTCCATAACTAATTGAAAGCCCAAGGCCAGTACCTTTACCAGATTCTTTCGTTGTATAAAAGGGGTGCATAATATATTCAATATTTTCCGGTTTAATACCTATTCCATTATCTTCAACGCTGACTATTATCAAGTCGTTTTCACACTTTGACTCAACAAGTATCTTCATTTCAAAACTCGTATCACTGGACCGTCTTTTTTCCTCAATAGCATCTATTGAATTTTTTATTAAATTGAGTATAACTTGCTCAAAGTTATACATATTCCCTGAAACCAGCAAATTATCGTCTTTAGCATTAAAACCTATGAATATCGATTTATGTTTACATTGCTCAGAAAACATCAGTAATGCATTTTTTATGCTTTTGTTTATACTTATAACTGAGGAAATGTAATTATTATCTGTACTGGAAAATGATCTAATATTATCAATTATAGTCTGGACTCTCAATATATTTTCAAATATCTTATCAGACTTTATCCTGATTACCTTCTCGCATGGCCAATTATTATCCACAGCATCCAGACGCAACTTGTCAACAATTAATCCAATATTATTGATTGGCTGATAAATTTCATGTGCAATACCAGACGCCATCTCTCCAAGACTAATTAATCTTTTGGCATGAAACAGTTCGCTTTCTATTATTTTTCGCTGAGAAATATCTCGAATAATAATCATATATGATGAAGGAGATCCATTATAATCCTGAATCAACGCAGCGCTGATTTCTGCAGAATAAATTGCAATGTTTTTCTTTTTCAGCAATATCTCCCTGTTTTGAATCAAACCTTCATAAAACGCGATTTCCAGTATTTCATTCAAGATACTGATGTCACTTGAGTGAACAAGACTTGAAAATGGCATTCCTATCAGTTCACTCCTGTCATTGGTTCCATACAAACCAAGACCCATATCTGAAATACTGGTAATGATTCCCTGCAAATTGGTTGTAATAATGCTATCCGGGGAAGCCGCAATAAGTGTCTGGTATTTTTGATCCAACTGCTTTTGAGCCTCCTCGGATTTATTCAATTCATTTGAATTAGTAATAACAACAGCAATTGACTCGACTTCATCATATCTGCCATAAACTGGATAAACTGCAATTTGATAGAGACACTCGACACAATCCATTGCCGTGTTGTTATGACCTAAACATCTGTCCTTATAACAAATCGATTCACCAGTATAGAAGACACGATCAAATCTGGTTTTTCGCTCTTCTGGCAATTTGCATGGAAACAGCTTATGAAAATTTTGACCTGTCAGAGTTTCGCCTTCTTTTGCATAAGTATCATTGAAATATTTGTTTGCATGCCCTATTGTTCCGTCTAATGCCAAAGAACAGCAGGGATCAAGAGATGAATTCAGAAGAGTATCAAAATTAATCTTATTGATCGGGAATGAGATATCTTCATTTTTATATTCAGTAATATCAATGCAACTTATGATATATCGGTTCTTGTTTCCGTCAATGCCTTGGGCAGGAAACCCCTGATGCATAAGGCGACGTATAATGCCATCACAGCAACTGACCCGACATACGACGATGAACTTGTTACCCTTTGCGATCGCAGCCTGGATCTGTTGTTCCGTATGCACCCTGTCACTGGGCAAAATTGAGTTCCGCCACACGTCATAAGATGGTTCTCCGGTGAGTTGATCAACCCCGAACAGCGTCCGCAGCTCATCAGACCATACCATATTTCCATTTTCGAGATTCCATTCCCAAATACCGGTATTAACGGTTTTCATGGAATTAAGCACCAGGACAAAACTCTCTTTACTTTGACTGTAGATCGAAATGTCAAACCACTTGTTCAGTGCATTGATGTAATACTCAAACCGCTCAGCAACACCGCACTCGGTTACTCGACCCAATCGCTCAAAAAGCTCTGGATTGGAGGTGGTGAATCCGGCAAGAACCTTAGAGATCTTAAGCCCCTCCAGCTCTTTGATGCCGATCATTTTTTCGAAAGTCAGGTTAACGACCTCATAAATAAAATCAACAGGCCGATCTTTCTCAAAAATCATTCGGCAGTAAGCGCAACCGTGCGATATACTTTTGAACAGGATACGATGACGCGACCTGTTCGCAAGAAGTACTTCTTCAGACAGCCTGATTTCCGCAATGCCTGCTGGACTTATTTGTTCGCTCATGTCGTTCTGCATGGGGCGGGAGTTATATGGGGGAACATCTGTACGATACAACTCACTTGCCCATACCGGACAGTGAGATGAATTTCAACTATCAAATAAAGTTTCTGAAACTTTATTTGAATAATTTAGCGAAAAATTGTTCTGATATCACAACTCTTTTACTTGGGGGGGGCTATCGCGTAGTAAACAGATCAGCAAGAGATCGGGGGCAAGTAAGAGTTTCGAGAGGGAGCTTGAACGCTCCCCAAGAATAGACAAGAGGGTAATTTACCGTCTTGCATTAAAAGCTGAAAGAGGGGAACAAACCTCTTTTACAGGGATTCCTGAATGACCTTTTCCTTGTCTGTAAAGAGTTTGGCCACAAGAAACTCACGGTTCATGCGGGCAATATTAACCACAGATATTCCTTTCGGACATTCAGCCTCGCACGCATAGGTATTGCTGCAACTTCCAAAACCAAGCTCATCCATACAGGCAACCATTTTCTGCACCCGTTTTGCTGCCTCAACCTTTCCTTGAGGAAGCAGGGCAAGGTGGGATACCTTTGCTCCAACAAAAAGCATGGCTGCTGCATTTGAACACGCCGCAACACAGGCCCCGCAACCGATGCAGGTCGCCGCATCAAACGCAGCATCCGACTTCTCCTTGGGTACCGGAATGGTATTTGCATCAGGAACCCCGCCGGTATTCACCGATACGTAGCCACCGGCCTGTATAATTTTATCAAACGCACTTCGATCGACAATAAGATCACGAATGATGGGAAAGGCTTTTGCTCTCCATGGTTCAATATGGATGGTTTCGCCATCCTTAAACGAGCGCATGTGAAGCTGACAGGTTGTAACTCCCTTGACTGGCCCATGTGGACGACCATTGATATAAAGACTGCATGTGCCGCAAATACCCTCGCGGCAATCATGATCAAAAGCAACGGGATCACCGCCGGTCATAATAAGCTTTTGATTCAGGGTATCGAGCATTTCAAAAAAAGAGCTGTCGGGCGAGATCCCTGAAACATCAAAGGAAACCATTTCACCTTTGACCGTAGCGTTTTTCTGCCGCCAGATTTTCAGCGTAAAGTTCATAATTACCTGTTATTTATAGCTCCGCTGGGAGAGCTTGATCTCGTTGAATTGAAGTTCCTCGCGGTGGAGCGCTGCCGCAGAATCCCGCCCCTTATATTCCCATGCCCCGACAAAAGCGTACTTTTCATCATTTCGTAATGCTTCGCCCTCACTGGTCTGGTACTCTTCCCTGAAATGTCCTCCGCATGACTCCTTTCGTTGCTGGGCATCACGTACCATGAGTTCCCCAAGCTCGATAAAATCAGCAACCCTGCATGCTTTTTCAACTTCAGGATTGTATTCATCCAGTCCTCCGGGAATCCGCACCCCGCGAGCATATTCTTGACGCAGTTCCGTGATCTGGTAAAGCGCCTCGGTAAGACCGCCATCATTTCGGGCCATCCCGCAGTATTCCCACATTATTTTGCCGAGACGACGATGGAAGTGATCTACCGACTCCTTACCGCCACTGTTTGTGAGTTGCTTCAGGCGATCGTTGACTGCCTGCGCAGCAAGGTTAAATTCAGAAGAGGCTGTGTCAAACCGTGGAGTATGAATTTCATCTGCAAGATAGTTTCCGATGGTATAGGGAAGTACAAAATAACCATCGGCAAGACCCTGCATAAGCGCTGAAGCACCAAGACGGTTTGCTCCATGATCGGAAAAATTGCATTCGCCGATTGCATAGAGACCCTTAATCGTGGTCATCAGCTCATAATCAACCCAGAGGCCACCCATAGTGTAATGAACTGCCGGATAGATCATCATTGGCGTTTCATATGGGCTCTCCGCAACAATCTGCTCGTACATCTGGAAAAGGTTGCCGTAAAGGGAGTTAATCGCATCATGTCCCTTGCGTTTTATAGCATCGGCAAAGTCAAGATAGACAGCAACCCCGGTCGTTCCGACGCCGAAACCAGCATCGCACCGCTCCTTGGCCGCCCTTGAAGCCACATCCCTCGGTACTAGATTGCCGAAAGCAGGATAACGACGCTCCAGATAGTAATCACGATCCGCTTCCGCAATGTCAGACGGCTTGATCTCTTTATTCCTCAGTTTTTCGACATCTTTTACCTTGGCCGGAACCCATATCCTGCCATCATTTCTCAAGCTTTCGCTCATCAGCGTCAGCTTTGACTGAGAATCTCCATGCACCGGAATACAGGTAGGATGAATCTGGGTAAATGCAGGGTTTGCAAACATCGCACCTTTCTTGTAGGCGCTCCATGACGGGGTAACATTGGAGCCCATGGCATTGGTGGAGAGGAAAAATACATTTCCGTATCCGCCGTTAGCCAGCACTACAGCATGAGCCGCATGACGCTCTATCTGACCGGTAACCAGGTTTCTGGTAATTATACCGCGAGCCTTTCCATCGACCAGCACCATATCGAGGACATCTCGACGGTTGAAAAGCGTAACATTGCCGGCAGCAATCTGGCGGCTTAATGCCCCGTAGGCACCAATCAATAGCTGCTGGCCAGTCTGACCCCTCGCATAGAAGGTTCTTGATACCTGGGCTCCGCCGAACGAACGATTAGTCAGCAGGCCACCGTACTCACGGGCAAACGGTACACCTTGCGCAACGCAAAGATCAATAATTTGATTGCTGACTTGAGCCAGTCGATAGACGTTGGCTTCACGTGCCCGGTAATCGCCACCTTTGATGGTGTCGTAAAAAAGCCGAAAAGCACTGTCGCCGTCGTTTGGATAATTTTTAGCGGCATTGATTCCTCCCTGCGCAGCAATGCTGTGCGCACGACGCGGCGTATCCTGATAGCAGAAGACCTTGACATTGTAACCGAGTTGTCCAAGCGATGCAGCAGCCGAGGCTCCAGCAAGACCGGTACCGATGACGATGATGTCAAGTTTGCGTTTGTTGTTGGGGTTTACCAGCTTGCAGCCAGCTTTGTAGGCAGTCCATTTGTCAGCCACCGGCCCTTCAGGGATTCTGGCGTTGAGGCGTGTCATTGAAGAGTATTGTGAGCGTTGTTT
>CAJAOR010000107.1 GCA_903942355.1 uncultured Chlorobiaceae bacterium | reverse complement strand
GCGATATCGCGGAACAGATTGCTGAAAAAACTCATATTGTCAAAATTCTAGGTGTCTGTCATAGTGGCTTGGAACGAAGCTTATTCAAGCTATATTCCAAGGGTTGAACTGAACTTATAAGGTAGATTAATGCTACTTTTTTTCAAATGAAAAAATTGTATCTGTGGGTACTTTTTTTTAAGCATTTTTTCCTGGCTTTATACTCGACGTGCCGGGTTTAGATAAATGGAGCTATGGAGTTACCTTATTATCAGTGGAATTTTTGAGACCCGATAACAAAAAACAGCCAAGAAGTGTTGCGTTTATATCGTTTTGCTGAAGACCGTTCAGCGCTGCAAGAGCAACTGAGCCGGAGCGTTTCGTTTGATGATTCCGTTCAGTCTGCTGTTGAACAAATATTGCATCAGGTTCGCCAGAATGGAGACAGCGCTGTGCTGGACTATACGGAACGCTTTCAGGGTGTTCGGTTGAAAGAGATGCGGGTTTCCCCGGAAGCAATACAGGAGGCCTACCAGTGTGCAGATCCGGCGTTCCTTGCTGTGCTTGAGGAGGCGTACCGCAATATTGTCCGCTTTCATCAGCACGAAGTAGAGAAAAGTTTTTTTTATGAAGCTGACGGGGGAGTCGTGCTTGGGCAGCGGGTAACTCCAATGGAGCGGGCTCTGCTCTATGTGCCGGGCGGACAGGCATCCTATCCTTCTTCGGTGCTTATGAATGCTGCTCCGGCAAACGTTGCCGGGGTTAAAGATATATCTATGACCACTCCCTGCGACGCTTCGGGAGAGGTAAGTCCCAATATTCTTGCTGCCGCTGCGGTTGCCGGTATTACTTCTGTGTACAAACTCGGTGGCGCCCAGGCAATAGCGGCTTTTGCCTATGGTACTCAAACAATTCCAAAGGTTGATATTATCACCGGCCCGGGCAATAAGTATGTGGCGCTGGCCAAAAAGATGGTTTTCGGGCATGTTTCCATCGATAGCATAGCTGGCCCTTCTGAAGTGGTTATCATAGCAGACGAAACGGCCAATCCTGAATTTATTGTCCTTGACCTGTTTGCACAGGCGGAGCATGACGCGGATGCATCGGCCGTGCTGATCACCCCCTCTGAATCGTTGGCTGCAGCTGTGAGGGAGTGTGCCGAAACACGCATGCCGGGAATGCTCCGGCGAGAGATTATCGCCTCTTCGCTTGAGCACAATGGCGCCATTGTGCTTGTCCGTTCGCTTGAAGAGGCCTGCGCGGTGTCGGATATGATTGCTCCAGAGCATCTTGAACTGCATGTCGAACATCCCTGGGAGATATTGCCGGATATTCACCATGCCGGGGCAATTTTTATGGGAGGCTACTCCTGCGAAACCGTTGGTGATTATTTTGCCGGTCCTAACCATACGCTGCCGACCAATGGTACAGCACGGTTTTTTTCACCGCTTTCGGTGCGTGACTTTGTCAAGCACACATCGATCATCTCCTACTCAAAAAAACAGATACATCGCTCTGGAGAGAAAATTGCAGCTTTTGCAGATCATGAAGGACTTCAGGCTCATGCTGAGGCCGTCAGGGCAAGATTGAGAACATTATGAGAGCTGGCGATTTTGATTACGAACTCCCTGAAGAGAAGATTGCAAAATATCCCCCCCTGGAGCGTGGCTCGACCCGTCTTCTGGTGCTTGATCGTCACTCTGGTGCTGTCCGGCATGCCTCCTATGCCAATCTCGATGCTTTTTTGCAGCAAGGAGACCTGCTTGTGCTGAACAATACCCGGGTAATCCGCGCAAGGCTTTTTGCCTGCAAGCCGACCGGAGCGAAGATTGAGCTGATGTTGCTTGAAAAGCACCGTGAAGAGCAAAGTCTGGTGCTGTATCGGGGGAAGCTGAAAAAAAACGACAAACTCATGGCGCATGGCCATGAACTTTTGGTGGCAGATATTGTTGATCATGGTATTGCCCGCGTTTCTCTTTGCGGGGAACTGTCGCTCAGCGATCTCTTTGACCGTTTTGGCGGGGTGCCCATTCCTCCCTATCTCAAGCGAGAGGCTGAGGAGGTTGACCGCGAGCGCTACCAGACTGTGTTTGCCGAATTGCCGGGTTCTGTCGCGGCGCCGACCGCCTCCCTGAACATGACTTCTGAGCTGCTTGACAAGCTTCTCCGGAATGGTGTCGACGTTGTCGCCCTTACCCTGCATGTTGGTCTTGGCACCTTTCTTCCTGTCAGGGTAGATGCTCTTGAGGAGCATGTCATGCACCGTGAATTTTATTCCATCCCACCGCAGTGTGCCGAGAAAATCCGCCGGGTAAAGGCTGACGGCGGAAGGGTTATTGCTGTCGGCACAACCGTTACCAGGGCACTTGAACATGCCGGAGAACGTATCGAGACGTTTGAAGGAGATGAGCCGCTGACGGGCGAAGCTGATATTTTTATTTATCCCGGATATTGCTTCCGTATTGTTGATGGACTTTTGACCAACTTTCATGCGCCCCGCTCCACGGTACTCATGCTTACCGCAGCATTTGCCGGACCCGAAAACCTGCGCAATGCATACCAGGAAGCTCTTGCTGAAGGGTACAGCTTTCTCAGTTACGGCGACAGCATGTTTATTTCCTGAAATTTTGTTTTACATAATTCCCGTTCCTAGCTTTTATCCTTAAAGAGGCAGGCTGAATTACTTTTTTGGCTAAAGAAGTTAGGTTTTTGCGGGAATGCAGGATGGCGCTCTTTTTGGTTATAGAAGAGAGCTATGGTATTTTTAAAATTGTTGCTTATTGCCCCGACAGCATATAAGTTTTTCCTGCTTTTTTTCAAAAGTTACCTTCATTTCAAACATTTATAACCCTGGGAGATTGACCTTATGAGTCTTGTAGACCAATATCGCGCGCATACCGAAGAGCGGGCCAAGCTCAGTATTCCACCTCTGCCGTTGACTGTTGAACAGACCCGCCTGCTTGTTGGCCTGCTCGGGCAGGATACCGTTGAGGAAAAAGAGTACCTGCTTGAGTTGTTCCGTGAGCATATCAGTCCGGGTGTTGATGATGCCGCATTTGAAAAAGCTGCGTTTCTTGATGCCATCATTAAAGGGGAGGCGTTCTGTACCGTAATCGACAAAGCAGAAGCGGTCAGAATTTTGGGTACCATGCTTGGCGGTTATAATGTAAAGCCGCTGGTCGATGCCCTTGGCCATAATGATTCGGCAATATGCAGCGAAGCCGCTGCGATGCTGAAAAATACTCTTCTGGTCTATGACCTGTTCGAGGCAGTGGTTGACCTCTCAAAAACCAACTCCTATGCGAAAGAGGTGCTCAAATCATGGGCAGAAGCCGAATGGTTTACCTCAAAGCCAACGCTTCCTGAAAAAATGACCCTGACGGTTTTCAAGGTGCCCGGTGAAACCAATACTGATGATCTTTCACCGGCAAGCGAGGCCTTTACCCGTAGCGATATTCCCCTGCATGCCCGTTGCATGCTTGGTACCAAAATTACCGATCCGATAGAAACCATTGCCAAGCTGAAGGCAAAAGGCCATCCGCTTGCTTATGTCGGTGACGTTGTCGGTACCGGATCAAGCCGGAAGTCGGGTATAAACTCGGTTCAGTGGCACATTGGCAATAATATTCCCGCAGTACCGAACAAACGGACCGGTGGCGTGGTGATTGGAAGTATCATTGCTCCCATTTTTTTCAATACGGCAGAAGATTCGGGGGCATTGCCTGTTCAGGCTGACGTGACGTCGATGGAGATGGGTGATGTGATTGATCTTTACCTTTCAAACGGCACCATAGAGAAAAACGGTGTTGTTATTGCGCGTTTTGAACTCACTCCGAATACCATTGCTGACGAGGTACGTGCCGGAGGACGCATTCCGCTGATTATTGGCAGAACCCTGACCAGAAAGGCAAGAAAAGCGCTGGGACTCGGTGAAGAGAGCATTTTCATTAATCCGGAACAGCCGGCAGACAGCGGTAAAGGGTACACGCTTGCACAGAAAATGATCGGCAAGGCATGTGGCCTTCCTGGTGTGCGTCCGGGGATGTACGTTGAACCCGAGACTCTGACGGTTGGTTCACAGGATACAACGGGTGCCATGACCCGTGATGAGGTTAAAGAGTTTGCCGCACTGAGTTTCAGCGCTGATCTTTTGATGCAGAGCTTTTGCCATACGTCAGCCTATCCGAAGCCTTCTGATGTAAAATTGCACAGAAGCCTTCCTTACTTTATCATGAGCAGGGGCGGTGTTTCGCTTAAACCCGGGGACGGGGTTATTCACACGTGGTTGAACCGTATGGTACTGCCCGATACGCTCGGTACCGGTGCTGATTCCCATACCCGTTTTCCTATCGGCATTTCGTTCCCTGCGGGTTCCGGACTTGTGGCTTTTGCCGGTGTTACCGGAACCATGCCGTTGAATGTACCTGAATCAGTACTTGTCCGATTTACCGGTGAGATGCAGAAAGGGATTACGCTCAGGGATCTGGTGAACGCCATTCCTTATGTGGCCATAAAGCAAGGTCTGTTGACGGTCGAAAAGAAAGGCAAGAAAAACGTTTTTGCCGGCAGTATCCTTGAAATAGAGGGATTGCCGAAACTTAAGGTTGAGCAGGCGTTTGAGCTCAGCGATGCTTCTGCTGAACGGAGTGCTGCAGCATGTACGGTCCGGCTTGATAAAGAGCCGGTAATCGAATATCTCAGCTCGAACGTCAAATTGCTCGAACAGATGATTGAGCAGGGCTACGGTGATGCTGAGACACTCCAGCGGCGCATTGGCAAGATGGAAGCATGGCTTGAAAACCCCACTCTTCTTGAGCCTGATGCTGATGCTGAATATGCCGCAGTAATCGAAGTCGATATGAACAAAATTTCCGAGCCGATTCTTGCCTGTCCGAACGATCCTGACGATGTCATGACGCTGAGTGAGGTTCTGCGTTCTGAAAAAATGCCAAAAGTTATTGATGAGGTCTTTGTCGGAAGCTGCATGACCAATATCGGCCATTTCCGGGCGCTTGGTGAAATTTTGCGGAATCAGGGTGTTACACCCGTCAAACTCTGGATTGTTCCTCCAACGAAGATGGACATGATAAAACTGGTTGAGGAGGGCTATTACTCGGTATTTGGTGCATCAGGTGCCCGTATTGAGCGTCCGGGATGTTCACTCTGCATGGGCAATCAGGCCCGAGTAGCCGATAATGCTGTAGTTTTTTCCACCAGCACAAGGAACTTCGATAATCGCATGGGTACCGGAGCGCAGGTTTATCTGGGTTCGGCTGAGCTTGCCGCAGTATGTGCACTTCTTGGTCATCTGCCGAACAGGGATGAATATATGGAAATAGTAAACCGACATCTTTCAGGAGGAAAAGAAGAGAACATTTATCAATATCTTAACTTTCACAAACTTGAAAAAGCGGAATTAGAGTTGCTTGTTGAGTAAAAAAAACATTTATTAAGGCGGGATGTGAAATTTTTTTGCATATTCCGCCATACAGTAGGCTTTTGAAAAGTCGCTGTTTTTTTTTATTATTCGAGAGCTGATGAAGCTGTCAATTATCAAACAACAAAAATAATAATAGCAATGAAAAAACTTTTCATTTTCCTCTTTCTTTTAAGCTCAGTTTCTTTCGTGGGCTGCGCAAAAAAAACTGAAGCTCCTGTCGAAGCTCCTGTTGAAGCACCTGCAGCACCAGCACCTGCAGCAGAAGCACCAGCACCTGCAGCAGCACCTGCAGCAGAAGCACCTGCAGCAGCACCTGCAGCAGAGGCACCAGCAGCACCAGCAGCAAAATAAGTTTCCGGCTTACCGGTTTCTTATGTCAAAGAGGCAGAACGCAAGTTCTGCCTCTTTTTTTTATTGCGTTTTTGGGAATAAAGAGGTTCTGGGGGTTTATTAGGTTTTGATTTTAATGAATTAATAAAGCAAGGGAGATAAGGAATGTGTGCGGAATTTTTCTGCGCGTCATGCTAAATTTATAGGCACAAAAAAAGACACCCCTATAGAGTGTCTGTTTTTATTTGCTGAGGAGGCAGGACTCGAACCTGCAAATTGCCTGATCCAGAATCAGGAGCCTTACCAATTTGGCCACTCCTCATTAGTGAGGTGAATATATGAAAAAATAATTTATTCCAATTCGTTTTTTCTTTTTTTTAAAGGACAGTGAGAAGAATTGGAATAAGAATCAACGCAGCGATCATGCATGAAGCAACGAGCGTTGCGGCAAATTCACGGTCAAGTTTTTCAACCGACGCCAAGGTCATGGTATTGAATCCTGCCGGAGCGGAAGCTGAAAGGATGACAATGGCCCGGTCAAGCCCTTCAAGATGAAACAAGCCTGCAAGCCAAACTCCTAGAGCCAGTCCGAGTCCCATGCGCAGGGTTAAGGCTGCAGCAAGATGGAATGGGTTGATTTTCGCTATCCTGAAAGATGCTCCAAGCCCAATGAGGATTAGCGGTATCGTCAGCCCGCCAATGGAGTGCAGTACTGCGGTTGCAATGAGTGCTGGCTGCCAGCCGCATACATTCATCAGAAGAGCGGCGATCAGTGCCAAAAGAGGGGGGGATGTCATCAGTTTGCGGCCCAAACCCTTTTCAGCGCTGCCTCCATGTTTTAAGGCAACAGAGAGGGCTATCGTATAGGCTGACAACCCGCATGGAATATCGAACACGAAGAGGCGGGCAAGGCCGTCGTCTCCGTAAAATGATTGGACAAAAGGCATGACAAAGCCGATATTCATGATAATTGATCCACTCACCAGCACGGCGTATGACTTTTCCGGCATGTTAAGCGCTTTTCCCGTAAGCATTGCAGCCCCGAGCGTCAAAAGGATAAGAAGCGTTGAGATGAGAGGAAGAAACAACATTGTCGTACTTATGACGACATAGGGAAGTACGGAAAGCAGAAGCGCAGGAAGCGCAAGATGGTAAACAAGTTTAAACAGAATATCCGCGGCATGGTCATCAAGTACTGATGCCTTGCGCAAAAGCATTCCGAGGAAAAATGTTGCAAATGCAGGAGCAAGAAGAAACGCAAGGTCAAACATCGACGAGAGAGAACAAAGTCGTTAAGACAAGCACCGGTGAGATCTGTGCACCCGAGAGGAGTCGAACCTCTAACCTTCTGATTCGTAGTCAGATGCTCTATCCAGTTGAGCTACGGGTGCATGTATGGTAGCGTGTACGGGATTCGAACCCGTGATCTTCGCCTTGAGAGGGCGATGTCCTGGGCCACTAGACGAACACGCCAGGTAAACTTATGTTGCTTTCGACCTTAAACCGTGGGCCCTGTAGGACTTGAACCTACGACCCAGCGATTATGAGTCGCTTGCTCTGACCAACTGAGCTAAGGGCCCTCAATGCTTGGCTTTAGAGGCAGTTAATATAATGTATCGATACTAATATCCAAAAAAATAATCTTCTTTTTTTATGGATTGCTAAAATTCATTGTATTTCTCCCGTCTGATATCAGCTCCAAGGCTGTTCAGTTTTGTTTCGATCTTTTCATACCCCCTGTCGAGGTGATAAACTCTCAGTACTTCCGTCGTACCTTCCGCAACAAGTCCTGCAAGAACAAGACTTGCCGATGCTCTCAGATCGGTCGACATGACTTTTGTGCCTGAAAGGTGTTGAGGACCATCAACAATCGCCTGGTTTTTGTGAATCTCAATATGGGCACCGAGACGGTTCAGTTCAGGAATATGGTTGAATCGTTCATGATAGACCTTGTCGGTAATATGACTTGTTCCTTCAGCTTGAGTCATCAGAGCGATCCATTGAGCCTGCATGTCTGTTGGAAAGGAAGGGTAAGGTTTCGCCGTGACATCGGTCGGAATCAGCTTTTCCGGACTTTTCAGGGTAATGCTGTTTTCGGTTGTTTCAATGGTGCAGCCCGCATGGACAAACTTTTTCAGCACCGCTTTCATCTGTTCGGGTTCAACGCCGTTGACCGTAATGTCTCCTCCGGTTATGGCCGCAGCAGCAAGCAGGGTTCCTGCTTCGATGCGATCAAAAACATTATGAAATTCAATCGCCTTGAGCGTTTTAGTGCCCTCTATTTCAAGTTCGGTTGTGCCTGTTCCTCTGATTGTTGCTCCCATGGCAATGAGAAATTTGCAGAGTGTCACAATCTCCGGTTCAGCCGCGGCATTACTGATGGTTGTTTTCCCTTTAGCAAGCACAGCAGCCATGAGAGCATTTCCTGTAGCTCCGACAGAAGAGATCGGAAAATCGATATGGCCTCCTTTGAGTTTTCCTCCAGGAACAGTGGCATCAATAAATCCGGTTTCAATCGTAATTGTCGCCCCGAGTTTTTCCATGGCCATCAAATGAAGGTCAATGGGGCGTGGCCCGAAAGCGCATCCTCCAGGGAGAGAGACCCTTGCATGGCCAAATCGGGCAAGCATAGGTCCGAGCACATAGATCGAGGCTCGCATTTTTTTTACCAGTTCATACGGTGCCTGAAGATTTTCCACGTTTCGGGATGAAATTTTCAGGGTGTTGCTCTCAAAAGTTGTTTCGGCGCCCAGATGATTCAGAAGCTGGGTAAAGGTCATGATATCCTTCAGATCGGGAATCTGATGAAGAATAAAGGTTCCATTTCCGGCAAGCAGTGTTGCGGCAATGATCGGCAGAGAAGTATTTTTTGAGCCTGAGGCGGTTATGCTTCCGGAGATCCGGCGACCACCCCTGATGACAAGCTTGTCCATGTATTGATTTGCTGATGAAAAAACGGATAGTTACCATTATTTCAGGT
>CAJAOR010000106.1 GCA_903942355.1 uncultured Chlorobiaceae bacterium | reverse complement strand
ATCCTGCCGATAATCCTCTCGGGGCAAGAGGCGTCATTAACCCGGGTCAGTTACGTGCCCTGAGTCGTGAAAGCGTTCTAGCTCCTCTGCGAGAGTGTTTCGTCATCGGGCTTTGTCATCATGCCTATCGGGTCTATGGAACTGATTCCCTCATCGACCAGGCTTTTGATTGGACCATGGAACTGAAAAATCGCGAAGAGTTTCTTGTTCTCATGCAAGCCATGCATGCAAAATTGGTACTCCATGGCCATTTTCATCGTTTCCAGAGTTATATGGTCAGTGGAATAACCTTTATCAATGGGGGCAGTTTTCGTTACACTCCGCAACGCTACAGTGAACTGCTTGTCGATGGGCCGGAGAGTTGTAACCAGAAGTTCGTCATGCTTGACTGAACTGATTGACAACACCTATTTGATGTGTTCTGTCTCCATGTATTGACGGATTCTTGCGGCATGATCACAATCTTCCTGGTTGAGTTGCTTGAAAATATTTGCTGCAGGAGAGTTTGTGGGGCTATCGAGAAACTGCTGAAAATGGGATTCGCCTGCCGCCATCTCAAGATCAAGCGCCATGTGCAACGCATCGCTTCTTGACGGTGGCGTATCCTTGTATTTGCTGATAAGCTTTGTGATTTTTGAGTTGGAGTCGATGAGCGACTGCAGGTCTGTGGCAAGCAGGTTTTCCGGAAAAAACTCTTTCCGTTGAGGCTGTTTTTTTTCCTGCTGGAGCAGTGAAGCGTGGCCTCTCTCCTCCATTGCCAGCTCCCACCAGAAATCTTCATCTTCCGCAAAACAGTCATTAAAGATGGTGTAGAGCGTTGCAAGGTTCAGTTCAAGTTGTATCGACTCTTCGAGATGTTTCTGATAAGTTTCGGGCATGGTCAAGAGCTGTTTGGTGGGCGCCTCCGTTCACAGAGGCGCATGATTGGCTTGAACCTCTTTCTATCTGTTGCGGTAGGAGGCATACTCCTGAAGGCTTTTAACGCCGAACTCCTGGTGGCGGATACAGTCAATAGCCTGTACCGATGCTTCTGCCGCCTCGATGGTGGTGACAAAAGGTACATTGTTCAGTACCGATGCGGCACCGATAGCCTCTTCGTCGTGCAGTGCTTTTTCGCCCCTTGGCGTGTTGATGACAAAATTGATCTTGCCGTGCTTGATGATGTCGAATATATTAGGCCTGCCCTCTTCACCAACCTTGAAGACCTTTTTGCATTCGATGCCGTTTTCCGTCAAAAAGCTGTGAGTTCCAGCCGTGGCAATCAAGTCAAAGTCCATTCGGTAAAGGGAGTTCGCAATAGCGAGAATGCGCGGGTTCTTATCCTGGTCATTGACGCTGATGAAGACCGCTCCGGAGAGCGGCAGATGCATGTTGGCTGCCTGATAGGCTTTGGCAAAGGCTTCAGGAAACTCGTTGGCAAGGCTCATGGCTTCGCCGGTTGAACGCATTTCTGGGCCCAGGTATACACCTGATTTGACAAACTTCGAGAACGGGAAGACCGGTTCCTTGATAGCCAGATGCTTCATGCCGAGTTCATCGCAATCTTTCAGGTCATATTCCAGGCGCAGGTCGCTGAGCTTTTCACCAAGCATGACGCGCGTAGCAATTTTAACAACAGGAATCGCTGTTGCCTTGCCGACAAACGGCACGGTTCTGCTGGCTCTCGGATTAACCTCAATCACATAGACGCTCTCATTCTGGACAGCGTACTGAATGTTCATCAGTCCCACAACCTTGAGGTTTTTGGCAAGGGTTCGGGTATATGACTTCATCAATGCGATGGCCTTCGGGCTGATATTGTAATACGGCAGAATCGAGGTGGAGTCGCCACTGTGAATACCGGCAGCTTCAACGTGCTGCATGATACCGCTGATAACGCAGTCTGTGCTGTCAGCAATGGCATCAATATCAAACTCAACTGCGGTTTCAAGAAAACGGTCGATCAGGAGGGGATATTTTTCGGTAATAAAAAGGGCCTGATCAATATACTCTTTGAGCGAGTCGTCACTGTATACTATTTTCATCGCCCGTCCGCCGAGCACATAGCTTGGCCTGACCAGGGCAGGGTAACCGATTCGCCGGGTAATTTCCTTGGCCTCTTCGAGGTTTATGGCTGTTCCGTATTCGGGATGGGGAATAGCAAGCTCTTCAAGAAGGGCTCCGAATTTTTTACGGTCTTCAGCCAGATCGATCCCTTTTGAAGAGGTACCCAGAATAGTGACACCGGCCTCATGGAGTTTTGCCGAAAGCTTGAGCGGCGTCTGGCCTCCAAAGCTGACAATAACACCGAGCGGTTTTTCATGTTCTATGATGCGGATAGTATCTTCAAAGGTGAGCGGCTCGAAGTAGAGCTTGTCGGCGATATCGTAATCCGTCGAAACTGTTTCGGGATTACAATTGACCATAATGCTTTCATAACCAGCCTCTCTGAGAGCGAAGACCGCCTGCACACAGCAGTAGTCAAACTCGATTCCCTGGCCTATCCGGTTCGGACCGCCCCCGAGAATGATGACCTTTTTCCGGTCAGAGGAGACGGATTCGTTTTCCTCTCCGTAAGTCGAATAGTGGTACGGTGTTTTTGCATCGAATTCTGCAGCGCAGGTATCGACCGTCTTGAATACAGATTCAACGCCGTAATGTTTTCTGAGCGCCCGTATTGACGGCTCCAGAGTATTGAAAATAGTGGCAAGCTGAAAATCGGAAAATCCGTTCTGTTTGGCTTTCAGAAGCCACTCTTTCGGAAATCTTCTGGAAAGGTCAATAACCTCCTGCGTCAGGTCGGAAGCTTGAATGGTCATGCAATCTTGATCAGGTTTACGATGCTTCTGGATAGAGCTGTACAAAGGTAAACAATTCACCTCGGTATTATTTAAAGGCGGTGCATTATACAAAAATGCCCATGCTTCTCAAAGCACCCGATTGCTGTGCGCTCTTCTTCTTTTTTTGCCTCATGAAAATGGTTCAGGATTTTTTTTACATTACCATCTCTTCGTCTCTTATCTGGTTTGAAAAAAGGTGTAATAAAGGGGTATGGATAAAAAGAATTTCGATACGATTGACGCTGCTCTTGAAGATATTCGCCAGGGAAAACTGGTCATTGTCATTGATGACGAAGATCGTGAGGATGAAGGCGATTTTATTGGCGCAGCAGACAAGGTAAGCTATGACATGGTGAACTTTATCACGAAGGAGGCACGAGGCCTGCTTTGTGTTGCTGTTACCATGGAGCGGGCCAGGGAGCTGCAGCTTGATCCTATGGTTCAGAGAAACACCTCTCAGCACGAGACCAACTTTACCGTCTCTGTTGATGCGATTGCCGAGGGAATTACGACCGGTATTTCAGTATATGACCGGTTCATGACCATCAAAATGCTTGGAGATATCTCGTCGAAGGCTGATGATTTTTCACGTCCAGGCCATATTTTTCCTCTTCGTGCGATGGACGGGGGGGTTCTTCGGCGTGTCGGACATACAGAAGCTGCGGTCGATCTTGCCCGTCTTGCGGGATGCAGTCCGGTTGGATTGCTCTGCGAGATTCTCAATGATGACGGAAGTATGGCAAGGCTGCCCGAACTGATCAAGCTGAAGGCGAAATACGGCCTCAAGCTGATTACCATCAAGTCTCTTGTCGCCTATCAGATGCAGCGCAACAAGCTCGTGCACCGTGCGGTCGAATCGAGATTGCCGACCATACATGGTGAGTTCAGGCTGATAGCCTACGAATCGTTTACCGACCAGCAAAACCATATGGCCTTTGTAAAAGGGGATGTGACCACTGACGAGCCGGTTCTTGTCCGGGTTCACTCGCAATGTGCCACCGGAGACACCTTTGCCTCTCTGCGCTGTGATTGCGGTAACCAGCTTGCTTCGGCGCTCAACATGATTGAAAAAGAGGGCCGTGGAGTGCTGATCTATCTCATGCAGGAGGGCCGCGGTATTGGCTTGATCAATAAACTGAAAGCCTATAACCTTCAGGATGAAGGGTTTGATACGGTTGAAGCCAATGAAAAGCTTGGCTTCAAGGCCGATCTGCGCGACTACGGGATTGGAGCACAGATTCTCAAGGATCTTGGAGTGCGCAAAATGAAGCTTATGACCAATAATCCGAAAAAAGTAGTTGGTCTTGAGGGGTATGGCCTTGAAATTGTTGAACGCATCCCGCTTGAGATTGCCTCAAATCCCATGAACCAGATTTACCTGAATACAAAACGAGACAAGCTTGGCCACATGATCGGTTGTTCATGCGTCCCTGAAAGTTTTCATATTAAAAAAACACCAACGAAACCGTAAACTTCCGTCAGGAAAAGGAATAAGAGACGATGGATACCGACATCCTTCAAAAGCAGGATAGAGAGCTCTTTGAGGCAATTGCCAACGAGACAACACGTCAGACTCAAACGCTTGAGCTTATAGCTTCAGAAAACTTCACCAGCCGTGCAGTCATGCAGGCTTGCGGCTCGGTGATGACCAATAAGTATGCTGAAGGTTACCCCGGTAAGCGCTATTACGGCGGGTGCGAATTTGTCGATGTGGCTGAAAACCTCGCGCGCGACCGTGCAAAAAAGCTTTTTGGCTGTGACTATGTCAACGTACAGCCTCACTCCGGTTCAAGCGCTAACATGGCGGTTCTTTTTTCGGTGCTGAAACCGGGTGACCGTATTATGGGGCTCGACCTGTCACATGGCGGCCATCTGACTCATGGCAGTTCGGTCAATTTTTCTGGCCAGATGTTCGATGCGCACTCCTATGGCGTCGATCGCGAGACCGGCCGTATTGACATGAACAAGGTTGAAGAACTTGCCTTGCAGGTTCGTCCAAAACTGATTATCTGCGGTGCCAGCGCATACTCGCAGGGTTTTGATGTCAAGGCCTTCAGGGCAATTGCTGACAAGGTCGGAGCTTTTCTTATGGCCGATATTGCCCATCCTGCCGGACTGATTGCAGCCGGTTTTCTGGGCGATCCTATCCCACATTGTCATTTTGTGACCACCACGACCCACAAGACCCTTCGTGGTCCGAGGGGCGGCATGATCATGATGGGTTCCGATTTTGAAAATCCCATGGGCATTACCATCAAGACAAAAACCGGTTCGCGCCTGAAGATGATGTCAGAGGTGATGGATGCGGAAGTAATGCCGGGTATCCAGGGCGGCCCTTTGATGCATATCATTGCCGGCAAGGCTGTCGCGTTCGGTGAGGCACTTCAGCCTGCGTTCCGTGAATATGCCGCTCAGGTCATAAAAAATGCTGCAGCGATGGCTGAAAAATTTCAGGAGCTTGGCTACAATATTGTCAGCGGTGGAACCAAAAACCATCTCATGCTGCTTGACTTGCGCAACAAGAACGTTACCGGCAAGGTTGTCGAGAACACACTTCATGCAGCAGGCATAACCGTCAACAAGAATATGGTGCCTTTTGACGACAAGTCGCCCTTTGTTACAAGCGGCATTCGTATCGGTACCCCGGCCATGACGACAAGAGGGATGAAGGAAACCGACAGCACGTTGATTGCGGAGCTTATCGACAGGGTTATCTCATCTGCTGAAAAGCCTGATATCGCACAAATATGCAGCGGTGTCAGAGAGGAAATCAAGGCACTCTGCCTGCGTAATCCTATTGACGGATACACTGTATAGTCAATTGAACCAGCCTCCCTGCATCTGAATGAAGCGGGGAGGAGGGGTTTAGCTCTCTTCGAGAATGGCAGTAATCATCTTTTTCAGGTCGAGAGAGGTTTTTCGGATTTTTTGATCGAGAATAATCTTCTCTCTTGACAGCTCAATCTCCCGTTCTGTATTGCTTTCGAGCCGGATTTTTTCTGTAAGGCTGTTTTTTTGAAAGACCAACGGTTCAAGAATAAGATTTTTAAATGCGTCGAGGAACAGCGCAAGACACCGTTTTGCGTTATCGGCGTGAACATTGGATTGCTCAAGCCATTTATTGCTGACAGGCTGCTCAATCAGCAGGCCGGAAGCAAGATCTCTCGATGCCGGATTGCGGAACAAACTTATTTCGGTTGCAATGTCAATCCGCATATCAGGGCTGTTTGCAATCTCTTTGTAGCGGCGGATCATATGGGTAAAAATCTGCTGTGCCTCAGGGTGTGGCAACTCCAGCATCTCTTCGTGTGAAGCAGCAAATTCAAGTACGGCATTGCCATACAAGGTGCTTTCAAGCAGCGCTTTTAAAAAGGTCTTTTCAAGCACGGAAAGGCTCGGTTCCGGCTTGCGTTGTGGCGGAACATCCTGTCGGTTTTCTCCGTTTGGTCTTTTTCTTTCCTGCCCAGCCTCTTCGCTCCCAAGCAGTTCCTGGAGAGCGGGCAGACTGATTGCAAGCTTTTTTGACAGTTCCTGCAAATAGAGCTCCTGACGGATATGGTCGGGGATCAGGGCAATCGTGTGAACCATAGTTCTGATCGCTTTTGATTTGTGCTCAGGCTGCTGGAAATCTCCCAATTCGGTGAAAACACGGATCTGAAAATCCTGAAACGAAAGCAGCTCCTCTTCAGCGAACTTCAAAAATTTTTCACGTCCTTCACGGCGGACAAAACTGTCTGGATCATCACCCTTCGGAAGCATGATGACGAAAGGAGTGAGGTTCTCTGCAAGAAGGATGTCGATACCGGTCATCATTGACTTTTGGCCGGCACTGTCAGCGTCATACATGAAGAGCACCCGGTTGGTGTAACGCTTCAGGATTTTTGCCTGATAGCGTGTCAGTGAGGTGCCGCATGAGGCTACAGCATTGGTTATGCCTGCCTGGTGCAAGGCCAGAACATCCATGTACCCTTCAACAACCAGTGCGTTCTCCGTCCGACGGATTTCATTTTTGGCGGCATGAAGTCCATAGAGGAGTTTTGATTTTTCAAACAGCTTGCTCTCCTGCGAATTCAGGTATTTTGGCGTTTGAGGGTCACTGTCGAGCGTGCGACCTCCAAATCCGACGACCTGACCTCCAACCGAAAAAATGGGAAAGATCACCCTGTTTCGGAAGGTATCGTACCGAGAGTTTTTTTGTTTGTTTGGTGTTATGAGACCAAGATCAAGCAGGTGCTCCTGCGCTATCCCGGCCCGTTTGGCCTCAATGCAGAGATGATCCCACGCATCGGGCGCGTAACCAAGGCCAAAGCTCTTGATTGTTTTTTCCGAGAGGGCTCGTTCAGCAGTAAGGTAGAGAGTCCCTCTTTTGCCGTTCTCCGTTTGTAGCATTCGATGAAAGAACTTTGCCGCCCATCGGAGGGTCTCGGTCTGGCTCTCTTCATGCACCGGTTCACGCTCTTTTTTTTCGGTAAAGCGGCTGATATCGATACCTGTTCGTTTGGCAACCAGTTCGACCGCTTCAGGAAAGGAGACTTTTTCCATCTCCATGACAAAGGAGAACGCGTTCCCCCCCTTGCCGGTTGAAAAACACTTGTAGATCTGCTTGTCGGGTGAAACAACAAACGACGGGGTTTTCTCCATCGTAAAGGGAGAGAGCGCCTTGTAGTTACGCCCTGAAGGCTGCAGCGTCAGGTAATCAGAGATAATCTCAACAATGTCCGCTGCTTGCCGGACTTCATCAACGATTGCAGGAGGGATCATGCGCCTTTCTTTGTCAGTAATATAGTTGCAGGGCCACGTGCTTTTTTTTATTCAATGATCGATTACTGTTGAAAAATTAGCGCCTTATTTGCTAAATTCAAGGCAAGGAAAGTTATCGATTCAACTAATCAATTCATTTAAAATCAGTTGAAGCTGAGAACAGTACCGGTTTTCATCTTATCTCCTTTCATTTGTTGTCGGTGGTTCCTGTTGCTTCTCAAGTCAGTGTCTCAGTATAGCAAATTACAGAGTGGTTCATAACGCTTCGTTTACCTTCAGGATAGTCAAAAAAAAATAAGAGTCTATGAAACAAGGTTTTTTTACTGGTGTGCTCATTGTCGTAACCTATGCGGTTTCTCTGGGCTTCTATGTATGGATGGGAACTACTCCGCCGGAGTCGATATTCCATGCCGTATGGAAAGGCGGTCCGGT
>CAJAOR010000105.1 GCA_903942355.1 uncultured Chlorobiaceae bacterium | reverse complement strand
TTGAGTGATGTTGAAATTCGTATTGGTCGCCATATCGCATCCATTGTCGAGGATGGTGCCACGCTGCAGATGGGAATTGGCGCAATTCCTGATGCTACACTTGCTGCGCTTTCCGGACACCGGGATCTTGGTATTCATTCAGAGATGTTCTCTGATGGCGTGATTGATCTTGTTGAAAAAGGAGTGATCAACGGTCGCAAAAAGGGTACGCACAAGGAAATTATTGTTGCAAGCTTTCTTGTCGGGTCTCGTCGGCTTTATGATTTTGTTGACGATAATCCACTCGTGGAAATGCTTCCCTCCGATTATGTTAACGATACACGGGAAATCAGGAAAAATCCGCGGGTGACAGCAATTAACAGTGCTCTTGAAATTGACATGTCCGGTCAGGTATGTGCTGATTCTATCGGCCAGAAATATTATTCCGGTGTTGGCGGGCAGATGGATTTCATCAGGGGAGCAGCACTTTCCGAAGGGGGCAAGCCCATTATTGCCTTGCCGTCAACCACAAAAAGCGGTCTTTCAAGGATTGTCCCCCATCTTAAGCCAGGTGCCGGTGTTGTTACCACAAGGGCTCATGTGCAGTATGTGGTTACTGAATTCGGGATCGTTAATCTGCATGGCAAAAATCTTCGCCAGAGAGCGGAGGCGCTTGCAAGTATCGCTCATCCTGATTTCAGAGAGGATATTTGTCGGCAGGCCCATGACCTTTATGGTTCCTATGGCCGAACCAGCATGTAGAAAAACAGGGAGTTTTTTGCCACAAACAAAAGACTCCCTTTTCAGTTTTGGCACCATGATCATTCAGGCCGATTTATCCCTGCACGTTGATACCGATCAGACTGACCATACGGCCGGTTATCCCCTGATCGCGCCGGTAGGAAAAAAACAGGTTGCTGTCGCGTACTGAGCAGAAGGGAGAGTGTTCGATATGTAAGGGCGGAATTCCTGATGCAAGCAGTTGCCGGTAGTTAGCCATTCCCAAGTTTAGGCTGTATTTTTCGTTTTCCTGGCCGAGGGGTGATTGCAGGCAGCAATCTGACGGAAACCTCATGGCTACCTCTCGCCCGACCTCATAAGCCTCAGGTGAAATCCCTGTACCGATATAGGCAAGGCACTCTGCCGGTACGGAGTTAAAGCGGATCTGCATGGCTTCAATCGTTTTCATCACAATTCCTCCGGCACTCCCTTTCCAGCCGGCATGAACTGCGCTGGAAACATTATGTCGCGGATCGTAGATGAGCACTGGATAGCAGTCAGCAGTGAAGACGCAGAGAAAGAGATTCTTTTTATTCGTAATAAGTGCATCATAACCCCGGTAATGTCCAGGCTTTTCAGCGGTGAGTATAGCTGTGCCGTGTACCTGATCGGAGTAGACTAATTGCCTGGGGTCAATGCCGCTTGCAGCGCAGAGGCGCAGGGTGTTTTCATGGACGTTGTCTGTCAAATCCCCGGTATTTCTTCCGAGGTTCAGTGATGAGTAGGCTCCTTCGCTTACTCCGCCATTTCTGGTACTCTGCAACGCAATAAGTTCACGGTATTGGCGAAAGCACTCCGGTACTATATACTCTGTTGGTGGTGGGTTGATTCTGCTTGTTGTTATCGGGTCCATGGAGTTCTTTTTAAGGATTTTCCGCTATTGCCTGTATCACCCGCCGTTATAACCGGAAAAGCGTATGTCGACTAAAATAGGGATTTTTCTCCAAGGACTCTTTTTAATCGGAGGAAGAATTTCCGGTAAAGGTTCTTTATTTCAGGAAGAGTATTATCTTCAAGGCATTGGCTGAAGCCGATTGTCCGCTGATGGTCTGATTTTTTTATGGAGCGAAAGGTGTTGCCAGTCAGAATGTAAACAAGGGCTCTTGATGATGCAAAAACCTGACGAGGAAAGGTTTTCCGATAATTTAGGCCGTTCTGCCCGTGCGCTTTCTGATTATATGGGTCTTGGCCTGCAGATTGCGGCCAGCTTTGCTTTTTTTGTCTTGATCGGATATTGGGCCGACACCAATTTTGGCACCTCACCGTGGTTGTTTTTATTCGGAGTTTTGGTCGGCATGCTTGGCATGGCCCTTCTTCTCATGAAGGTCGTGCGGGCGGCAAACAAAAAAAAATAGTGAATTCGGCGCTCGTTATGGTTGTTAATCAAGAAAGAAACAGGAGATATGAAGCCAATATTTGAATTTTTTATTAAGTTATGTATCTTATCCTTCGTTTTATGGGGGGGGATTTTTTCACTCCTTGGGAGTGGGGCGATTGACCTTCACTCGATCTTTCTTGCCTGGATAATGGTTGTTGTCAATACCATAGCAGGCTACTTGCTCTTTGATTATGCGATTGATAAGGAATCAGCGGTATTCACCAAGTTTGTTTTTGGTGGCCTGACAGTCAGGTTGCTTCTCTTGATGGTGCTTGTTGCGGTCATCATTGTCAAAAATCTGGCAGTTATCAATGATTTTGTCTTCTCATTTTTTGCTTTTTACTGTATTTATGTGATCGTTGAGATTCTTGGGTATCAAAAGAAAAACAAACAGAAAAAGAATACTGCA
>CAJAOR010000104.1 GCA_903942355.1 uncultured Chlorobiaceae bacterium | reverse complement strand
TGGCAAGAAGATGTATTCGGCTAAAATCGTTCCTACCAGAGGATCATGGATTGAGTTTCAGACCGATATCAATAACCAGATATTTGTTTATATCGACCAGAAGAAAAACTTTCTGGTCAGTGCGCTTTTACGCGCCATAGGTTTTGCCAGGGATGAGGATATTCTGGGTCTTTTTGATCTTGTTGAAGAGGTTCAGCTGAAATCAAGCAAAAAAGAGCAGCTTGTCGGGCAGTATCTTGCGTCTGACATTGTTGACATGCAGACTGGTGAAGTGGTTAGCGCGAGAACCGCGATTACGGAAGATATTTTTGAGCAGATTCTTGCTGCCGGCTACAAAAGCGTCAAGGTGATGAAGACCTTTTCGGGCGGTGACAAGGGACCGGACAAATCCATCATTATCAATACCATTCTCAATGACAACTCAGCGACAGAGGAAGAGGCGCTTGAAATTGTCTATGAGGAATTGAGAGCCAATGAAGCACCGGATATCGATGCGGCAAGAAGTTTTCTCGAGAGAACGTTTTTCAACCAGAAAAAATATGATCTCGGTGAGGTTGGCCGTTACAGGATCAAGAAAAAGCTTAGCAAAGAGTTTGATGACCTGAATGAATATCTTGCTGAAAAGCCGGAGCTTAAACAGCTTTCTGATACCATTTACGAGAAAATCCTCCAGACTATACAGTCTTTTTCAGATGAACCGACCGGAGAGGATATTCTGGTGCTGACGCATTATGATATTATTTCCGTCATCTATTATCTCATCAAGCTGGTCAACGGACTGGCCGATGTTGATGATGTCGATCATTTGGCAAACCGCCGGGTGCGTTCGGTCGGCGAACAGCTTGCCGCCCAGTTTGTTATCGGACTGGCCAGGATGGGCAAGAATGTCCGTGAAAAGCTCAACTCCAGGGACTCTGATAAAATAGCTCCTGCGGATCTTATTAATGCACGTACGGTGTCAAGCGTTGTTTCAAGTTTCTTTGCGACAAGCCAGCTCTCGCAGTTCATGGATCAGACCAATCCTTTGGCTGAAATGACCAACAAGAGAAGGGTTTCAGCTCTTGGACCTGGCGGTTTGACCAGAGAACGTGCAGGTTTTGAGGTTCGTGACGTTCACTATACGCATTACGGCCGGCTCTGCCCGATTGAAACTCCGGAAGGTCCGAATATCGGTCTGATCTCCTCTCTGTCTGTCTATGCGGAGATTAACGATAAAGGGTTTATCCAGACGCCTTATCGTGTTGTCGATAAAGGCCAGGTTACCGATACGGTCCTGATGCTTTCGGCTGAGGATGAGGAAAACAAGATTACCGTACCGGTCAGTGTTCCTCTTGATGAGAACAAAAGAATTGCGGTAGAGACGGTTCAGGCCAGGACAAAGGGCGACTATCCTGTTGTCGCGGCTGAGGATGTTAATTTTATGGACGTTTCTCCCGTACAGATTGTCAGCGCGGCAGCGGCTTTGATTCCTTTTCTTGAGCATGATGACGGTAACCGCGCACTGATGGGTGCAAACATGCAGCGCCAGGCGGTTCCGCTGCTGACCTCCGAAGCCCCAGTGGTTGGTACTGGCATGGAAGCCAAGGTTGCCAGGGATTCCCGTTCAGTCATTGTTGCGGAAGGAGCCGGGGTACTCGAAGATGTGACGGCCGAATATATCCAGATACGGTACGATCTCAGTACTGATAATGATGTTCGCCTGTCGATGCTTGATCCTGATGAGGGATTGAAGACCTATAAGTTGATCAAGTTCAAGCGATCCAACCAGGATACCTGTATTTCACAGAAGCCTCTGGTGCGGATTGGCCAGCGTGTTGAAAAAGGTGAGGTGCTTGCCGATAGTTCATCGACCGAGAATGGAGAGCTTGCTCTTGGAAAAAATGTGTTGGTGGCCTTCATGCCTTGGCGTGGCTATAACTTTGAGGATGCAATCATTCTGAGTGAACGCCTTGTCTATGACGATGTCTTTACCTCGATTCATGTTCACGAATTCGAGGCCAATGTCCGCGATACCAAACGCGGTGAGGAACAGTTTACCCGTGATATTTATAATGTCAGTGATGAAGCGCTCAGAAACCTTGATGAAAACGGTATTGTGCGCATTGGTGCTGAAGTCAAGGAGCGGGATATTCTGGTTGGAAAAATAACTCCGAAAGGAGAGAGTGATCCAACGCCGGAAGAGAAACTGCTCAGGGCGATTTTTGGCGACAAGTCAAGCGATGTCAAGGATGCTTCAATGCATGTGCCTGCAGGAATGAAGGGTATTGTCATCAAGACAAAGCTTTTCAGCCGCAAGAAAAAAGTTGGCATGGATGTCAAGGAAAAGCTTGAGCTTGTTGACAGGAAATTTGATGCTAAAGAGTATGACCTGCGCAAGCGTTTTGCCAAATGGGTAAAACAGCTGCTTGGAGGCAAGAGTTCGACAGGAGTCTATAGCGATAAAGGCAAAGAGCTTATCGCTGAAGAGACGTTGTTTGATGATGCGCTTCTTGCGAAGTTCAGTTCCATGCCGTTTCTTGAGTCGATTGACTTTTCAAAAGGGGTGACGGATTCCAAAAAAGTAAATGACAATGTGGTACGTCTTGTCAAAGAGTTCCGTTTCATGCTCAAGGATCTGGCTGATGAGCGGGACAATGACAAGTACAAGATTAACGTTGGCGATGAACTTCCTCCAGGAATTGAGGAGCTTGCCAAGGTTTATATTGCCCAGAAGCGAAAGATACAGGTTGGCGACAAGATGGCCGGTCGGCACGGCAACAAAGGTGTTGTGGGCAAAATTCTGCCGATTGAGGATATGCCGTTTATGGCAGATGGTACTCCGGTTGATATTGTGCTCAACCCGCTTGGTGTACCGAGCCGTATGAACATTGGACAGCTTTATGAAACATCGCTCGGTTGGGCGGCCAAAAAGTTGGGTGTCAAGTTCAAAACACCGATTTTCAATGGTGCCACCTATGAGGAAGTACAGAAAGAGCTCGAAAGGGCTGGTCTTCCTGCTCATGGAAAGGTAAGTCTTTTTGATGGGCGTACCGGCGAGCGGTTTGATGACGAAGTGACCATAGGCTATATTTACATGCTCAAACTGAGTCACTTGGTCGATGACAAGATTCATGCCCGTTCCACTGGTCCATACTCGCTCATAACCCAGCAACCGCTTGGTGGTAAGGCGCAGTTTGGTGGTCAGAGGTTTGGTGAAATGGAGGTCTGGGCTCTTGAGGCTTATGGAGCAGCCAATATCTTGCGGGAGATGCTGACGGTCAAATCAGATGATGTGATAGGCCGGAACAAAACCTATGAAGCTATTGTGAAAGGTCAGAACCTGCCTGAGCCAGGAATACCTGAATCCTTCAATGTTCTCGTCAGAGAGCTGCAGGGCTTGGGTCTTGAGATACGTATTGACGACAAGGTTCCTTAGTAATGTGTTAATTGGCGTGTACATCATTAACGGACGTTCAACAGAGTCGTTTTAACCAGGGATATTGACTATGATTTTTTCACAGGGAGCATCGCCCTTAAAAGGTGAATTTTCAAGAATAAAGTTTAGCATTGCGTCACCCGAAAGCATTCTTGCTCATTCAAGGGGCGAGGTACTGAAGCCGGAGACCATCAACTACCGCACGTTCAAGCCTGAACGTGACGGTCTGATGTGCGAAAAGATATTTGGTCCGACCAAGGACTGGGAGTGCTATTGCGGTAAATACAAGCGCGTTCGCTATAAAGGAATCATCTGCGATCGCTGTGGTGTCGAGGTTACAACCAAGAGTGTTCGCAGGGAGCGTATGGGCCATATTGCCCTGGCGGTTCCTGTTGTGCATACCTGGTTTTTCCGCTCGGTTCCGAGCAAGATCGGAGCGTTGCTTGACCTTTCGACAAAGGAACTCGAAAGGATTATCTATTATGAGGTCTATGTTGTCATCAATCCCGGTGAACCTGGTGAAAAACAGGGGATCAAGAAACTTGATCGTCTGACTGAAGAGCAGTATTTCCAGATTATCACCGAGTATGAAGATAACCAGGATCTTGAGGATTCAGATCCGGAGAAGTTTGTCGCCAAAATGGGCGGAGAGGCTATTCATATGCTTCTCAAGAACATTGATCTTGATGCATCGGCGATACACTTGCGCAAAGTACTCAAAGAGAGTAACTCGGAACAGAAAAGAGCAGATGCACTCAAAAGGCTGAAGGTTGTCGAGGCGTTCAGAAAAAGTTATGAGCCGCACAAGAAAACCCGGAAAAAGCCTCAGGGGCTCTTTCCGGAGGATGAACTTCCCGAACCCTATGTTTATGAAGGCAACAAGCCGGAATATATGGTGATGGAAGTGGTTCCGGTTATTCCTCCTGAACTTCGTCCGCTTGTTCCTCTTGAAGGCGGTCGCTTTGCGACGTCCGATCTCAATGACCTTTACCGCAGGGTTATCATCCGCAACAACCGCTTGAAAAAGCTTATAGATATTCGTGCCCCAGAGGTTATTCTGCGAAACGAAAAGAGAATGCTCCAGGAGGCTGTTGATGCCCTGTTCGATAACTCCCGTAAGGCTAATGCGGTCAAGACAGGCGAGTCGAACAGGCCGCTGAAATCACTTTCCGATGCCCTGAAAGGCAAGCAGGGTCGTTTCCGTCAGAACCTGCTGGGCAAGAGGGTCGATTACTCTGGTCGTTCGGTTATTGTGGTTGGTCCGGAATTGAAACTGCATGAGTGTGGCCTGCCGAAAAGCATGGCTATTGAACTCTTCCAGCCCTTTGTGATCCGTCGTCTTGTCGATCGTGGCATTGCAAAATCGGTCAAATCAGCCAAGAAACTGATTGACAAAAAAGATCCGATTGTTTGGGATGTTCTTGAAAAGGTCATTGATGGCCGCCCGGTGCTGCTCAACAGGGCACCAACGCTTCACCGCCTCGGTATCCAGGCTTTCCAGCCGCTCTTGATTGAAGGCAAGGCGATTCAGATCCATCCGCTGGTCTGTACGGCGTTCAATGCTGACTTTGACGGTGACCAGATGGCTGTGCATATTCCTCTGTCGCAGGAGGCGCAGCTTGAGGCTTCACTGCTTATGTTGTCGTCCCATAATCTGATTTTGCCGCAGTCAGGCAAACCGGTTACGGTTCCTTCACAGGACATGGTACTCGGCATGTATTATCTGACCAAATCGCGCTCTGGAGATGTCGGAGAGGCGCAGATATTTTACAGCCCGGAAGATGTGCTTATCGCCTATAATGAAGAGCGCGTGGGTTTGCATGCGCAGATATTCGTCCAGTACACCGGCGAGATTGACCAGAAATTTGATTCGCTTCGCGTTCTTGATACCATGGTCAATTTGGCTCCGGAAAAGTCTGCCTGGCTAAAATCGCAGATTGAGAAGAAGTCCATATTGCTCACGACGGTTGGTAGGGTGATTTTCAACCAGAATGTGCCGGACAAAATAGGCTTTATCAACCGCGTAATTGACAAGAAAGTTGCAAAGGAGCTGATCGGGCGACTGAGCAGCGAAGTTGGTAACGTTGAAACAGCCAAATTCCTTGACAATATCAAGGAGGTCGGTTTCCATTATGCGATGAAGGGTGGCCTTTCGGTTGGTCTTTCAGATGCCATTGTGCCTGAAACCAAGGCAAAGCATATCAAGAGTGCACAGCGTGACAGCACCAAGGTTGTCAAGGAGTACAATCGCGGTACGCTTACTGATAATGAACGCTACAACCAGATCGTTGACGTCTGGCAGAAAACCTCCAATATTGTTGCTGAAGAGTCATACCAGAAGCTGAAAAAAGATCGTGAAGGTTTTAATCCGCTCTATATGATGCTTGATTCCGGAGCCCGTGGCTCCAGGGAGCAGGTGCGTCAGTTGACCGGTATGAGGGGTCTTATTGCCCGTCCGCAGAAATCCATGTCGGGGCAGCCGGGTGAAATTATTGAAAACCCGATTATCTCGAACCTCAAGGAGGGACTTACCGTTCTTGAGTATTTCATTTCAACACACGGTGCACGTAAGGGTCTGTCCGATACTTCGCTGAAAACTGCCGATGCCGGTTATTTGACCCGGAGACTTCATGATGTGGCGCAGGATGTCATTGTTACCATTGATGACTGCGGAACAACGCGTGGGCTCTATGTACATCGCAATATTGAAGAAGAGACAAGCGGCCAGATCAAGTTCCGTGAAAAAATCAAGGGTCGTGTTGCTGCCCGCGAGATTTACGATACCCTGAACAACAAGGTTATTGTCAATTCAGGAGAGATCATTACCGAAGAACTTGCCGAACTCATTCAGGAGACGGCCGGTGTTGAAGAGGCTGAGATCCGTTCAGTGCTGACCTGTGAGTCTAAAATCGGCATCTGTTCGAAATGTTATGGAACAAACCTCTCGGTACATGAGCTCGTTGAAATCGGTGAAGCTGTTGGTGTTATTGCAGCACAGTCGATCGGAGAGCCTGGAACACAGCTTACGCTTCGTACGTTCCACCAGGGTGGTACGGCACAGGGCGGCATATCCGAAACTGAGACCAAGGCATTTTATGATGGCCAGATTCAGTTTGAGGATATCAAGACCGTTGAGCATACCGCTATTAACGAGGATGGCGTTGCCGATGTGAGGATCATTGTTATTCAGAAAAACGGCAAGATCAATATTGCCGATCCTGAATCCGGAAAGATCCTGAAACGGAACATCGTTCCGCATGGAGCGCATCTGCATTGCAAAAATGGCTCTCTTATCAAAAAAGATCAGGTGATGTTCAGCAGTGAGCCAAACAGCACCCAGATCATTGCAGAAATTCCGGGTATTATCAAGTTTGCCGATATCGAAAAAGGGGTAACCTATAAGGAAGAAGTTGATCCTCAAACCGGCTTTTCGCAGCACACGATTATCAACTGGCGTTCCAAGCTGAGAGCTACAGAAACACGGGAGCCGAGGTTGATGATTATTGACGCAAGCGGCGAGGTAAGAAAGACCTATCCTGTACCGATCAAGTCAAACCTTTATGTTGAAGATGGACAGAAGGTTGAGCCTGGCGATATCATGGCCAAGGTGCCAAGAAATCTTGATCGTGTCGGTGGTGATATTACCGCCGGTCTGCCAAAAGTTACTGAGCTGTTCGAAGCCCGTATTCCTACCGATCCGGCTATCGTTACTGAAATTGACGGTTATGTCAGCTTTGGTTCACAGCGCAGGAGCAGCAAGGAGATCAAGGTTAAAAACGATTTTGGCGAAGAAAAGATCTATTACGTACAGGTTGGTAAACATGTACTTGCCAATGAGGGTGACGAAGTCAAGGCTGGCGATCCGCTGACTGATGGTGCTGTTTCGCCGCAGGATATCCTGCGAATCCAGGGACCAAATGCGGTGCAGCAGTATCTTGTCAACGAAATCCAGAAAGTTTACCAGATCAATGCGGGTGTCGAGATCAACGACAAGCATCTTGAGGTTATTGTCCGCCAAATGCTTCAGAAGGTGCGGGTTGAAGAGCCAGGTGACACCGATCTGCTGCCTGGTGACCTGATTGACCGGAGCGCCTTTGTTGAGTCAAACCATGGTATTGCCGAAAAGGTACGCATTACGGAAAAAGGTGATGCTCCTGCAAGGATTCAGGACAGTCAGCTTCACAAGGTACGTGACATTACCAAGCTGAATCGTGAGCTTCGCAAGAACAGTAAAAACATGATTGCATTTGAGCCTGCCCTTCAGGCAACTTCGCACCCGGTGCTGCTTGGCATAACAAGCGCGGCTCTTCAGACAGAGAGCGTGATATCTGCGGCATCGTTCCAGGAAACCACCAAGGTGCTGACTGACGCGGCTGTTGCCGGAAAGGTTGACTATCTCGCAGGTCTGAAGGAAAACGTGATTGTCGGCAAGCTGATTCCTGCCGGTACGGGATTGAAGCGGTATAAAGCTATAAAACTGACGGGTGAAGGTCAGGAAAGTTCTTCTGTGGAAACTGTCGAAGAGCCTGCAACTCGTGAGGGATTCGCTAATGAGCGGTAATCTGTTCTGACAGGAGAGATTAGGCAAAAAAAAGGGAGATTCGCATCTCCCTTTTTTTTTGTTACTTTTTTTCAAACCTGAAGGTTTCAAGAAAACCTGTATCGAACTCCCCGCTCTGAAAAACAGGAGAGTGCATGACCTGCTTATGGAAGGGAATCGTGGTTTTTACCCCAACAACAATGAATTCATCCAGTGCGCGCGACATCCTTGCAATGGCCTCATCCCGCGTGTGAGCGGTAACGATAAGCTTTGCAATCATGGAGTCGTAGTTAGATGGCACGACATAACTGGCATAGGCATGTGAATCAACCCTCACCCCGTGACCGCCAGGCGTATGGAATACGGTAAGCTGCCCTGGAGATGGACGGAACATGTGTTCGGGATCTTCAGCATTAATGCGGCATTCAATGGAGTGACCTTTCGGCGTGAAGCTTCGGCCTTCAAGTGATTCGCCGGCAGCAACAAGAATCTGCTCCTTGACGAGATCGACATCATAACGCTCTTCGGTGACCGGATGCTCAACCTGAATACGCGTATTCATCTCCATGAAGTAGAAGTCCTTGTGCTTGTCAAGCAAAAACTCGATGGTGCCTGCACCCTCATAGTTGATTGCCCGGGCAGCAGCTACAGCTGCGTCGCCCATTTTTTTTCTCAATTTCTCATTAACAACCGGGGACGGCGTTTCTTCAATCAGCTTCTGGTGCCGCCTCTGGACGGTACAGTCGCGTTCCCCTAGGTGAATAGTGTTGCCGTGCTGGTCAGAAAGGATCTGAATTTCAACGTGGCGCGGGTTTTCAAGATACTTTTCTATATAGACTCCGCTGTTGCCGAAAGACTGCTCAGCCTCGCTGCGGGCAGTATTCAGTGCCTTATCCAGTTGGCTCTCCTCCGTTACCACCCGCATGCCCTTTCCACCGCCGCCGGCAGTTGGTTTGATGATAACCGGGTAACCGGTTTTTTTAGCCGTTTCAATGGCTTGCTTCAGATCAGTTACCAGTCCGGGACTTCCAGGGACAACGGGAACTCCGGCAGCAATCATTGTTGCTTTGGCGGTGTTTTTGTCACCCATCTGGTTGATCATCTTTGCTGTAGGGCCGATAAACTTGATGTTGGCCGACTCGCACACTTCAGCAAAAACAGCATTTTCAGCCAGGAATCCGTATCCGGGATGAATAGCATCGGCATTGGTTACCTCTGCAGCAGCAATGATGCGGGG
>CAJAOR010000103.1 GCA_903942355.1 uncultured Chlorobiaceae bacterium | reverse complement strand
TATTGAATTTTATGGCGCTCTGAACTGTCTGGATTATTACTTATCGCTCAACTTAGGTGTCAATAAACATGGAGGAACGCTCACCGTTGATTGCCCGGCTGAAAAAGGTTCTGTTTTTACACTTTCACTTCCGCTTGAAATCGTTAGTGCGGTACGCTGAATTTCCCCATTCTTCCTCTCATGCGTATGTAACGTTTTCGAAATCTTTGGTAATCGAGTGAAACATTTTGTTGGTCGCAGTCTGCATGATCATGGACATTCCGGCATTGGTCATGGCGTGGAGAATCTTTTCAGGAACAATTCGGAATGCAGGATAAAGAACAAACCGGACATCAATTTTCAAGTCGAACTGGACTCTGGTTTTGTTGTCCTGTACCGGATGCATGTACATATCGGCAAAGGCTTTCCCTTCAAAAAGATATTTTTCGGGATCTTCAATTTGAGTGGTTACGGGATGGTGTTTCCAGTGTATCTTTTTGCCGACGGTATAGAGCCTGATCGTCTCGTCGGAAAGTTCTGCAGGGTCGGCACATTCAATGTGCTCCGGGAGTTCGACCAGAAGTTCTTCGCTCTGTTCGACAAAAAAAATGACATCGAAGGGGTTATTCTGAGGATCAGTAACACGAAAAAGCCATTTATAGACGTTTTCAATGTTGGTGAGTTCGACACTATGGCAAAAAGGGTTAAAGCCAAGTATTTTTTTCTGGTCTGAAAGATAGGCGGTTGTTCGGTTGAATTCCCCTTTAAATACCCAATCGCCTTTGCTTATTCCTGTCGCATCCATTTCCATTATAGCCGTCCCATAGGTTTCGTATCATTCAAGTACACTGGTAAGGTGTCCTTACCACTTAAAAGAAATGTAAGCAGAATTTGTGACAAACTCTCTTCTCCGAAAGGTTGTCCTTCTCGGAGAGAGTGTGATTACAAGAGCTCGGCCTGAAGGCGTTCGGTCTGGTCATGCATTTTGAGGGCATCGATAACGTCTTGCAGGTCGCCTTGCAGGATTTGCGGAAGGGCGTGGCTGGTAAAGCCGATACGGTGGTCGGTCACGCGAGACTGCGGGTAGTTGTAGGTACGGATTTTGGCGCTTCGGTCTCCAGTTGTTACCATTGAGCGGCGCAGGTCAGCCCGTTTCTGTTGCTGCTCGGCAAGCTGGATGTCGTAGAGTTTTGTTCGGAGCATCTGCATTGCTCTCTCCTTGTTCTGGAGCTGTGAGCGTTGCTCCTGGCAGGCACAGACAATGCCGCTTGGCATGTGGGTGATTCTTACAGCGGTCTCTACCTTGTTGACGTTCTGGCCTCCTTTTCCTCCGCTTCGGTAGGTGTCGAATCGCAGATCTTCGCGGCGGATCTCGACATCGACCTCCTCGGCTTCCGGCAGTACCGCAACGCTAACGGCCGAGGTGTGGATACGGCCCTGCGTTTCGGTGTCGGGGACGCGCTGTACCCGGTGGACGCCGCTTTCATACTTCATGGTGCCGTAGACATCATGGCCGCTGACGCCAAGGGTAATTTCGCGGAATCCCCCAGGCACGGAACTTTCATTAAAGTGCAGGGTTTCACAATGCCATCCCTGGTGTTCCGCATACCGCTGATACATTCTTGTCAGGTCGGCGGCAAAAAGCGCCGCTTCCTCACCGCCGGTGCCTGCCCGGATTTCGATAATGACGTTGCGTGAATCTGCTTCGTCTTTTGGTAGCAGCAGTATTTTGAGTTGCTGCTCAAGTTCAGGAAGTTTTTTCTGCAGTTCGCTGATGTCTGCTTGCACGAGCTCTTTCATTTCTTGATCGTTCTCGTTTTTCAGCAACTGGCGCGATTCATCGAGTTCTGTTTTTGTTGCGGCATAGAGATCATAGGCTTGAACAATCTCCTTGAGGTCGCTGTACTCCTTGTTGAGTTTTCGATAGCGGTCCTGATCAACTGCCGCTTTCGGGTCGGCAAGCAGTTGTTCAAGATCAAGATGTTTTTCTTTTATGGATCGCAGTTTGTCGAGCATTGCGTACGGGCGTCAGCCTCAGAAGTTAAAAATATCGTTGAGAAGGATGTACGCGAATAGTGCCAGGAGCAGCGCCATACCGGTCTGCTGGATACGCATCTTGATTTCAAAAGGAATTTCACGACGTATCAGGCCTTCAAATGCATTCAGGACGAACTGGCCGCCGTCAAGTGCCGGAACAGGCAGGATATTGATGATTGCCAGAGAGACGGAAAGCATGGCCAGAAAATAGAGAAAGCTGACGGGACCCTGTTCGGCGCTCTGGCTTGCAATTTTGGCAATTTTGATTGGTCCGCCTACTGATTTTCGGAAGTCTTCCTTGCCGGTGAAAATTTTGGCAAATCCCTGAACGGTCATGGCGCTCATTTTCCAGGTCTGGTTAAACCCGCTGACGATTGAACCTGCAATAGTGAGTTTTCTTCGTTCTTTAGCAATGTTCTGTTTCAGTGATATGCCGATTTTTCCTGATGCGTTTGGCACCACAGTGACAACAAATGTTCTGCCCGCAGAACGGAGGAGTTCCTGCGTTATTTTGCGACCTGGGACCGGCTCCAGATATTGCCAGGTAATGGTGATAGGTCGTGCGGCATGTGAGGAGATGATTCCGACAACCTCTTTCTGATCAGAGACGGGCCTGTCATTAATCATTGTGATGAGGCATCCTGATTTTAGTCCTGCTTTTTGGGCAGGCATGTTTTCAAGAGTTGCGTCGATCAGTGGCGCAGCGATAGGCCATATGCCGAAACTCTCTGTTTCGTTGATTTTCGACAAAATGTTCGTCGGAGCTGTTACGGTAATGCTTTTTCCATCGCGAAGGATGGTGTAGTTGAGTGACGGCGCAATCATGAGTTCCGGGTCGAGCGCCTCCTCCCAGCTTTGAAGGACTTTTCCGTTTGCCAGTTGCAGCCGGTCGCCGGTTTTCATGCCCATGCGTTCAAAGACCGATCCCTTTTCAACGAAGGCCGGGTTTTTAATGCTTGTCCGGGCCTCTCCGAGCACCAGGGTGATGCCGATAAAGATAGCGGCGGCAAGCATAAGGTTCATTGTGACTCCACCGGCAAGCACAATCAGGCGCTGCCAGACCGGCTTTGCACGGAACTCCCATGGTTGCGGTTCAGTGGTCTGAATATTGGTGTCGAGGCTCTCATCGACCATGCCGGCAATCTTGACATAGCCCCCGAGCGGAAAGACGCCTATGCCGTATTCGGTATCACCGATTGTTTTTCTCCAGAGTCGCTTTTCCAAAAAGTCGAATCCGATATAAAATTTGTCAACCCTCATGCCGAACAGTTTTGCTGTCAGAAAATGGCCGAGTTCATGCGCGGTGACAAGAATGAAGATGGCGACAATGAAAAAAAATATAGAGCTCAGAACATCCATAACGATCCTTTTGGTTCAGTCAGAAAAAAGAGATTTATGCAATAAGTTTTTTTGCCGTGTCGCGGGCCCACCGATCGGCCTGCAGATAGTCATCAAGCTCAACAGGGGTGTATGGCACGTGGGTCTGCATGGTTTTGTCGACTGTTTCGGCAATCTCGATAAAACGGATCTTTTTGTCGAGGAAGGCAGCTACGGCGATCTCGTTTGCCGCGTTGAGTACAGCCGGGTAGGTTTTGCCTGCTTTCAGGGCGTCAAAGGCGAGGCGGAGTGCCGGGAATCGTTCCATATCGGGCTCCTCAAATGTGAGCGTGCCGATTTTTGCCAGGTCAAGTTTCGGGATGCCGCTTTCGCACCGTTCAGGCCATGCAAGGGCATAGGCAATCGGAGCGCGCATGTCGGGCGTGCCAAGCTGAGCCATGACGCAGCCGTCGATATATTCAACCATGGAGTGAATGATGCTCTGCGGATGCACCAAGACACCGATTTTATCGGCCGGCATGGAAAAGAGCCAGTGTGCTTCGATCACTTCAAGACCCTTGTTCATCATGGTTGCCGAGTCGATGGTGATTTTCGCTCCCATTGTCCACTGGGGATGTTTCAGTGCCTGCTGGAGCCCGACGTGTTTCAGCTCTTCGGCCGGGGTGTTGCGGAATGGTCCTCCCGATGCGGTAAGAATGATGCGTACGACATCATCTTTGCGATGTCCCTGAAGGGACTGGAAGATGGCCGAGTGCTCGCTGTCAACCGGCAGGAGCTCCACCTTGTGTTTTTTTACCAGATCCGAGACAAGCTCTCCTGCAACGACAAGGGTCTCCTTGTTGGCCAGAGCTATGTGCTTTCCGGCCTTTATTGCGCTGACGGTCGGGATGAGGCCGGCGGCCCCGACAATTGCGGACACAACCATATCAGCTTCTTCGACGGTGGCAACAGCAGTAGCTCCTTCAATGCCATAAAGGATATTCGTTTTGTTATCACCGAGCAGCGTATGCAGCTTTTTTGCGGCATCGGAATCCATGACAGATACCACTGCAGGCTGAAACTCCCTTATCTGCTCTGCAAGCCTGGTCACATCCTTGCCTGCGGCCAGGCCTGAGATGGAAAATTTTTCCGGGTGCTGCCTGACGACATCAAGGGTGCTAAGCCCGATTGAGCCGGTAGAGCCAAGGATGGAGAGTGATCTCATAAGGGTGACAAAAAAGGTTGCCCTGATTGCTGGTGAATTGCCGGCCTGAAGTTATGCTTTTTCGTGAAGGCTTACAAGTACCAGTTACGGTAGGCTTTCTTGATCGAGTTTTTTCTTTTTGTATTCAAGGTGAAATTGTATTATAATCATGACCATTTGATTGGGTTCCTAGCTCAGTTGGTTAGAGCGGCTGGTTTACACCCAGTAGGTCGGGGGTTCGAATCCCTCGGGACCCACATCTTCAGTTGATCACGACAAAAGGCAGGTAATCCCTGCCTTTTTGCTTTACCTCTTCAGTTCTCCGGCATGTTTCGAACCTCTCTGAGTTTTGCCACTGCCTCCTCAAGCTCGGCCTGTTCCTGGAGGCTAAGCTGCTCCGAGTTGTTCTGGTGCGCAATTTCTCCGGAGCTCTCCTGGTTGTTTTCTGGCAAGTCCTCCTCTTGGGCTTGAACAGGAAAGAGTCCTTCCGCACGTTTTCCAAGAATCTCTTCAATTTGGGTGTACTGCAGCATCTCCTTCAGCAGCAACTCGCTGGCAAGCTTCTCGAGCTTTTCGCGGTTTACGGTCAGGAGATTCATCACATTAAGACGCGCATCTTCTACTATCGCCATAACCTCCCGGTCGATAAGGCGGGCAGTCTCTTCACCATATTTTTTATCGATACCGGGGCTGCCGTAATAGGGGTTATTGCTTTCAAAGAAGGAGAGGTTTCCGAGTTTATCGCTCATGCCGTAGACCATGACCATGTTATAGGCGATGCTGGTTACCTTCTCAAGGTCATTCTGTGCGCCGGTCGAGATTTCATTGAAAATGATCTGTTCGGCGATGCGTCCTCCGAGAAGACCGCAGATGCGGGCAAGCAGCTCGGTTTTGGTCATGAGATAGCGGTCTTCGAGCGGTATGTTCATGGTATAGCCGAGCGCGCTCATTCCTCTTGGAACAATGGAGATTTTCTGGACAGGGTCGTTTTCAGGCATCATCCAGCTTACAATGGCATGGCCCGCTTCATGATAGGCGACAATCTGCTTTTCACGCGGGTTGATGACCTTGTTCTTTTTTTCAAGTCCAGCCACGCAGCGCTCTATGGCATCTTCAAAGTCTTTCATCTCAATGCTCAGCTTGTTGCGGCGCGAGGCAAGCAATGCAGCCTCGTTGGCTGTATTGGCTATCTCTGCGCCGGCAAATCCAGGCGTCTGCGAAGCAAGGGCTTTCAGGTTGACGTCTTCTGAAAGCGAGAGTTTTTTTGTGTGCACCTTGAAAATATCGATACGTCCTTTCAGGTCGGGCTTGTCGACCATGATCTGGCGGTCAAAACGGCCCGGTCTCAGCAAAGCTGAATCAAGAACATCGGGGCGGTTGGTAGCGGCGATCAGAATGACCCCCTTGTCGGTTGCGAATCCGTCCATTTCGACAAGCAATTGGTTGAGGGTGTTTTCCCGCTCGTCATTGGCGCCCATCATAGCTCCCTTGCCCCTGCTGCGGCCGACGGCATCAATTTCATCGATAAAGATGATGCAGGGTGCTTTTTCCTTGGCCTGTTTGAAGAGGTCGCGTACTCTTGCCGCACCAACGCCGACAAACATCTCGACAAAGTCTGATCCGCTGATGCTGAAAAACGGCACATCGGCCTCACCGGCAACCGCTTTCGCAAGCAGGGTTTTTCCTGTTCCCGGAGGGCCTACGAGCAGAACGCCTTTGGGAAGCTTGCCGCCGAGTGTTGTATATTTTTTTGGATCCTTGAGGAAGTCGACAACCTCCATCACCTCAGCCTTTGCCTCGTCCAGTCCGGCAACATCCTTGAAGGTGATGCGGGTATGTTCGTCCAGATTTTCATAAAGTGCGGCCTTGTTCTTGCCAATGTTCATGAACTGCGAACCCGGTCCGCCCATTCGCCTGAAGACAAAGAAGTAGATGCCGATAAGCAAGGCAAAAGGAAGAATCCACTGAATCAGTTCGCTGATCCAGGTACTGCTTGCCAAGCCCTGATATTTGATTCCTTGACTTTCCAGCAGATCTATGAGGGTGTCATCGCGCACCGGATTGACAACAATCTCGTCCTGTTTGGATGGTGACTGGGGAAGACCCCACTGGTTATCTTTTTGCGGCTCCTTTACCGCTATCCCGGTTTCAGCGCCCGGTTTGAGCTTGATATAAATTTTTTCCGGTGATATTTTTACCGATTCAATCTTGTTTTCCGCAATGAGTTTGCGGAATTCGCTGTATGCAATCTCTTTTGTTGAGCCTGACCAGAAAAAAGCAAGCTGTACACCTATGAGGATAACAATGACGACCACATAATACATGATCGAGAATTTCGGTCGAGGTATATTGTTTTCAGGTTCGTTTTTATAGGGATTTAAGGGTCTAAGCGGTTTCTTTGCCATCAATCAACAATCATGGTTATAAATAAAAAGACTAATTACAGTGTTCACAGTTCTCCAGCTCAAGACCCTCAATTTACTGGATTGTTTCATTTAATGAAGCATCTCGTAAGAAAACATGTTATATATTAATGAACGTAAACAGTATTTCCGTGGCAATAAGTTTCCTGGCGGTTGTCGAGGGGATGTTTTCTGGCGTTTTTTATGAGTCAGCGTTTTTTTGTATGCTTCAGCTGTTGTAAAATGATTTTTTTTAAACAGAGAAGAGGGGTAGTTCATGAGTTCAGTTCGGGATAAGGCAAACGGCAGGATAGCAGCATTAAAATCCCTTTTGTGTGTCGGGCTCGACAGCGATCCCGAGAAAATTCCGGGCTTGTTTCTGAAGTATGAAAGTCCCGTCCTTGAGTTTAACCGCGCAGTTATCAGAGCAACATCGGATGTTGCGATAGCATACAAGTTGAATACCGCTTTTTATGAGGCCCGGGGCATTGCGGGTTTTCGGGATATGGAAAAAACGCTCGGCTCTATTCCTGACGCATGCATGACGATTGCCGATGCCAAGCGGGCGGATATTGGCAATACCAGCACCATGTATGCCCGCGCCTTTTTTGATCACTGGTCGTTTGATGCTCTTACGGTTGCCCCTTACATGGGGTTTGACTCTCTTGAGCCTTTTTTTTCCTACGAGGAGAAGCTGCTGTTTGTGCTTTGCCTGACGTCGAATGAGGGATCATTGGATTTTGAGGAGCAGGTGATGGATGACGGTCGTCCGCTTTATCGTTCGGTGCTTGGCAAAGTTGCTTCATGGAGCCGCAATGGAAATGGCGGTATTGTTGTCGGTGCGACAAAAAGCGGTTTACTTGCCGATATCCGCCAAGAGGCGCCGGGCCTTTTTCTGCTTATACCCGGAGTCGGTGCGCAGGGGGGTTCGCTTGAAGAGACCATCCATTTTGGTGTTGATGCCAACCGCCAAAACGCTCTGATCAATGTCAGCCGGAGCCTGATTTATCCTGCGGGATCATTTTCGGGTGTTGACGATTTTGAACGGGCGGTTGCCGGAGAAGCATTAAAAATATATGGCGTGATGGAAAGTGCTTTATAGGTATTGGCTGTTTAAGGGTTACTGTTTCTATCATTTATTATTTCTGTCGGGAAAACCCTTTATGGCGTTTCCCGGCTCTTAATGACGTTTAAAAAAGTTGTTGTATGTGCGGAATTGTCGGCTATATCGGGTGGCAGGAAGCTTCACCGCTGCTTCTCAGTGGACTGAAACGCCTTGAGTACCGCGGTTATGATTCGGCTGGACTTGCTTTGCTGGATGGCAACACCCTTACGGTCATGAAGCAGAAAGGCAGTGTCGGCGGTCTTGAAGCGGATACGGCTGTGCTTAGAGCCATGATGAAGGACGGAACGGCAGGTATCGGTCATACCCGATGGGCAACCCATGGTGAACCCAGCGATCGCAATGCTCATCCACATATGAATGCTGCCGGGGATATTGCGATTATTCATAATGGTATCGTTGAAAACTATTCGGCCCTGAAGCAGGAACTCATCTCAGAAGGCTACCTGTTTCTGAGCGAAACGGATTCCGAGGTCATGGTTCATCTGATTGACTGGATATGGAAGTGCGATGTCTCGCTTGATCTGGAATCGGCTACCCGAAACGCGCTTCGTCATGTTGAGGGCGCTTACGGACTTTGTGTGATCTCTTCGCGTGAACCGGATAAGATCGTAGTTGCACGCAAAGGCAGTCCTCTGGTGATCGGTCTCGGAGACGGTGAGTTTTTTATTGCTTCAGATGCTGCGCCTATTGTTGAGCACACCAAAAAGGTTGTTTACCTTGGTGACGGGGAGATTGCTGTGGTTACAAGGGAAGGATATTGTGTTAAATCCATTGAAAATATTGAACAGGACAAGATTGTTACGGAGCTTGATTTTACATTGGAAAAAATTGAAAAAGGCGGTTTTGAGCACTTCATGCTCAAGGAGATCTTTGAACAGCCGGAGGTTATGCACGATGTCATGAGGGGGCGTGTTCGGCTTGATGAAGGTTGGCTACGCCTGGGCGGGATAGCCGATTATCTTGATCGTCTGAAAAAGGCAAAGCGTATTGTGATCTGTGCCTGCGGTACGAGCTGGCATGCGGCTCTGATTGGGGAATATCTGATTGAGGAATTTGCCCGTATTCCTGTCGAGGTTGATTATGCGTCGGAGTTCAGATACCGTAATCCTATTGTCGGTGTCGATGATGTAGTCATTGTTATATCCCAGTCAGGTGAAACGGCTGATACTCTTGCTGCGCTTCGTACAGCCAAGGAAAAGGGTGCTTTGGTGATGGGTATCTGCAACGTTGTAGGTTCCACCATTGCCCGCGAAACCGAGTGTGGCATGTATACCCATGCCGGGCCTGAAATCGGTGTTGCTTCAACCAAAGCGTTCACCGCCCAAGTCGTCATGCTCTATATGTTAGCTCTTTCGCTCAGCCAGGACAGAACCATTTCCCAGAGCGAAATTGCCCTGCATCTTAGAGAGCTTTCTGAGATGCCTGAAAAAGCGGCACGGATTCTTGAGCTTAATGACCAGATCAAGGGGATTGCGGAGCGCTTCAAAGATGCAAAAAACTTTCTCTATCTCGGACGTGGCTACAATTTTCCTGTTGCACTTGAAGGGGCGCTGAAACTTAAGGAGATTTCCTATATTCATGCAGAAGGCTATCCTGCGGCCGAAATGAAGCACGGTCCGATTGCCCTGATCGACGAGGATATGCCGGTTATTTTTATTGCCATCCGCGACAGTACCTATTCCAAAATACTCAGCAATATCGAAGAGGTTCGCAGCCGCAAGGGCCGGGTTATTGCTATTGCAAGTGAGGGGGACACGGAGGTCAGACGTCTGGCCGAAGAGGTCATTTATATTCCGCAGGCTTTCGGGCCGATTACGCCTCTTTTGACCGTGATTCCTCTGCAGCTCCTTGCCTATCATATTGCTACACTTAGGGGCTGCAATGTTGATCGTCCACGAAATTTGGCTAAATCGGTCACGGTGGAATAGCCTCCAAACAACATCCGCAGTTACACACTCTCATTGAATTCATGAAACCGGGTAAAGAGGTACAAGCTTTCCCGGTTTTATTGACATTTATCCTCAACGCCTCCATCAGGGAATTATTATTTGTAGATGCCCGTTAAGTAACTGGTTAAGCCTGTTTTTTGGTAACGTATTTTTTCATTACAACAGAAAAATTGTATGAACGGTCATATTATTATTACCGGAGCTACCGGCGTTATTGGCGCTGAACTTGCCATGAAACTGATTCAACGCGGAGAGAAGGTTGTTGTGTTCGCCCGTTCACCTGAGAGTGCAGCAGGGAAAATTCCAGGTGCGGCAGATTATGTTCTCTGGGATTCGGATATGGAAAGTGGCGACTGGACTGGCTTTGTCAATGGGGCGAAAGCCGTGATTCATCTGGCAGGAAAGCCGCTGCTTGAAAGCAGGTGGAGTGAAGAGCACAAGGCGGAGTGCTATAATTCGAGAATTCATGGTACCCGCCATATGGTTTCGGCCATTGCCGGTGCACCTGCAAAGCCAGAGGTTTTTATCTCTGCATCGGCCATTGGCTATTATGGTTCCTTCTCCAGTTGCAGTGATACGCCTGAAATGGCTGAATCTTATCAGGAGGGCAGTGATTTTCTTGCAAAAATCTGTTTTGACTGGGAAAAAGAGGCTCTTGCAGCCGAAAGCAGCGGCGTGCGCCTTGTCTTGTTGAGAACAGGTATTGTGCTGTCGACAAAAGGCGGGATGCTGCAGAAAATGATTGCCCCTTTTCGCTTTTTTGTTGGCGGACCAATTGGTTCGGGCTTTCAGTGCATTTCCTGGATTCATATTGATGACGAGATTGCCTGTATTTTGGAAGCACTCGATAATCTATCCTACCGGGGCCCAATCAATGCGGTCACTGCGCAGCATGTCTCCATGAAAGAGTTTGCTACAGAACTTGGTGTCGTGCTGGGCCGACCATCCCTGCTGACGGTGCCAAAGCCATTTGTTCAGCTTCTTATGGGCGAAGGGGGAGAGTATGCGGTGAAAGGTCAGAAAGTAAAGCCCGATTTTTTGCTGAAGCATGGTTTTGTGTTCAGCTATCCAAAGCTTTCTGAAGCTCTTGCAGACCTGATCAGAAACAATAAGTAAGCGGCTTTAAAACGATTAAACTGGAGCGGATACAATGGGTACAAGAGGTCGTGAAATTGTTGGGGAGCATTTGCCCCGTGTTCTTGAATTGCTCAATAAGGCTTTTGCTGACGAATGGCTTGCCTATTATCAGTACTGGCTTGGCGCAAAAGTGGTTCAGGGACCGATGAAAGATGCGGTGATTGCCGAACTTCTGCAACATGCGGCAGATGAGTTGCGGCATGCTGATATGGTAACGGCGCGGATCATTCAGCTTGGGGGTACTCCGGTTACCAGCCCTCTTGAGTGGTTTACCTTGTCGAACTGCGGTTATGCGGCGCCTGATGATCCCTTTGTGAAAAAGATACTTGAGCAGAACATTGCCGGTGAGCAGTGCGCTATCAATGTCTATAACAGCATCATTGAAGAGATTGGCATGAAAGACCCGGTTACCTACAATCTTGCTGTCCAGATTCTCCAGGATGAGGTTCAGCATGAAGAGGATTTGCAGGCGCTTTTTGAGGATCTCAGTGTTTTTCTTGTCAGATCGTAAAGAGTTTTTTCCATTTTCGAATTTTAAAAAAGCCAGACTGCACACACGTGCTGCCTGGCTTTTTCTACGTCAAGGCAGAGGTAATTCTGCGCCGGCGTAACAAAAGAGGCTTATTTTTTGGTTTTAGTTAATAAAATAACTACATATGTGTCGTTACTATTAATTATTAAGGAACCTTTAATTTCATCGGATCTTGTTATGAGGAAAAGACTTTTAACAATACCGCTGTTTCTTTTGGCAGCAATGTTGTTTCAGGGTACGGCTCATGCGGCAGATGCCGTGGTTACCGATACCGGTACGACGTCGTGGATGCTGACTTCTACAGCTCTGGTTTTGCTTATGGTTCCGGGACTGGCCATGTTTTATGGCGGACTTGTGCGGACAAAGAATGTGATTGGCACCATGATGCACAGTTTTGGAGCTATGGTCATTATCGGTGTGCTCTGGCCGATGGTTGGCTATGCGCTGAGTTTCGGGCCAAGCATTCTTGGCGGTTTTGCAGGATGGGACAGCAAGTACTTTATGCTGCAGGGTATTGATGAAAGTATCATGCCTACACATATTCCTGAGTATGTGTTTGCCATGTTTCAGGGTAAATTTGCCATTATTACTCCGGCACTTATTGCCGGTGCTTTTGCTGAACGGGTTAACTTCAAAGGGTATGCCGTGTTCATTGCTCTCTGGAGCCTTTTGGTCTACAGCCCGATCTGTCACTGGGTATGGGCGGCTGACGGTTTCCTTTTCAACCTTGGTGCAATGGGAGCCATTGATTTTGCCGGCGGAACCGTTGTTCATATCTCTTCTGGCGTTACGGCCCTTGTTGCTGCGCTTTATCTTGGCAAAAGGCGCGGTTATCCGAACAATGTCATTCAACCGAACAACCTGGTCATGACCCTTATCGGGGCAGGCCTCCTGTGGGTGGGATGGTTCGGCTTCAATGCCGGCAGCGCTATTGCCAGCAATCTTGCAACAGCAAGGGCACTGACGGTTACCCAGATGGCTGCCGCTTCAGGTGCGCTCACCTGGATGATTATTGAGATGTTCCAGCATGGCAAGGCAACAGGTCTCGGCGTAGCATCAGGAATTCTTGCTGGTCTTGTTGCCATTACTCCTGCCGCCGGTGTTGTTCAGCCGTCAGGTGCATTTGTTCTCGGTGCTTTGGCGGCAGTTTTTTGCTACAGCGCAATCCTGATAAAGAGCAAGCTCGGTTACGATGACAGTCTTGATGCGTTTGGTGTGCATGGTGTCGGCGGTATTGTTGGCGCTTTAGCTCTGGTGTTTTTTATTCGTCCTGCATGGATGGCTGAAGCCGCAGCAAAAGTCGGGGGAAGCTGGAGCGTATGGCAGCAGCTTGGTGTTCAGGCTACGGCGGTGGGCGTTACCATTGTCTATGCCGGTGTTGTTTCATTTATTCTGCTGTTTCTGGTTGAAAAAACCATCGGTCTGCGTATCGACGAAGATGATGAAATGTCCGGTCTCGATCACAGCATGCATGGTGAGCATGGATACGGTCTTATCAACCTTAACTAATTCGTTGCAATGAAACTGATAACAGCAATCATTCAGCCGGACAGGCTTGATCATGTGCGTGAGGCACTGATTCAGGCAGATATAACACGGATTACTGTCAGCCGCGTCACGGGTCATGGACGCCAGGAGGATATTGAGCTTTACCGAGGGCAGAAAATTGCGCCCAACCTGATTCCGAAAATCAGGCTCGATATTGCCGTCAATAATGAGTTTGTCGAGATTACAGTCGATACCATCATCAATGCGGCAAGTCATGGGGATGGTGAGATCGGTGACGGAAAGATCTTTATTACCGCGCTTGAGGAGTGTATCCGTATAAGAACAAGGGAGCGCGGCGGAAAGGCAATATAACCTCTGCATACCGGGATGACAGGGGGGGCGCTATAATGGCGGGGCAGTCAAAGGCTGCTCCCTCCATCCGGGATAATAGGTATTCAACCATGCTTCGGCTTCGCTGACGCCAAGCCGTGCTGCTTCGCGGAAGTCGGCCATACGGCCAGAGAGGTCGCCGGTTTTGCTTTTCGCGATGCCGCGGTGAAAAAACGCCGAAGCCATTTTTTTGTCGAGCTCAATGGCTTGTGAAAAATCGGGAATCGCGCCGGCAAAATCGCCGGTCATGTTTTTTAAGACGCCCCGGTTGTAATAGCCGATACTCTTGAAAGAGGGCTCACCGATCGTTATAAGCATTGAGAAGTCATCGATCGCTTGAGGATATTTTTTTAACTGCTGCAGTGCGATACCCCGCATCTGGTAAGCCATGCTGAAGGCAGGGTTGTCGTCAATGGCTTTTGAATACAATTTTATGGCGGTTGCAAGGTCGCCCCGCAGGTGTGTTTCAAATCCCTGGTTAAAAAAGCGGTTGGCTGATTCGGCCAAGGCCATACTGGCAGTCAGCAACATAAGCGTTGTGACAACAGTTATATAAAACATCCTTTTCATATGATACTGCTGGGGTCTAAGGAATAAAACAGAAGTAAAGCGGTATTTTGAGTACTTCTGCTAAATACTAATAGTTTTCGGGACTTCGAAGTTCCTTTTTTTATGCGTTGGGCATTGAGCAGCTATTCATCCTCATTATTTGCAGGTATTGGTCTGCTTTTTCTATCTTGTTTAAATCACTTTTGTCAACGCACCTACCCGTTAATGTTCAGGATCAGCCTTGAGGAATTTGAAGGGCCGCTTGATTTGCTGCTTTTTTTTATCAGGCGCGATGAACTGGATATTTATAATATTCCAATCTCGAAAATTACTGCTGATTTTATCGGCTATATTCATGCAGAGGGAGACCTGAACCTTGAAGTGGCGGCGGATTTTATTTATATGGCCTCAATGCTGATGAGCATCAAGGCAAAAATGCTGCTTCCGCATCAGGCAGAGGAGGGTGCTGAAACCGATGAGTTTGATCCAAGACGTGAACTGGTTCAGCGTTTGCTTGAGTACAAGCGAATGAAGGAGGCTGCTTTTGGCTTGAATCAGCTTGCAGAAGTGCGGGAAAACCTTATTCCTCGAGGTTTTTTTGAGAAGTTTGAGCCAGAAGTTATCGACGAATTTGATGAGCCTGCTACCCGGCCAACGCTTTATCATCTTATGCTTGCCTATAAATCCGTGCTCGAACGTTTGCCTCCACCCGTGAAGCGCAATGTTATGGATGCACCGGTTACCATGGAAGAGCAGACTGCCTTGATCATGTCGAAACTCAAGAATCGGGTGCAAGTTTCTTTTGTTGGCGTACTTGAAGATGTTACAGAACGCATCATTCTTGTTGTGACCTTTCTTGCCGTGCTGGAGCTTTGCAAAAACGGTCACATTGTTGTGCTTGTTAAGGATGGGCATGACGATTTCTGGATAGCCCAGAAAGTCGGGTCATATTCCTGATAATTAACTTCTAATTTTTGTTCCTTATGCCCGAAATTATACCATTCAAGGGGATTCTGTATAATCCCAACCTGCTCAAGAGCGCATCCGACCTAATTTGTCCTCCATACGATGTTATCTCCGCCGCATTTCAGCAACAGCTTTATGGCAGCTCACCCTACAACGCTATTCGGCTTGAACTGCCGCTGGAAGCGGATCCCTACAGTGCAGCAGCCGAGCGTCTTGGTGAGTGGCTACAGGGTGGCGAACTGCTGAGCGATCCCGTTCCGGCCATTTACCCCTATTTTCAGACTTTCGAGGATACTGACGGCAAGAGTCATACCCGATGCGGTTTTTTTGCCGCCATGCGCCTGCACGATTTTGCGGAAAAAAAGGTGTTGCCCCATGAAAAAACCCTTTCAGGCCCAAAGGCTGATCGCCTCAACCTTTTCAGAAAAACAAAAACCAATATCAGCGGTATTTTTGGTCTCTATGCCGACGAATGCAAAACCGCTGATCGCGTGATGAAGAGCTTTGCTGAGGCCAATGAACCAGTTGTTGATGCGCTCTTTCAGGGTGTCAGAAACCGGATGTGGCGGATTACCGATCCTGAACTTGTTGCCCAATTCCAGACGACGTTGCAGGAGCGTGCGGTCTATATTGCCGATGGTCATCACCGTTACGATACCGGCGTGAACTATCGCAATGAGCGGGCGGCGGCAAACCCCTCCCACACCGGTCAGGAGCCCTATAATTTTATTCTGACCTACCTCGCCAATATTCATGATGAAGGACTGCTTATCTTTCCGATTCATCGACTGGTGCACAGTCTGGACGCATTTGACGCCGCTTTGTTGCAGCGGAAGCTTGAAGAGTTTTTTACCGTTACGAAATTGCCGGACCGGGCTGGCCTGAAGGCATTTCTTGATGGTGAACCTTCAAACTATGCTTACGGGGTTGTTACTCCAGGCTTGATTCTTGGTATAAGCCTGAAAACTGACCCAAAACCACTTCTTGACGCGGCCCGTCCGGAGGCCCTGCAGAGACTCGGTCTGGTGCTTCTGCATGATCTCGTGCTGGCAAGGCTGCTTGGTATTTCACAGGAAGCTATGGCCAAGCAGAGCAATCTGCTCTACGTTCATGATGATCGTGAAGTTTTTGAGGCGGTCGATTCCGGCAAGGTGCAGGTAGGGTTTGTGGTCAAGCCGACGACGGTTGCACAGGTGCTGGCCGTATCGGAGACGGGAGAGGTTATGCCGCAGAAATCGACCTTCTTTTATCCGAAGCTGATGACAGGCATGCTCTTTAACCCGCTTGACTGAGCCCGTCATGACCGAAGAGTTTCTCTCTCTCTCTGCCGAAGAGACCCGCCGGTATGCCCGCCAGTTTGCCGCGACTCTTCAGCCAGGCGATATGGTCTCGCTCTCCGGGCTGCTTGGAGCCGGCAAAACCGAGTTCATGAGAGGGGTTACAGAGTTTTTCAACTGCGACGACCAGCTCTCCAGCCCCACCTTTCCCCTCTTTAACATCTATGAGGGGTCGCTCGGTTGCGATCCGGTCACGCTGCACCATTTTGATCTGTACAGAATCAACTCGCTCAAGGAGCTTGAAGCGATCGGTTTCGACGAATATCTCTCCAACGGCGATTTTTCCTTTGTGGAGTGGGCTGATCGCTTTGCGGAGTATGCCCCGCTCTATACCGTAACGGTCGCCCTTGCATATGCCGGGAGCGAGAGCCGGAGCATTATTATTAAACGCAAACCGTGATGAATATTCTTGCCATAGAGTGTACCCATGCCGCCTTGAGCGTAGCAGTGATGAACGCCGGTGTTGTGACTGAGCTGCGGAGCGCTGACTGGAAAAAGGCTGCTGAATCGCTGGTTCCGCTTATTGAACAGGTCATGGCGGAAAGCGCTCTCGACCTCCAGCAGCTTGATTGCATCGCCATTTCATCCGGTCCCGGCTCATTTACCGCCCTTCGCATCGGCATGGCTATTGCCAAAGGGGTTGCCTATGGCCTCGGAATTCCGCTCGTGCCGGTACCCACCATGCCAGCAATGGCCGCATCACTGCGGGCCGAAACAGTTAGGGTTATGGCGGTGATTCCGTCTCGCAAAGGGGAGTATTACTATGCAGATTACCTTCCTCTGGAACTCTCTTCAGGTGTCTGGCATGATGAGGTCAAGAGAGGTTCTGCGGCTGATGTTGTTACCGCTGCTTCCTCAGGGAGTGGCGGGACGGTTGTTGCGGGGCGCCAGCTCAATGAGATCATCCCTTTGCTGGCCGGTTCCGGTGCTGTTTACCGGGAGGCAGATCTTTTTTCCGCCACTTCACTTTTCATGGCCGCCCAAAGGCTCTTCGCCGGGGCGGATGCCGCCGAGCTGAACGGGGTTGCCCCCGATTACCGGCAGATGTTTACTCCGAATGGCGGGAACGGGTGAGTCATTGCCCGAAAAAGTTTATGATATATTCAATCATCTCCCCGTTATGAAAAAAATCTTGCTGGGCATTATTCTTCTTCTGGTCGCCTATTGTCCGAAGCTCTATGCCAAGGAGCAACTCGTAACTGAATCGAGAGTTGATATTTTCCGGAACGGAACAAAAGAGCGGGTTCAGCTTTCTTTGGTTGAAGGCAAAAAGTATCATGATGAAGAGTTGTGGTGCGGGTCAGGCTGGAAATATGAAGGGGTGTTTTCGATTTCTGTAATCTTTCCCGATGGCCGTCATGCGGACACAACGGTGAACTCTTTCTGGGATAACGAAAAACTTTTTTTCTATTCCAGTCCGTGGACGATCAAGTTTGCTGACTATAACCATGACGGAGTTCTCGACATCAGTCTTGGGCAATATTCCGGCTGTAATGGAAGCGGATACAAGATATTGTCGTTTATGCCGAACGGGAAGGTGTTTTTGTTGCCTGTAATGCTGTACAAGGCAATACCCCTCTCGGGCCACGACAATTCAACGGACAAAATCATTGTAACGAAAAGAGGTTTGTCAGCAGGGTACTACAACAATACGATCGGTGGCAACACGACGGTCTTTTATGATTGGGACCCGGTGTCACGGTTTTTTGTGCCAATTCGGGAAGTAGACGAATTCAATAACGTTGAAGACAAGGTCAAGAGCTGTACAAGAGTGATCCGGCTTCTTGACAGAGCGACTGGAGAGTATAAGGAAATCAGCAGGGAGAACTATCGCCCCTGACCCGGATCCGGGTCCCGCTTGGTTCCGCCGCCTCAGCAATCCTGTTAAACTGCCAGCAAGATACTTTCAGGCCGCTACTACGATATCCATCTTCTGACCGGTGCCGCGGGGATGCTCCCCGGCTTTTTTTGCCTCAGTGAGCGGGCTTTTTTGTATGTTGAAGAGTTACTATTATTGCCATTCTGTAGCTGTTTTGTTGCATGATGGTGGTAAGTTGTTGTAAAATATAGTTCACATATGAAGGATTAAGGTTTATGAGTAGCTTGAAAGAGGAAGAGAAGGTGCCGGGGATACAGACAAAAGAGGTCGGTATAGGTGAGTTGCTGGCAAGAAGGGCGGCCGAACTGGCGTTGGAGAAAAAGTGTGAAGAGGTCAAGATTCTTGATCTCCGCGGGTTGACCTCAGTCACCGATTATTTTGTGATTGTGACGGCTGATTCTGACCGCAAGGCAAAAGCGGCAGCGGAGCATATTATTGATGAGCTCAAGGTGGATGGCGAGCGCCCGATGCATGTTGAGGGGATGGATTCCATGCACTGGATTCTATTGGACTACATCGATGTTGTTGTGCATATTTTTATGCCTGACGAACGTCATTTTTATGACCTTGAATCCCTCTGGTCGGACGCCCCGGTAATTACGGTGAGCTGATATTTTACTAATTTTTTTGCAGTTAGCTCTTATAGAGGACACTGCATTGTTCAGAATTCAGACGGAATTTTATACATTACGCCGTTGAGTTATTTATATCAATTATCACCCAGGATATACCTATGCAGCGCGAAAGAATAGTCCCGATCAGTATTGAAGAAGAAATGCGGGGTTCTTATCTCGATTATTCGATGTCGGTCATTGTCAGTCGTGCGTTGCCTGATGTGCGGGATGGTCTGAAGCCGGTTCACCGGAGGG
>CAJAOR010000102.1 GCA_903942355.1 uncultured Chlorobiaceae bacterium | reverse complement strand
TGTATTGGATCGAAAGATTATCTCGATCTGGCACAGGAGATTTTTGAAAGAGACGGCAATATTAAAAAATTTAAAGTTCGTCAGCCGTAGCTGACTTGGAAAGCTGATGGGTGATATGCAAAAAAAAGCATTGGGACGAGGCTTGAAAGCGCTTATTCCTGACGAAGGCTTTGTTTCGATATCGAAAGATGAGGCAGAGGATCTCGCCCAGGTTGGAAGTATAGGGAGTCTGCCGATCGAAAAAATTTGCCCGAATCCCTTTCAGCCCCGCAAGGAATTTGATGAAACTGCTCTTGAAGAGCTGAAAAACTCCATCATTGAAAACGGGGTTATCCAGCCGGTTTCAGTGTGCAGGGATGGCGATGGTTATCAGCTTATCAGTGGAGAGCGACGGCTAAGGGCCGTCACGCTGGCCGGTTTCAAGTTTATTCCAGCCTATGTTATTGAGGCTCATGACGATTCAAGCAAGCTTGAACTTGCGCTTATCGAGAATATTCAGCGTGAGGATCTCAACGCCATCGAGGTCGCGCTTGCCCTGAAAAGCCTGACCACGAAGTGCAACCTCACACAGGAGGAGATAGCGAAGAAGGTTGGCAAGAACCGTTCGACTGTCAGTAATTTTCTCCGCCTGCTCAAGCTGCCGCTGCAGATCCAGGACAGCATAAGGAATCGCGAAATCTCTTCGGGACACGCTAGGGCACTTGTTAACCTTCCGGGTGAACAGCAGCAGCTGAAGGTATGGAAACAGGTTCTCAACCATCAGCTTTCAGTCCGCCAGACAGAGGCGCTGGTGAACCGCATGTTCAAGGATCAGTCAAAACCTCTCCAGCCAGCCTCTTCGGAGCGCTCTTCACACCTTCTTGAGCTTGAGTCTTTTCTGAGAAACAATCTTGCCACAAAGGTCCGTATTGTTGAAAAAAAGGGAGGCAAAGGGGAAATTCATATTCAGTATTTCTCCAATGATGATCTCGAAAGGCTTCTTGAACTGATGCGTCACGAATGAACTTCCGCTTAAGCTGCTGCTTTAAAAAAACCACTTATAAAGCAATAAACAACCATCATGAGGTTTACCCTTGTAGGAAACGGAAGAATGGGCCAGCAGGTCGCTCAGGTGATTGGCCAGTCGGGCAGTCATGAAGTTGCTGCCGTTCTCGATATTGATACAACTATCTCCTCCGACCTTTTTCGGGGAAGCGATGCCATCATAGATTTTACCGTCAGGGATGCATTTACGGCCAATCTTCCGGCCATGCTTGCGTCGGGTGTGCCGGTTGTTGTGGGCACTACCGGGTGGGACGATATCCAGGAAGAGGTAAAAAAGATGGTTTCCGGGGCTGGCGGTTCGCTGCTCTATTCGGCCAATTTTTCGCTCGGGGTCAACATTTTTCTGCGGACGGTGCGTGAAGCTGCGCGGCTTATCGCGCCCTTCGGGCAGTTTGATATTGCTTTTGCCGAACAGCATCATACCGCCAAGGCTGATTTTCCGAGCGGTACGGCTCTGCGTGCGGCAGACATGATTCTTTCGGCCAACAGCCGGAAAAAAAGTGTTGTCAGGCAGCTCTCGGACGATAAAAAGCTTGCTGCGGACGAATTGCAGGTTGCTTCGCTGAGGCTTGGCGGCGTGTTCGGAAAGCATACTGCTTTTATTGATTCGGATGCTGATGAAATTGTTGTTTCCCATACGGCTAAAAATCGTTCCGGGTTTGCCTCGGGTGCTGTTGAAGCGGCTATCTGGCTGGCCCTGCGCCATAAAACGGTGCCAGGTTTCTATACGATGGATGATTTTTTAAATGAAAAGTTTGCTTGAGGGGATATGGCTGCTGATAATGTGAATAAATCTCTTTTGCCCGTTGCGGGCCAACGTTACGCCGTGCTGCTGGGTAGTGCCATCGTTATTCTGACGACAACCGTGCCCTATCTGACGATGGTGAATATCTTTCTTTTTGCCGGGATATTTTTTTCGGGTACCATTGCGCTGTATAGGACCATACTGCGCTTTCAGGTAAGGCTGAGTTACCGGGATGCTTTTTTTGTCGGGTGCCTTGTCGGCCTGGTTGGAGGTATTGCGTCGGAGGGAATTACCTTTCTTTTGATGGATTTTTTCAATTACAGGCCAGGAACGGAGAGTCTTGCCGTTTTGATTGCCTGGGTGACTGAATTGGCAAAGGGCAAGCCTGAACTTCAGGAGCAGGTGCGGCAGCTTGTTGCGGCAGAGAAACTGGCTTTGAGCCCTGTTTCGTTAAGCTTTACGGATATTTTGATGAACATGCTTTTTTCCGGTGCTTTTTATGCCCCTATTGCGGGTCTCGGGGGAGCATTTGCTGTTTTAAGGCTCAAACGCAAGGCATCAAGGGGCTGAAGCCTCTTTTTTGTACCAGGCCCTGTCGATTTTCTGTGATCCTGGCAGGGTGACCCACTCCTCTATCCTGAAATAGCGAGTCGGGCTCTTCAGCTTTCCAATCATGGAGTGCATGACCTCAATAATGGCGCTTTCATCAGTTTTTCCCCCTGTGGCGGACTGGATGAAGGCGACCGGTCGCTGCCCGTACTCCCTGTCAGCTATCGGCACAACAAGGGCTTCCCTGATGCCGTCAATCATCATCAGCGCTTTTTCGATCTCTTCGGGGTGGATGTTTTCCCCTCCGGAGATAAACATGTTGTCCTTGCGACCGAGTACCGTGACGGTGTTGTCATTGGCAACACGGCCGATATCTGAAGTATGGAACCACCCTTCGTTGTCGGTCTGAGGCTGAATGACGCCATCTCGCCGGTATCCCTGAAAAAGGCAGGGCCCCTTGACCAGCAGTTCCCCATCGTTTGCGACCGTCAGCTCCCGGTAGGGCAGGATTTTTCCGCTGTTTTGCTGAATATGGCGTATTGGCTCCGGAGTGGTTGCAATCTGCGAGCCCATCTCTGTTGAGCCGTAGCTCAGGTAGAGGCGGATGCCGTGGTGTAGTGCCTCTTCAATCAGCGATTTTGGCGCTGAACTGCCGCCAAGCAGAACGGCTTTCAGCTTGCGGAGCCTGCCGCAGCTCATTTGATCGGCAAGCAGGCGGTAGAGCTGAGTTGGCACAAGGGACAAGTGCGTGAGCGGGAAGTTTTCAAGAGAGTGGCCCAGAGTTTCATCAGGTCCGCCGATGGCAAGGGAGCCGCCGGAGATGAGCGAGCGGAAGAGCAGGCTGTAGCCTCCAATGTGGTAGAGCGGCAGTGAAAGAAGCCAGCAATCTCCGGGGCCGAAAGGGAGGTTTTCATTGGAGCCGAGGGCGTTATACCAGTGGTTGGCAAAACTGTGGACGGCGGCTTTTGCCTCACCTGAGCTTGCCGAGGTGTGGATAATGGTGACAGGCCTGTCCATCTTTTCCGGATTCACTAGATTGCCGGAAATTGTGCCGTGTGAGGCCTCTTCAAGAATTGATGCAACGGTTGCCGTACTGAAGCCGGTGAGGCTCTCTTTAATGCCGGTCACGGCCAGCCGGGGGCGGAGTTTTTCGAGAGTGGCTATGAGCTGCTGCAGAGGAAAACGGGAGTTGAGTGGTGCGGCAATCATGCCGGCTTTCAGCAGTCCGAGGAGCAGCAGGATCAGTTCCCCGCTGTTTGGCGCGGCAATTGCGACAACATCTCCGGCACAAAGCCCTTTGTGATGGAGGCTTTTTGCAATCTCTTGGGCCTGCCTGTCGCACTCGATGAACGAGAGGGTTTTTTCGGCCATTCTCAGCATTGGCGAGTTGCCAAAAAGCTGTGCCGCTCGCTCTATAATGTCCATAGTGAGGTGCGCTTGAGGCTCCTCTGATTGACCTTCACTCCCTCGCGATAGAGTTTGCGGGCATCAAGAAGAGCGTTTTCAGCTCCAAAAGGGGTTTCGAGCAGGTCATGCTGCAGGTAACGGTAGGTATCGAGCCCGCAAGCGGCTGGTTTTGAAGCGGTTGAGGCAGCAAGCCATGCATAAAAACTCAAGCTGATACCGCTCTCGAATGCGGAGCTGAAAACCGCAAGCAGATGGTGTTCCTGGGCATACCGGGCAAATTGCAGCGCGGCAGAGATGCCCCCTAACCGGTTTGGTTTCAGTATCAAGGCAGCAAGTGAGGCTTCGGGAATCTCGGAAAGCAATTCCGGTTTTTGCCAGAGGGTTTCATCAAGCGCTGAAGGGATAGCTGTTTTTGCGTAAAATTCGCCGATCAGTTCAGCCTCCTTCAATGGCTCTTCAATATAGGCAATGCTACCCTTTGGGATATATCGGGCAAAATCAAGTGCTTCGTCAAGCGAAAGCGACTGATTGGCGTCGAGCCGCAGTTCGATACGCTCTCCAAAGGTACGGCGCAGCGCCAGGATGCTTCTTATGGCGTTTTCGGTCTCACTTGCCGTGACTTTGAGCTTGAAGGTTCGGTATCCAACAGAAAAGTACTCCTCTGCCCGCTGCATGATCAGCGCTGTATCGCCGAAGAGCAGTGCATTGACATGAACATGCCCGGCGACCTGCCCTGCATCTGACCAAGCGGGAAGCGTTCCCGATGCGGCGGCGTCAAGGTTGATCATTGCCATTTCCAGCCCGGTGCGCACTGAGGGGTAGAGCCCTTCCAGCAAAAAACCGGGATTGGCAAGGTCGTATTTAGCCAACAACTCTACAAGCTGCGCCTCGGCTATTTGCAGCGATTCCCGGTGGAGTCCCGGAAGCGGAGCAATTTCACCGTAGCCAATGTGCTGCTCGTTCGGGCTCTTCAATGCAAGGATAATGCCCTCCCTTTGCATAATTCGCTGCCCCTTGACGGTGATTGGCTCCGTAAAGGGGATGGCATATTGGTAGAGAACGATCTGTGAGGCTTTCAAGGTCTTTTGGGGAATTTGCTGAAATCAGGTTTCCGCTTTTCGACAAAGGCGTTCCTGCCCTCTTGTCCCTCTTCACTCATATAGTAGAGCATGGTGGCATTTCCTGCAAGTTCCTGCAATCCGGACTGGCCGTCACAATCGGCATTGAGGGCCGATTTCAGGCAGCGGATGGCAAGCGGAGAGTTTGCAAGGATTTCGCGGCACCACTGCACGGTTTCCTCTTCAAGCCGCTCAAGCGGAACAACGGTGTTCACCAGTCCCATGGCAAGCGCTTCAGCGGCATTGTACTGGCGACAGAGGAACCATATTTCGCGTGCTTTTTTCTGGCCGACAAGCCGGGCCATGTAGCTCGCTCCCCACCCGCCGTCAAATGAACCAACCTTGGGGCCGGTCTGGCCGAAGATGGCATTTTCGGCGGCAATGGTAAGGTCGCAAAGCATATGCAGCACATGACCTCCGCCTATGGAGTAGCCTGCCACCATGGCAATAACCGGTTTCGGGCAGGTGCGGATATCGCGCTGGAAATCGAGGACATTGAGCTTGTTGACTCCTTTGCCGTCAGCATAACCGGCGTTGCCCCTGATTTTCTGGTCGCCGCCCGAGCAGAAGGCCTTGTCGCCCTGGCCAGTCAGAATGACTACACCAATCGAACTGTCGTTTCTTGCGTCCTGAAGGGCCTCGATCATCTCGTCGACCGTTTGAGGGCGAAACGCATTGCGCACTTCAGGGCGGTTGATGGTGATTTTAGCTATGCCCTCGAACTTGTGATAGAGAATGTCGGTAAATTCACCTGCTTGTATCCAGTTTACAGCGCTCATTTCAGGATGGTTGATGCTTGTTGAAAAATGTTGTAAGGCGTTCGAGAAACAACTCCCTGTTTTCAATGTGCAGCGTGTGGCCGCAACCGGGAAAGATCTCAAGTGTGGATTCAGAGCATAAATTAACCATTTGGCGCCCAATCTCAACGAATTTAAGGTCTTTTTCACCCGCAAAAAATTGTATAGGCACTTTGTTTTGCGGCAGTTCATCCCAGAGTGAGGGCTGGCATCCAGTACCGAGCAGCCTGAGAGCCGATGCGAGATTCTGCGGGTTGTTGATTTTTCTTTTCTGTTCGGTCTCCAGAAAAACGGGATGATTTTTCAGCGTTGCAAAAAGGGGTTGCTGATACCAGGCTTCGATAAATCCAGTAAAGTTCCGCTCAATTTTTCGTGCAATGCCTTCGTCGCTCTCCTGGCGACTGATGCGCTCCTGTTCGGTAGCGAGCCCGGGAGAGGCGGAGAGAATAATCGCTTTGGAAAAGAGATGCGGATGGCGCAACAAGAGAGAAATCGCAATTCTGCCGCCCATCGAATAGCCGACAAGAAAGCAGGGGGGCGATGCCGAACGGGTCAGCTCCTCTGCCAGGGTATCGACTGTTTCAGTAAAAAAATGGTCAGGGTTGCCGTTTTCCGCTATGCCTGATTCTCCGTGGCCGGGAAGGTCAACCAGGATGCTGCAATTCTCCTTTTCAAGATGCCGGGCAACGGGAAGCCAGTCGTTACCCGATCCGAGAAAGCCATGCAGGAAGATAATGCGGGGACGGGAGCTATCCCCAATGGTTGTGACGTGAAGCGGGCTTTCCGATGAAGTTATCGTCATTGACTGGATACGATTTAGGCGCTAACAGAAGCGATTCTTTTTGCCGTCAGGCAGAAAGAATATATAAACCTTGTTCACGACAACGACAACGGCATTCGAACAATTCGGGGTAACGGTTTGCGGGTCAATCCTGACGGTTATCCGTTGATTCAAATCGGCCGTGCCCCTACAACGAACGGTGTATAAAATGAATGGGGGGAATAATGCAGGATCATCATCGGCGCAGCATTCGTTTGCAACAGTACGATTATACCCAATCGGGATTTTATTTCATTGCCATCTGTACGCATAATCGTTTTTGTCTGTTTGGAGCCATTGATAATCATACGATGAGGTTTACTGAACAGGGTGAAATTGCCGCTG
>CAJAOR010000101.1 GCA_903942355.1 uncultured Chlorobiaceae bacterium | reverse complement strand
TGCACGATTATCCAGGCAGGTCCATGCTTTGTAACACAGGTTAAGCGTGTTGATACAGACGGTTACGATGCTTATCAGATTGGTATCGGAGAAAGAAAGGAAAAGAATGTCAGTAAGCCACTGCAGGGACATTACAAAAAGGCTGGAGTAACCCCGGGGTTCAAGCTGGCTGAGTTTGACTTTACAGAGCTGAATCAGGAACTGGAACTGGGCAGTGCCGTAAGTGTTGAATCGTTTAAAGAGGGCGAAAAGATTAATGTCCTCGGTGTTTCGAAAGGAAAAGGTTTCGCCGGTGTTATGAAGCGTCACAACTTCTCGGGTGCTCAGCGGACACATGGTCAGTCGGACAGGCAGAGAGCGCCAGGTTCTATCGGTGCCTCATCCGATCCGTCAAGGGTTTTCAAGGGTACCAGAATGGCTGGACGCATGGGATCTGATAATATTACAGTCAGGAATCTTGAAATTTTCAAGATCATGCCTGAATCTAATCTTATTGTCATAAAGGGATCTGTGCCTGGACCAAAGAATTCCTATGTCAAGATTGTTTCTACAAAAAAGTAAATGCTGAATGCACGAAGCTATGGAACTTAAAGTCTTAAATACCGGCGGAACTGAAACCGGGGAAGTGGTAACGCTCCGTGATGATATATTCGGCGCAGAAATATCCGAACATGCGATGTATCTCGACGTCAAGTCGATTCTCGCAAACAGACGGCAGGGAACTCACAAGAGCAAAACACGGGGCGAGGTAAGAGGTGGTGGCAGAAAGCCGCTTCGCCAGAAAGGTACCGGTAATGCGCGCCAGGGTTCAAGCCGTTCGCCACTCAATATTGGCGGCGGTACCATATTTGGACCTGTCCCGCACTCATACGATCAGAAAGTAAACAAGAAGGTCAAACTTCTTGCAAGACGCTCTGCTCTGAGCTCCAAGGCAAAATCAGGTCAAATTGTTGTCATAGAGGATTTCGTCTTTGAGAACATCAAGACAAAGCCTTTTGCCCAGATACTGAAAAATCTTGGTCTCGCTCAGAAAAAGACCCTGATGCTGACGCCCGAGTATGATCTGATCATTGCAAGATCCGGAAAGAATATCGCGGCATTGAATATCATGACAGCAGACAAGGCATCGACCTATGATATTCTCCATAGCCACACGGTACTCGTTCAGAAGACGGCGTTGAAAAAAATAGAAGATACTTTAGGGTAATTGGAGTTTTCCCCAAAAAAGGAGTTATAGAGATGATAAACCCGTTGTTGCGCCCATTGTTGACAGAAAAAAGTACCGGGCTGACAGAGAAAAAAGGACAGTATGTCTTTATCGTTAAACCCGATGCAGACAAGACTGATATCAAGAAGGCGGTAGAAACGAAATTTGGCGTTGAGGTAAAGTCGATTCGTACGATTAATTGCCTTGGCAAATCCCGTAGTCAGAATACTCGCAAGGGAAGAGTTACGGGGAAAAAAAGTGACTGGAAAAAAGCGATTATCACTCTTGAAAAGGGTCAGTCAATAGACTATTACTCAGGTTCAGCCCAGAAGAGCGAAGGATAGTACTCATAAAAAGGATAGATCATACATTCAAATGGCTATAAGGAAGTTAGCGCCGGTTACGCCAGGGTCAAGGTTCATGTCATACCCTGCATTCGATGAAATCA
>CAJAOR010000100.1 GCA_903942355.1 uncultured Chlorobiaceae bacterium | reverse complement strand
ACTCAATATTGTCAATCAACCCGGCTTTTATGGCATACATGAGCAGTTCAGGGCTGCTCGAAACGCCGAGTTTACGAAAAATATTTTTCCGGTGCGTCATTACCGTATGGAAACTGATATGTTTTTTTACGGCAATCTCTTTTGTTGACAGGCCGCCGGAAATCAGGCGGACAATTTCGATTTCTGAAGTGGTCAGAATAGTCGCGTCTTCGAGAGGACCATCTTTTTTCAGGAGAATGTCGAGCACATCACCCGAATAATATTTCTTCCCTTTCAAGGCTGCGTCTATAGCATGAAAAATTTCTTCTGCATCATCGGTTTTCAGGACAATATTTCTGATGCCGATATCATTTAACTCTTTTATTTTTAAGTGAGTTATTGAGTTTGTCAAAACCACGATACCGATTTCCGGATGATTTTTTCTCAAATCTCCGAGTTCACTGATTGAATCGAAATCGAACAGGATATAATCGGTGATGATGAGCGCAATGCTCTCTTTCTGCAGATACTGCTGCAAGCCCGCCTTGGTCGATACCGTATAGAGAGCCTTGTAGAGCGGTGTCAACATGGCGTGCAGAGCCTCGTTTGTTAAAAACTGTGTATCGGCCAGCACAACAGAGATTTGCCGTTTGGTGTCGGTCATTAGATTCCTGCTCCGTTTTCAAAAACATCTTCAATCATCATCAGTGTCTTGTTTTCGTTTTGGCCATCGACGGTCACCTGAAGTGTTGTGCCAGCGATGGAGCACAGGGCAAGCATCTCAAGGAAAGAGTTCGCATTGGCTATTATTTCACCGTTGATCTTCTGAAAAACAACGGAGCACTGCTGCTGCCGCGCAATCCTGAAGATTGTAGCAAGAGCCCTGAAATGCAGACCTTCCGGTCTCTTTACGGTGAGATGCCTGTCTACCATGATTTTATCTTGTGAAAAAAAATGGAAAAGAACTTATTTCCTAATCAGTTTGGATAACCAGCCTGTTTTATGGGTCTCCTCTGTCTGAAGCACCTCATCGAGAGCCGCAATCAGGTCGTCAGGATGTTCAAGACCGATGGAAAGGCGAATCAGATCCGGCGAAAGGCCGCTCTGCAACTGCTGTTCTTCTGTCAACTGACTGTGCGATGTGCTTGCCGGGTGGAGGATCAGGCTTTTGGCATCGCCGACATTGGCAAGGTGCGAAAAGAGCTTGATGGTATCAATGATTTTTACAGCGGCTTCATATCCGCCTTTCACACCGAAGACCACCATGCCGCCAAACCCGTTTTTCAAATCTTTTGAAGCTGCAGGGTATGACGGGTCGTTTTTCAGGCCGGGATAACGGACCCATGCCACCTCAGGATGCTGAGCAAGATGCTGGGCGACCTTGAGAGCATTTTCTGAATGACGGGCCATCCTGACCGGCAGGGTTTCAATGCCTTGCAGCAGTATCCATGAGTTGTCTGGCGAAATGCAGGCTCCGAGGTTTCTGAGTGGCACGGTACGGAACCTGAGGGCGAATGCGATTGGAGCAAGAGGTTCCGGCAGGTCAATTGCCCAGCGAAGGCCATGATAGTTCTGGTCAGGCTCGGTAAAGAGCGGATGACGACCGGCTTTCCAGTTGAAACGCCCTGCATCGGTAATGATGCCGCCGATAGCTGAACCATGACCTCCAAGCCATTTCGTGAGGGAGTTGATGACGATGTCTGCACCCAGATCAATGGTTTTAAGCAGGTAGGGAGTCGTGAAGGTTGCGTCAACAATGAGCGGAAGGCCATTGCGGTGGGCTACTTCTGCAATCGCCTTTACATCGGTGTAGTCAAGCACCGGATTGCCGATGGTTTCAATATACAGTGCCCTTGTTTTTGGGGTGATCGCACGCTCAAAATTAGCTGGATCTTTCGGGTCGACAAAGGTAACCGTAATGCCTAGTTTTGGAAGAATCGCATCAAACTGAGTGTAGGTGCCGCCATAGAGATTGTTGGCCGAAACGATATGGTCTCCAGCTTCTGCTATGGTGATGATGGTATTGAAAATTGCCGCAGTGCCTGATGCGACGGCAACCGAAGCCGCGCCTCCTTCAAGCTGTGTAACCCGCTGTTCGAGTGTATCGGTAGTCGGGTTCATCAGGCGAGTGTAGATATTGCCAAGCTCTTTCAGCGCAAACAGGTTTGCAGCATGTTCCGTACTCTTGAAGAGATAGGAGGTCGTGCGGTAGACAGGTATTCCCCTCGACTGTGTTGCATCTACGGGCTGGCCTGCATGAAGGGCAAGTGTTTCAAAGCGGTAGTTTTCTGAACTCATCTGGATACTCTCCTCTGTTTGGTTGATTGGTTGGTTGGTTGGTTGGGGCACGGCATGCCGTGCCCGTACCCTTACGATACGTTAATTTTATTGCTGGCCGAAAAGCTTGAAGCGCTGCAGGTTAAACTGGTAATAGAGGAAGCAGCCAAAGCAAAATCCTGAAAGGGCTATTGTTGCTGCAATGGCGACAAAACCTGAAAGAATCCATCCGGCAACAGGTGCTCCGAGCAGGAAAGCGATCTGTGCTCCGCCGAGCAGAATCGCGGCAATTGAGTTATTGAATCGCATGAGTTTCGGGTCTTCAGTTGCCGCACTCAAGTTTTGTTTTTCAAACAGGCGCGATCCGATAATGAAAATGAGACTCCCGTTTTTGCCGAACACGACTGCTGAAAGAATGATGAAAAACAGCAAGGTGGTTACCAGCGGCAACTGGAACACAATGGCAGCGGTGATGCCCGTAAGCAGCACCACCCGGTTCAGGGTGACAATCGGCAAGGGTATGCCGAGGCACGTGGGTGATGATGAAGATGTTTCTGTGGTTGACATGATGGTGCGTTATCTTTTCGTTATAGGTGATATAGGGTAAAAATAAAAAAAGCCGGCTCTGACATTCAGAACCGGCATTCAAGACTACTTGTACTTCATGAAACCATGAGCTAGCCTGAATTATTCATCAAAGCAATAAAAAAAGGGGGCTATAAATATCGTAATTGCTTATATTATTGGTGCTTAAGTCAATAAATAAGACACGATATTTATGCAACCCCTTCAGCCGAATATAGT
>CAJAOR010000099.1 GCA_903942355.1 uncultured Chlorobiaceae bacterium | reverse complement strand
GATGTCAAGCGTATCATCAACGAACCAACCGCAGCAGCTCTGGCTTATGGTCTTGACAGAAAGCAGGAGAGCGAAAAAGTTGCGGTCTTTGATCTTGGCGGCGGAACATTTGATATTTCGATTCTTGAGCTAGGTGACGGCGTCTTTGAGGTTAAATCAACCGACGGCGACACCCATCTCGGCGGCGATGACTTTGACCAGAAAATTATCGATTATATTGCCGACGAGTTCAAAAAACAGGAAGGAATTGATCTTCGTCAGGATGCCATTACCTTGCAGCGTCTGAAGGAAGCTGCAGAAAAAGCAAAAATTGAACTCTCTTCAAGGACGGATACCGAAATTAACCTGCCGTTCATTACCGCTACTCAGGAAGGGCCGAAACACCTGGTGATCAATCTTACCCGTGCAAAGTTCGAGGCATTGTGCGCCGGGCTGTTCGACAAGATTCTTGATCCTTGCCGCCGTGCAATCAAGAATTCAAAAGTTGAGATGAAGGAAATTGACGAAGTGGTGCTTGTTGGAGGATCAACACGCATACCGAAAGTACAGGCATTGGTCAAGGAGTTTTTCGGAAAAGAGCCAAACAAAAGTGTCAATCCTGATGAAGTTGTTGCCATTGGCGCAGCTATCCAGGGTGGTGTGCTGAAGGGCGATGTCACAGACGTCCTGTTGCTTGATGTCACTCCCCTCTCGCTCGGCATTGAAACCCTTGGCGGAGTCATGACAAAGCTCATTGACGCAAACACGACCATTCCGACAAGGAAGCAGGAGGTGTTTTCAACTGCCGGTGATAACCAGACCTCTGTCGAGGTTCATGTGCTGCAGGGAGAGCGCCCGATGGCCCCCGACAACAAGACACTGGGACGGTTCCACCTTGGCGATATTCCACCGTCTCCAAGAGGTATGCCGCAGATTGAGGTAACGTTCGATATTGACTCAAACGGCATTCTTAACGTTTCGGCAAAAGACAAGGCAACAGGAAAGGAGCAGTGCATAAAAATCGAGTCAAGCAGCAAGCTCACCGACGCTGAAATTAACAAGATGAAGGAGGATGCGAAAGTTCATGCTGCCGAAGATCAGAAGCGCAAGGAAGAGATCGATACCAGAAACGTAGCCGACTCCCTGATTTTCAGCACCGAAAAACAGCTGAAAGATCTTGGCGATAAAATACCGGCTGACAAGCGTCCTGCACTTGAAGGCTCGCTTGATAAACTTAAGGAGGCCTACAAAAACGGCACTATTGAGTCTATTAAATCTGCTATGGATGAACTCAACAAGGAGTGGAGCGACATTGCCTCTCACCTCTATCAGTCCCAAGGGCCGGATTCGACACAGGCTGAACCGGAATCTCAGGGCGGAAGCGGCGAAAAAGCGAGAAAAACAGGCGGAGATGGTAACGTAGAAAATGCCGAATATGAAGTAATCGACGGCAACGAAAAGTAAACCCCCAAAACAGTAACGACTCTCGTTCTTGGCAAAGGGATTCATGATGAATCCCTTTGCTATTTGAGCGGGTTTTTACTAATTTATAACTTGTTAGAGGCAGAACATTAGAGAGTGTCCTATTTGCAAATTTTAACCGTGCGAACAATGCTACCTCAGCTCAGCCGTCCATTTACCAGCGAAAATCAGGTC
>CAJAOR010000098.1 GCA_903942355.1 uncultured Chlorobiaceae bacterium | reverse complement strand
GATAGTTGAAAAATTTCTGACCTTGCTTGTGAGCAGCCAATTGTCAAATACAGAACAGTGAACACGAAAAAGGGAGATTTTGATCCAATAGACCCGAAATAGTAACGGCGGCGGGCTGAAGCGCTGTTTGATAAAACAATGCTCAGGTTTCGTCAAAAGGTTTTAGATATAGTCGAACAAGCCGTACCAAATCTTCCGGTTTTAGGATTGTTCGCATCTGTAGGATACCCGCTTTTTTATATTATATGGAAAGTGATTTTACCCCAACCTTATGAAAATCTGCGGCTGCGTCTTTTTTTGGCAGTTATAAGCCTCCCATGGCTATTTTATCCCTCTCTACCGAAAAAATTAAAAGGCTTTTTTCCTGCTTACCTTGTTTGTTCTGTCCCGTTACTTCTCCCATTCTTATTTTCTTTTATGCTGCTCAAAATTGAGTGGTCATCAGTCTGGGCAATGACATCATTGGGTGGATTAGTAATACTTATCCTCATCATTTATGACTGGTTAATCATTTGCGTCATATCCACTCCGCTGAATAATACGACCAGTATGGAAGAGCTCCGCAAAGGCCGTTCTCCATTCCGTTCCGTTCTGCTCTGTTCCGCTTCGGGCTGCATCTCCGCTTCGCTCCGCTGCTGCCGCTTCGTTGCACTGTGCATCACTGCACTGCACTCCGCCCGGTCATTGCTCCGCTTGCAGCAAAGCGCTCAACTGCCATGGCGCACGTTGCTTTTTGCTTGCCTGCCTGCCTGCTTTTGCACCGGTGCAATTCAGCGCATCTCTTTTTCTGCGCGCTTCGCTTGCTTGGGCGTCTGAACAGCATATAGGGCGGCTTCACTAAATACTGGGTCTATGTCCTAAAAAGCACTCCATATCACAGGGGCCATGGTTCAAACCTGATGCCAGAGCGGTTTATGACCACTCCGGCAGAGCAAAGGTAGCCTGGCTAAAAACTATCCCCACGAACGGGGTTTGCCGAAGGTGTAAACTCTTTAAACATTTTCACGAATTACTAAACCATAATCATTGCCAGTTAAACCCCTCAGTATGGCCTTTCGCCCCTCCCGCGGCGGAATCCAATTCTGCATCGGTCAACTCGCCTGAAACCTCTTTAATTTCATCCTCGCTGCAATCAAACCCCTCGCACTGGATGCAGGCCATCCGCCCGGCAACATCCTCGATTGCCATAACACGCTTGGCAAACGCTTCGTCTGACTTCATCTTTTCGATGAACAATCTTGCTTGGTCTAATGACATGATATTTCCCTTTGGTTTGAAATGAAAAATGGGACGCACTCGATAGACCTCTTCTGTGAAGTAGTATACCGAATTATCCACATATGCCGGAGCATGATTTATGCAGGGATGCCGGAGAAAATGGGTGCGAGCCCCTTGCGGCAGTGGCTGTAACCGGCCAGTGGCTTTGCTCTTTTGCGGTGGTGGGGTGGTGGGGTGGTTGCGGTCGGGGTTTCGCACCAGCCAGCGTTCGCTCGCCGGCTGTCACGCTGCTTGCAAGAAAAGGCAGGCAAGCAGGGTGCCAGCCGGATGAAGAGCGCTATGCAAGCAGGCGCTGATGCGCCAGCGTGCATGCAGCAAGATGCGGCGCTGGCCGGGTACAGCCACTGCCTCAAGGGGTTAGCACCCCTTTAACCCGTCCGAATCGCAGCATAAATCATTCTCCGTCATGGGTGGATATTTCCTTATAATACCAGATTGATATAAAGTGATTTCAAACCAACGGGAGGTATCATGTCATTAGACCAAGCAAGATTGTTCATTGAAAGGATGAAATCAGACGAAGCATTCAGCAAGCGTGTTCTGGCCATAGAGGATGTTGCAGAGCGGTTCAAGCTCATCAAAAGCGCTGGGTTTGAATGTAGCGAAGCAGAGATTAAAGAAGTGGCAGGAGAGCTAAGCGATAAAGATTTGGATGCTGCCGTTGGCGGGTTAATTACGACAAGCCCCTGTGATGTATCAACAGGTGGATATCATAAAATTTATAAGGATATTTGCCTGCTGCTCAGCTTCGCTTCGTAGCATACCCGTCTGTTTACGCTCCTTGCCAATCCGGAAGAGCAAACAGTGTAACCAGCCGGATGCAGTGCTTTCTGCGCGCTTCGCTTGCCCCTCCCGCCAGCGCTTGGCAGCAGGGAGCAATGCTGCTTGCCGCTTTGCTTTGCGCCAGTGCGAACACCTTGAACCCACCTGCACGGCAGCATAAATCATGCTCCGGCATGTGGGATATTTCTGTATACTCCCTCATAAAAGATGTCTATTGAGTCTGCTCTGTTTTCCATTTCAACCCAACGGGAGGTATCATGTCATTAGACCAAGCAAGATTGTTCATCGAGAGCCATCCAAATACATAAAAGCCTGATGGCTTGTTTCACTCACTATGAAATTAGCATACCGTCCTGATATCGATGGGCTTCGAGCTATAGCAGTTCTTGCTGTCCTTTTTTTCCACACTGAAGTTCCTGGATTTTGTGGAGGGTTTGTCGGTGTTGATATTTTTTTTGTAATATCAGGATTTCTCATCACATCAATTCTTCTTAACGATATTAAAGAGGATAATTTCTCCATTGCTCGCTTCTATGAGCGAAGGATCCGAAGGATATTTCCAGCTTTATTTCCGGTCATTATTTTCTCTCTTATCATTGGCGTCTACTTGCTTGATTCGAATGCTTTTAAGGATTTCGGGGAAAGCATAACGGCGACAGCACTCTTTTCATCAAATATTCTTTTTTGGAGTCAAGCAGGGTATTTTGATACGCATTCAATGCAGAAGCCGCTACTGCATACATGGTCACTCGCTGTTGAGGAACAATTTTACATTATTTTTCCGATAGCACTTTTTTTTGTCCATCGTTTTTTAAAGGGAAGAATTCTCCTGTTTCTGCTGATTACCGCCCTACTATCATTTGTCGCAAGTATTTATTGGGTGAACAAAGAGCCTACTGCAACGTTTTATCTTGTCCATACACGAGCATGGGAATTGCTTGTTGGATCAATACTGGCAATAAATATATTGCCAAAACCATCGTCATATATTCAGAGCAATTTTTTTTCAATTCTCGGCATTGGACTCATTTTTTATAGCGTATTGTTTTATACGGACAAAACGTTGTTTCCAGGCATTAATGCGGCAATACCGGTATTAGGTGCCGCATTAGTTATTCATAGTGGAAATACAGCTGACAGGTCAATTGTTTTTAAATTTCTAAAATTAAAACCGTTCGTATTTATAGGTCTTATATCTTACTCACTCTATCTTTGGCATTGGGTATTTATTGCTTATTATAAATATATTTTGTTTCGACCTTTAAATGAAGGTGAAAAAATAGCAATTATTATCTTGTCGCTGATTGTTGCAACGATTTCCTGGAAATACGCTGAAAGTCCATTTAGAGGCAAGGCATTGGCGGTGATCGACAGGAATAAGATATTTATTTATTCAGCTTCTATTCTTGCTATTGCATCAGGAATAGGCTTGGTAATTTATACGCAAGAAGGGATGCCAATGAGATATCCAAAAGCAAACAGAGTTGTCAGTCAAGCAAAATGGGAGTGGTATCCAAACTCCGCTTTTGGTAATTTGGAGCCGTTGTCTAATAATGTAAGTCCCGGAAGATTTGGGCGACCTGGCACAAAGCCGACTTTTATTTTGTGGGGGGACTCCCATGCTATGGCATTATTGCCAGGTCTTGACGAAAAAGCACGCCAATATGGCTTGTCGGGTTTTGTGGCAACACATAGTAGTTGTCCGCCGTTATTGGGCATAGATGATATGGCCAATCAATATAATGATATTGAATTTAACAACAATGTCCTTTTGTTTATCAAAAATCATCCAGAAATAAAGACAATTATTCTTTCTGGCGCATGGCCAGGATATCCGGATGATGAATTGTACGGGGTGTTTGATCAAAACAAATCAATACGTCGCTATAATTTGCTTGAAGCAGGCCTCAAAACAACGGTTGAAAAATTGATTATAATGAACCGTAAAGTTGCTTTTGTTACTGATGTCCCCTGGCTTAGAATTGGAGATATCTCAAGATACTTATATATGTCTATTCGTTTTCCGATGTATTATAATGATTTGAGTGATGCGGCTCCGACTCGCCAAGAATACAATGAGCTAAATCATAGCGTTTTGGATATAATGAAGAAAATGGCCAATAGTAATAAGGTGACGATTATTCATCCTGAAGAAAAACTATATAACAATGTGGGTAAGTGTATTTTTATTGTTGACGGCCTTTCTCTTTATCGGGATGAGGCTCATCTCTCTACTTTTGGGTCACACTATGTATCGACAATCTTTGATGATATTCTAAAACAGATAGTCAAGCAGCGTGTTAATGCCAGGCCGCAATCAATGCGGCCTGGCAGGGCAAGTCGGTGAGGGGGCGCTTTGTACGTCTGGCAGGGGAGGAACGACATCAGGTTTTCGTTTATGGTGTTCATTGTCGAGGTCGGATGGCGTATCCTTCGGTCCATAACGTTTATTTATTTCTTCTGCTATTGGTAAAGCCAGCTTGCAAGCTCTGAAGTACGCACGTGCTGTCATGCTTTTTGCCCTCTTGTTATTATTGTTTTTACGTTACCTTTTACGTTGTGATATCTAATGATAAACCACCAATATCATAACGGAAAGGAGACGAGCCAATGAGCAACGATTTTCCCATTATTGCCATAGTCAAAGTGCCAGGCCAACCTGTCAATTCAAAGGAAACCTACACAGAGGAAGTGACCTATTACGAAGATGTGGTGATCAAGCCAGGTGGCTTCTTCAAAAAGGCCTTAACCGAGAAACAAAAGAAAACGCGCATAGTCACAAAAACCAGAACGGTCACAAAAGGTTCATCCGAGTCAGAGGTCTCATTCGAGTTTTGCCCGATTCCTGCCGGCATGCTCAGGATGCAATCAGATGAAGTCAAAATTGACCAGGATTTTTATCTAGGCAAGTACCCGGTTACCCAGCAGCAGTGGGAGGCGGTCATGGGAAACAACCCAAGTCATTTCAAGGGTGATAGTCTGCCGGTTGAAAACGTTTCCTGGGATGATGCCCAGATGTTCATACAAAAACTCAATACGCTCTCCGGTAAACAGCTCTACCGCTTGCCGACTGAGGCTGAATGGGAGTATGCCTGCCGGGCTGGTTTAACTTCACTATACTTCTTTGGCGATGATGAGAACCAATTGGGAGCATACGCATGGTATAATGGAAACTCTGGGCAAACAACCCATCCGGTAGGTCAAAAAAAGCCGAATGAGTGGGGGTTATACGATATGGCTGGTAACGTCTGGGAATGGACGGATAGCTGGTATAACAGTAGTCGTTCGCAACGTGTGATTCGTGGCGGGGGCTGGAACTTCAATGCCGTATATTGTCGGTCGGCTAATCGTAACTTCGTCACCTCCAACTCCCGGTTCTACCTCGTTGGCTTCCGCTTGGTTTGTGTCCCATAGTCAGTTGGGAGAATATTTCGATTTTGACTGAATAGGAGACAACAACAGCTGCTGCTTGCGGCTTATTCCGGCAGTTCAGCACTTATCCCCCCTACAGTCACGCCTCTTGCATCGCAGCAAAGCGGGGGCGAGCTTGAGCAGCTCAGCTCACGGCAGGTAGCGGCAGGTGGCACCCTGTGGCTCAATGCCGTCATGCCCGTTCACGCCCCGTTGCGCCTTTGCTTCGCTCGCTCGCTTGCCTGCATGTGGTGCTTTGTGATGAGCTTTTTCGATGCATTGAGTATGGTATTATGGCTTGAATTATTTTAATAGCGTACCTACAGAAAAATAAGCTTTTGTTTTAAGTAAAACTGATACTATATTTGTATCAATTAAATGAACAGCTATGAAAGTACTTACCAAGAATACGGATTACGCTATACGAGCCCTGTTGGCGCTTGCTGCAAAGAAGGGTAGTTATCGAGGGTGTTCAGGGTGGCTTCATGATGGAGAAGGATCCGGATTCGATCAGCGTAACACAATTGATTGAAATTTTTCAGGGCAAGGTGCAGGTGTCGGAATGCATGTTCCGCAAACAGATTTGCGGCAATCGTGCCCGCTGTGTGCTGCGTCACGAAATCATGCGTATTGAGCAGGTCGTTCAGGGCGAGTTTGAAAGGCTTACCATCGGAAAGCTGCTTAGGGACCTTGAAGCGGCAAATCAGGTGAGTCCCAAAACAACAACTGTCAGCTGAAATTGAGCCTTTAAAAGAAGTAACAGATGAAATGGACTTGGAGCTTTTGTGTACAGCATATAAGAGCAGGGCTTTGGGAAAAGAAAAAATGGGAGATAGCGAAGGAGCAGCAGGAGACGGAAAAATGGTTTTTTTGTTATCACCGGATGTAAACAATCAATAACCAATAATGGAGGATAGAACAATGGGAATGTCTTGTAATCAATGTCAAGAGAGCATTCATGGTACAGGTTGTACGGTGCGTGGGGTATGCGGAAAAGACGAACCTACCGCCCAGCTTCAGGACGTGCTGGTCTATGCTACAGAGGGGCTGGCACTGGCTGCCGAAAAACATGAGGGAGGTGTGTCAAGGAAGGTCGGCCAGCTTATCAGCGAATCACTTTTCGTCACCGTAACCAATACTAACTTTGATGAGGATGCAATAGTCGCCCAGATACGCAAAACTATTGCCATGCGCGATGAACTGAACGACACACTTCTTGAACTTCCGCATCATGATGCCTCTCACTGGACAGGCAGCTCAAAAGAGGATTTTCTTTCGAAAGCAGCAAGTGTCAGCATCAAAAGCCTCAGCGAAAACGAGGACCTTCGCTCACTGAAAAGCCTTGTGCTCTATGGTCTGAAGGGGCTTGCCGCCTATACCGATCATGCGGCTGTTCTCGGTTACCATGATGACGATATCTATGCTTTTTATGTAAAAGGGCTTGCAGCGCTCACAAAAGAGCTCTCTGCAGACGATTTAACCGGACTTGTGCTTGAAACCGGTGGAGTCGCAGTCAAGGCAATGGCATTGCTTGACAAAGCCAACACCACCACCTACGGTCAGCCCGAAATCACCACAGTGAAGACTGGAGTGGGCAAAAACCCGGGTATTCTGATTTCAGGCCACGATCTCCGCGATATGGAAGACCTTCTGAAGCAGACGGAAGGTACCGGAGTCGATGTCTATACCCACTGCGAGATGCTTCCGGCTCATTACTATCCGGCGTTCAAGAAGTATTCGCACTTTGTCGGAAACTACGGCGGAGCATGGTGGTCACAAGACAAAGAGTTCGACACCTTCAATGGTCCGATTCTTATGACCACGAATTGCATTGTTCCTGTTCGCGAGTCCTATCGCAACCGCATGTTTACAACAGGCATGGCCGGTTACCCTGGGTTAAAGCATATTCCAGCAAGACCTGATGGCGGAGAGAAGGACTTTTCAGTACTTGTCAATCTTGCCAAAACCTGTCAGGCGCCTAAAGAGCTTGAGAATGGCACTATCGTCGGTGGATTTGCCCACAATCAAGTGCTTGCACTTGCCGACAAGGTTGTCGATGCGGTAAAGAGCGGTGCTATAAAGCGTTTTGTAGTTATGGCCGGCTGTGACGGTCGCCATTCCTCACGCCAGTACTATACTGATGTAGCGGCAGCACTGCCGAATGATACTGTGATTCTGACCGCGGGGTGTGCCAAGTACCGTTATAACAAGCTTGAGCTTGGCGATATTGGGGGTATTCCCCGTGTGCTCGATGCCGGTCAGTGCAACGACTCATACTCTCTTGCCGTTATTGCTTTAAAGCTTCAGGAAGTATTTGCCCTCGACAATATCAACGATCTGCCGATATCTTTTGATATTGCCTGGTACGAACAGAAAGCGGTTACCGTTCTGCTTGCCCTGCTTTATTTAGGGGTAAAAGGCATTCGCCTCGGACCAACCCTTCCCGAGTTTCTGACACCGAATGTAGCAGCCGTACTGGTCGAAAAATTCGGCATCATGCCAATCGGCACCGTTGATGCCGATATCGAAGCCATGATGGTCGGTGCCTGAACATCGTTTATCCCCCCTCCCTTGTCATCCCGGCAAAAGAGGGGGGCTATTATAGCCCTCAGCAATCGGCTGATTCAGCTCCAAACAGGAGCTCTTATTTGAAGACTATCTTCGGCGAATGAGAGCAACCTGCACCTGTCCTCCTCGAAAGCCCTTGAACAAAATCTTTACCCAAACTCTGCATCCGCCCGGAGGAGCTACCGCATTGACAGCTGTTATTGGCGGTGATAAGGTTCATGCCACTGGGTATATCTACGTTCTCTTTCCCCTACTCGCAGGCGCACTTCGGCCTTGCCTCCAAGTTCGTTCATGCAGTGTGAAATAATTAATGCAAAAAAAATGCAGAAAACATTTGCATAAAAGAACGATCGTTCTTAAATACAGTCAAGGAAAACAAATTATGTCAAGACCGAAAAAAGTCACCGACTCAGCAATACTGGATGCAATCGAGCGGGTTGTCGTCAAGCATGGTGCATCCCACCTCTCCATCGATGCCGTGGCTCAGGAGGCAGGAATCAGCAAATCCAGAGTGGTCTACGACTACAAATCCAAGACCGCTCTGCTCGAAGCTCTGATCGACCGGCAGTTTGAGCGGGATACGGTCCGCATCCAATCGATGCTCATTGAGTGCGTCGACACCCCTCATCCCGAACTTTTCGCACGTATCAAAATTGCCGAACGTGCCCTTGATGATACGGAACGCGCTGTTGCCATGGCCATCACATCGTCAATGTCGAGTAAAGAGTCGCTCAGAGAGCGGATGCTGAAGTGGATAGAACGGGACCTGCTGGCTATGGATAGCGGAGCGAAGCCTGAAGCGGCACGCATGGCCTATTTCGCCTTTATCGGTTTCAGTTGCCACGAGTGGTTCGGCCTTGTCGACAGAAGCGACGAGGAGCGTCTGCCGTTTCTGGAAGAGATCCGGAAAATGTATGTCGGTTATCCTGAAAGCTATCCGACAACCAAACCAAACCCCCAAAAAGGATAAGTTATCAATGATGAAAAGGTCGTATATCATCGCAGGTTTGCTTGTCACCCTGATTGCCGGCTGGTATCTGTGGCCGAAGGGATCGTCAGACCACGTCCGGGATTCGAACGTGAAACCGGAGGTCAGTGTCGTGACCATTAAACCTGAAGCCCTGGTATTGACAAAAGAGTTGCCGGGCCGGACTTCGGCCGTACGTATGGCCGAGATCCGTCCGCAGGTCAGCGGCATTGTTACGAAGCGCTTTTTCGTGGAAGGAAGCCTTGTCAAACAGGGTCAGCAACTCTATCAGATCGACCCCGCGACGTATCAAGCCGCCTTTAACAGTGCAAAAGCCAACCTCAGCAAAGCCGAGGCCAATGTGAAATCGGTCCAGGCCAAAGCAGGGCGCTACAAAGAGCTGGTCAAAATCGGTGGCGTCAGCCAGCAGGAGTACGACGATGCGAAAGCGAGCCTTGCCCAGGTTAGGGCAGATGTCGCCATCGCCAGATCCGAAGTTTCTACGGCCGGTATCAACCTCGACTACACCAAGGTCATGTCTCCGATTTCCGGCCGAATCGGCCAATCGAAGGTGACTGAGGGAGCTCTGGTCAATGCCAATCAGCCGAGCCCCCTTGCTGTGGTGCAACAGCTCGACCAGATTTACGTGGACGTTTCCCAGTCGAGCGAGGAGCTGATACAACTGCGACAGCGCCATCAAGGTCAGGTTGGCGATTCTGGGGCCGAGAGCCCTCCTGTCCAGCTTCTGGTGGATAGAAAACCAAAAGGACAACCCGGCACGTTGAAGTTCTCGGATGTAACGGTCAACCCGAGCACCGGTACGGTCCTGTTGCGCATATTGTTCACCAACCCCGGCAATGAAATTCTCCCCGGCATGTTCGTCCATGCACGTCTTGAACAGTGGAGAGACGATCGTGCCATCCTCGTGCCGCAAAAATCGGTCAGCAGGAATGCGGACGGGTCGGTTTCGGTCTGGGTTGTCGGTCCGGATGGCATAGCAAACCCTCGCCCGATCATCGTTACGGAGGTTG
>CAJAOR010000097.1 GCA_903942355.1 uncultured Chlorobiaceae bacterium | reverse complement strand
CGCTCGAGCGCTCATCAACAACCCGTCGATTATTCTTGCCGATGAACCAACAGGAAACCTCGACACCGCAACAAGCCAGGAGATCATGAAGATTTTCGGTGCGCTTTCCGAAGCAGGCAACACCATTATCCTCATCACGCATGAAGAGGATATTGCCCGCTATACCAGCCGTATCATCCGGCTCAGGGACGGGAAAATCGAAAGTGACCAGAGGCAATGAACCAGACCTACCGACAGTTCCGTTACGAAACCGGTGAAAGCCTGAAAATGGCCCTCTTTCAGATCAGGGCGAATAAAACACGCTCATTTCTTACTGCACTCGGTGTCATTATCGGCATTGTTGCCATTACCATGATGGGTACGGCAATCAACGGCATCGACCTTGGATTTGAAAAAAGCCTTGCCATGCTTGGCTACGATGTTATCTACGTCCAGAAATCCTCATGGAGCACCATGGGGCAATGGTGGCTCTACCGGAACCGTCCCGACCTTAAAACAGAATATGCCGAGCAACTCAACAGAATCATTGCCGACAACCCCCGATCCGAGCTGCTCATCGCCGTACCGCAAATGTCAACCTACCAGGCATCGGCTAAGTACAAGGATCAGATCCTTGAGCAGGTATTTTCCCTCGGAACGACTCACGACTACCTGCAAACGGCATCCGGCGCACTCACCGCAGGGCGGTTCTTTACACCCGGAGAATCAGGCAGCAGTGAAATGGTCTGCGTCATCGGTGACGATATTGCTACAGGTCTCTTTCCGAATGAGCCTGCCCTCAACAAATCTATCCAGCTCAAAAGCCGCAAATGCCGCATTATCGGTATTTTCAAAAAACAGGGCAAATTTCTCGGCCTTTTCAGCTTTGACAACCAGATCATCATGCCGCTTGGCGCGTTTGAAAAGATATACGGCAAAAACATGTTCACCACCATCAGGGTGAAAATCAGAGCCCAGACTCGTGTGACAGAAGCAAAAGAGGAGTTGCTCGGGCTGATGCGCAGAATCCGCAGAATTCCGGCAGGGAAAGTTGAAAACTTTTCGATCAACGAACAGCAGGCCTTCAAAAGCCAGCTTGACCCCATCAAAAACGGCATTGCTGTCGCCGGTATTTTCATTACCGGCATGTCGCTCTTTGTCGGCGCCATCGGCATCATGAACATCACCTTCGTCAGCGTCAAGGAACGAACCAGGGAGATTGGACTGCGCAAAGCGCTTGGTGCCCGGCGCCAGACCATTCTCCTGCAGTTTCTCATCGAATCGGTGATGATTTGCCTGATCGGTGGATTTATCGGACTCTGCACCTCTTTCTTCATAACCTTTATCATCGGAAAAATCCTGCCTGATTTTCCGGTACAGTTCTCGCTTGACCTTATCATGGCAAGTCTTGTTGTTTCCGTCATCACCGGCATCATCTCGGGCCTTGCACCGGCTGTGACAGCCTCGAAGCTCGACCCGGCAGACTCACTGCGTTATGAATAGGAGTGCTTATGCTGCTGCGTGAAACCATCACCCAGGCAATCTACTCTCTCGCCGTCAACAGGCTGCGTTCATGGCTCACCATCATGGGTGTCG
>CAJAOR010000096.1 GCA_903942355.1 uncultured Chlorobiaceae bacterium | reverse complement strand
GGTGATTGTTAACAGGTAGAAAAAGAGCATGCTTATAATGAGATCAAAAACTTGTCTGCTTCTGGGGGCGATTTTTTTCGTCCTCGCCTCGCCCTTGCATGCTGAAGAGTCGCTGACGTGGCTGCAGTGTGTCCGCGAGGCTAAAGAGGCGCATCCCGACCTTTCATCAGCCCTTGCGCTCCTGCAGCAGGCTGAAGCTGATAAACTTATTACGGGAGGGCCGCTTCTTCCCAAGCTCAGCTTGGGAGTGCAGTCGGAGGAGAGCGGTACAACAGCCGCCGGGAGCAGCTCCTTTCTTGCGCACTCTTATTCGCTGACGGCACAGCAGCTTCTTTATGACGGACACAAAACCTCAAGCCAAGTTGCCAGCAGCAAAGAGGCGATCAAGGGTGCCCAGTATAACTATAATGCAGTTTCTGCTGATCTTCGCTTTGCCCTTCGATCGGCATTTACGCAGTTGCTTAAAGCGCAGGATCTTGTGGGCCTTGCTGCTGAGATTGCAGACCGGCGGCAGAATAATTTCCGTCTGATCAGTTTGCGCTATCAGGGAGGACGGGAGCATATCGGTTCGCTTCGCCAGGCCGAAGCCGATCTGGCCCAGGCGCAGTTTGAGGTGTTACAGGCAAAAAGGGGACTTGTGCTTGCCCAGACTATCCTTGCTTCGGCGCTTGGTCGTGACAGCCATTATCCGATCAGGGTTCAGGGGGCTTTCAGGGCAGCTGACCTTTTGACTTCAAAGCCTGACCTTGCACTTCTTGCAAAAAACCATCCATTTTTTCAGGAGCTTGATGCCAGAAGCCGGGCTGCGCGTTTTGATCTTGATGCAGCCAGAAATGCTTTTTCACCTGAACTCTATCTGACCTCATCGCTTGGCAGGGGTTCTGTTGACAGTTTGCCGTTCAAGGCTGTGGACTGGAATGCAGGCTTTACGCTCTCAGTCCCGATTTATGAAGGAGGGACGGGTCGGGCGAGGGTTTCCAAAGCTATGGCGGTTTTAAGTCAGCAGAATTCGCAGGAAAAAAGTGGCTATCTCCAGCTTTTCAATAGCCTCGAAGAGAGCTGGAAAAATTATCAGGATGCCCGTCAACTGGTGTCTGTGAGGAAAAAATTTCTTGATGCGGCCCAGGAGCGCTCGACTATTGCCAACGCGCAATATTCGAACGGGCTTGTTACGTTCAATGACTGGGTGATTATTGAAAACAATTTGGTGAGTGCAAAAAAGGAGTTTCTTAATGCTGGAGCAGATCTGTTGATTGCCGAGGCTCAATGGATTCAGGCAAAAGGAGAAGGTCTTGATGGTTAGTCGCAAAATACTGGTATGGGGTGTTCTTGTTGCACTTCTGGTTCTCGGGGCCGGAGGGTTCCTTTATTTCAACAGCAACAGGAACGGGAAGCAACATTTTGAAGAGGCTCATGCCGTAAGAGGCACCATCTCCTCATCGGTATCGACAACTGGAGCCGTTGAACCGCAGACTCGCGTGAAAATCCAGTCATCGGTCGGCGGGCGAATCGAGGATATTCTTGTCGAAGAGGGACAACAGGTAAAGAAGGGAGAAATCCTTGCCATGCTCAGTTCAACCGAGCGGGCAGCGTTGCTTGATGCCGCCAAATTGCAGGGAAAAAGTGAGCAGAGTTACTGGCAGAAGGTCTACAAGGAGACTGCGGTCATTGCGCCGATGGCGGGGCAGGTTATTGTACGCAGCGTCGATCCGGGCAAGACGGTGACCACAAGCGACTCGCTCTTTGTGCTTTCCGACCGGCTTCTTGTCAAGGCTTACGTCGATGAAACCGATATCGGAAGGGTAAAGGTGGGACAGAAGGCTGTGATCGGGCTTGATGCCTACCCTGAAATCAGGGTGAACGGGGTTGTCGGGCACATCTACTATGAGTCGCATCTGCAGAATAACGTGAATATCTATAATGTCGATGTTATTCCTGAGCGCATTCCCGATGTTTTTCGCTCCGGCATGAGTGCCAATATCGAGATTATTGTCCAGGAGAAGCAGAATGCGCTGCTTGTGCCGGTTGCGGCGGTGCAGACCAGAAGAGGCAAGACGGTTGTGCTTCAGCGGAGGGGCGGCGGCAAACAAGATGACGTGCGCTATCAAGCGGTGCAGACCGGGTTGCAGGATGAGCTTCACATCGAGATTCTTGAAGGGTTGAAAGACAACGCCGTTGTGCTGCTTCCCGATACCTCTTTTGTCATCCCAGGAAAAAAAGGCGGTTCAAATCCCTTTATGCCTCAGCGCAACAGGACACGATGATGAAACCACTGCTTGAAGTTCGGGATATTCACCGGACATACCAGATCGGTGAAAGTACTGTTCATGCGCTTCGGGGGGTCTCCCTGACCATAGAGCGGGGTGAGTTTGTTGCCATCATGGGAGCCTCTGGGTCAGGCAAATCTTCTCTGCTTCAGATTCTGGGACTGCTCGACAATCCCGACCAGGGTGAGTTCATGATTATGGGCAATAATGTCAACACCCTGACGGAGGATGAGCAGGCGGGGTTGCGCAATAATGTTGCCGGATTTGTTTTTCAGCAGTTTCATCTGCTCAAGCGCATGACCATTGTTGATAATGTGCGGCTGCCGCACATCTACAGCGGGCTTAAGGGGGATTTTCGCCAGGAGGCGATAGCTCGTCTGAAGCTTGTAGGACTGGATCATAGAATGGATCATACGCCTAACCAGCTTTCGGGCGGCGAACAGCAGCGGGTGGCTATTGCTCGGGCGCTGATCCGCGATCCGCTCATCATCTTTGCCGATGAGCCGACCGGTAACCTCGATTCAAAAAACTCTGCAGAGATCATGAAGATTCTCAAAGGGCTTCATGACGAGGGAAAGACTGTCATCATGGTTACGCATGAAAATGAGATTTCGGCTTATGCCGGACGGGTCATTATCATGAGGGACGGTGTCATTATCTCAGATGAACGCCGGGCTGGGATGCAGCCTTCGGCGGCAGCGGCAGGGGAGATTGAGCTGGAGTCACCCGTTTCCAGGAAGGGTTCGTTATGGCAGGATGGTCGCTATGCCGGATTTATGGCACAGGCCTTTCAGTCCATTCTTGCCAACAAGATGCGTTCCTTTCTCTCGGTGCTCGGCATCTTTGTCGGGGTTGCCTCGGTGATTGCCATGATGGCGCTTGGCGAAGGAGCAAAAGCGGCCATGCAGGAGCAGCTGAAATCCATGGGCTCGAACATGCTCTCGATAAGGGGTGGGTCGGCCAAAATTCATGGTGCGGCTCAAGGTGCGGGTGCCGTTGCACGTTTTACCTTTATTGATGTGGATGATATTGCCGCGCTGCGCACGCTGGTCAAAAATTCTTCCGGGGTGGTCAATGGCAGCGGGCGGATTGTTTACGGCAACAAAAACTGGAGCTCGCAGTTGACGGGAGTGGGATTCGATTACGGTACCATGCGTGCAGCTATCCCCACCGTGGGGAGGTGGTTTACCCGTGAAGAGATTCAAGCCCGTGAAAAGTCGGCAATTATCGGCGTGACGGTGGTCAAGGAGCTCTTTGGAGGCAGCAATCCGCTTGGCAAAACCATCAAGATCAACCGGATTAATTTCAAGGTTATCGGCATAGCTCCGGCAAAGGGGTTTTCCGGACCGCAGGATGAGGATGATGTGGTGTTCGTCCCCGTAACAACCGCCATGTACCGGGTGCTTGGCAAGGATTATCTCAGCGGCATTTTTGTTGAGGTAGCTTCGCCTAATTTGATTGAACAGGCCAAAGCCGCCATCAGTCAGCTGATCCAAAAACGGCATCGCCTCAAAGCGGACGACGATTCGTTCAATATCAGGGATATGACTGAGATTCAGAAGATGCTCAGCAGCACCACGCAGACCATGAGCGTGCTGCTCGGTTCGATTGCGGCCATTTCGCTGCTTGTAGGAGGAATCGGCATCATGAATATCATGCTTGTTTCGGTGACCGAACGAACCCGCGAGATTGGGTTGCGCAAGGCTATCGGGGCAAGAAAAAACGATATCATGCTGCAGTTTCTTATTGAATCGGTCGGCATGACCATCAGCGGAGGGTTTATCGGGATTCTTGCCGGTATCGGCATCTCTCTGGTTCTTGCTCTTTTTGCTGGCTGGGCGGTAAAAACTTCCCTGGCATCGGTTTTGCTTGCAACGACCTTTTCAGCGCTGATCGGGATTTTTTTTGGCCTTTGGCCTGCCAGAAAAGCGGCATCACTCAAGCCGGTTGAAGCCCTTCGCTTTGAGTAAGCAAAGAAAGCCGTTAAAAAAAAGATTTTTTGCGCAAGATTTCGCCGGCAATCACGTCGTACTTAATGGAGAGCAACAAGTCCCGGTCTTTTGTGTGTGTTGATTGATGATTGATAGGTTAAGACCGGGCAGGTTGTTTGCTTTGGACAGCGGAGGGGGAGAATTCCCATCTAAGCTGTCCTTTTTTTGTTTCCCCGCACAATAAAGCAAACCGGGTCTTCATCCCATTACAGCACGGATAATCAAATAATCTTTTTTATCTTTAACCTGCACGTTTTTGTGTGATGATCTGTGTGTATTAAAATCGAATTACCGTTTTAATCAACAATACCTTAACGACAACTTTCATGAAATTTATTGCAAAAAAAAGCATTACCCGGCTATGGATGATGTTCCTGCTTGCTGGATTGAGCCTGATTTCGGTTTCATCACTCTCCTTTGCGGCCTCGCCAAAGATTGGTGACAGCCTGGGCGGCGGAATTGTTTTTTATGTTGACGGTACTGGCCAGCATGGCCTTGTTGTGGCCAAAACGGATATGACAGGCCACTCTACCGGCAAGGAAGAAGGGGTCATGAACTGGTATGATTCCATCACTGCTGCCAATGCTTTTGTCGACGGTTACAGTGACTGGTTTTTGCCGAACAAGCAACAGTTGCATCAGCTCTATCTCAATAAGAGTGCCATTGGCGGTATTGTGGATACCTACTACTGGAGTTCCTCTGAGAGCGATGCCAGCAATGCATGGGCAGAGTACTTTGTTAATGGTAACCAGGTTGCCGGAAGCAAGTCGAACGGCAGTTGTGTCAGGGCTGTACGGGCTTTTTAATATCAACCATAACTTTTAACGATAACCATCATGAATATCGGTGACGAGTATGGTGGTGGCATTGTCTTTTCTCTTGATGAAACAGGGAAGCACGGACTTATTGCTGCCAAAGATGACCTGTCAGGACATTCCTCCGGTCATGAGGAAGGGCGTTTTACTTGGGCTGATGCTAAAGTTGCCTGTCATGATTTTATCGGTAACGGCTATAGTGACTGGTTTTTGCCCAACAAAGAGCAACTGAATCGGCTTTATTTGCATAAGCGTGATGTTGGCGGTTTTGCCGATTACAGCACCTACTACTGGAGTTCATCGGAGTCCAGTACAACCAATGCGTGGCTACAGGTTTTTATCAATGGCTTCCAGAGCCACAGCAATAAGCTGTATGTCAGCCGTGTACGGGCTGTACGGGCTTTTTAGGAATGATTTAACCCATTGTCAATCAAAAAAACAGGAGAAATAGATGGGCTTGTTAAAAAACATCTTTGGAAGCAAACAAGACGACCCCCTTGACCGCCTGGTAAGCCGGCTGGTTTCCTATCAGGATGAGTCTATTTTTCTTGATGCGTTACGTGAGGCGATGGAACTGGCACAGCACGGAGATGAACTCGGTGTCAAGGCATTGAGTGAGGCTATCCGGCGCAGACGCGGAATGCAAGAGGTGACGTTCTATGTTCCCCATGGCGGGCTGATCATGCGATTTGATGAAGAGCTCAAGGAACCTCAGGAGCAGTTGCTGGCGTTTGCCAAGTCAGGCAAGTTGCTTGATGATCCTGCTTTAACCCAGACTCTGATTGCCAAAGCATTGCGCATATCGCAAGATGGCCTTGCCGGGCTTCTCAAGAAAATCTTTTCACTTGCAGGATCCGAGCAGGGATACGATTTCCAGCTTTTGTTCAACCAGATGCAGTCATCAGTCAATCTGAAGGATGCCCGCGGAGAGCGGCCATCAAGTCAACAGATAGCTGTGGAGAGCATTGATGATACCGTTTCTGAGGCACCGCCGGCACCCAAGGCCAAGATCGGGGAATATTATTGTGGAGGCATTGTTTTTTACCTCAATAACATGGGTCAGCACGGCCTTGTCGCCGCCAAGGCCGATATGCAGGGAAGCTCTCCAGACAAGGAGGACGGCTACTTTACCTGGGCTGATGCCAAAGAGGTCTGTCAAAATTTTGTGAGCAACGGTTACAACGATTGGTTTCTGCCAAACAAGGATCAATTGAACCATCTCTATTTCAACAGAAGCGCTGTTGGAGATTTTATCGACAAATTCTACTGGAGTTCCACCGAGCGCGATGTAAATAACGCCTGGAGGCAGTTTTTCGGCGACGGATACCAGCATGACTACAGCAAATCGCAAGGCTATCGTGCCAGGGCTGTACGAGCTTTTTAACCGGCCCGACGAATTGTTTGTAAAAAAAATGCGGCTGTTAATATATTGTAACCTCGCTGTGTTACATGAATCGAACATCAAAAATATTTTCAAGGGAGAAAAAACATGCAGACTTTCTATGCTGACGGAGTTGCCAACATTACGCTCATCGATGGCGTTATCCGTCTTGATCTTGTCAACATTACGCAGCTCGAAAAAGAAAAGGCCAATATTCGTCCGATTGCATCGCTTGCGCTTTCACTGCCAGCCTTGCTTCGTACCCACGAGCAACTTTCACAGGCGATCAACAAAATGGTTGAAGATGGCATCCTGAAGAAAGATGACGCCCATCAGGCATCCACGAACAACTTACCCGCCTGAATAAGAGAGCTCCGGCAATAAACATCCTGAAACCAGTATCATCACGTTGTCCCGGTCTCGGGATGAGTGGTTGTACTGGTTTTGTAATTCTGGCAAACGGATGATGTAAAGGAAAGCAATGTATGGAACTAAAGGGAAGAACAAGAGGCTGAATGAAGCCGGGCGGCGCATAAAGCGTTTGCCCGGCTTTTTCTCATGTGGTTTATTCCTGTGGTACCTTTTTGCTCTTCGGCATCAATGCCTTGAGCGTGAAGAGGTGGTAGTTCATGCTGTCCTGGAGTGCCTGGAGGCTTGCCTCGATGATGTTGGTCGAGACGCCGACCGTGCCCCAGGTGTAGTGGCCGTTGCTTGATTCAATCAGTACCCGCACTTTGGCGGAGGTGCCGCGTTTTTCTTCGAGCACACGGACCTTGTAGTCAACAAGCTTGATGCTTTTGATTTCGGGGTAGAAGCGGATCAGGGCCTTGCGGAGGGCCTTGTCGAGGGCATTGACCGGACCGTCACCGTCGGCGGCTATATGCTCGATTTCATCTCCAACCTTGACCTTGAGTACGGCCTGGTCTACATTTTTGGCGTTTTTGCTGGATTCGATGTGTACCTTGGTTTCAAGGACTTCAAAGAAGGGGTTGAAGTTGCCAAGTTCTTTATGCAGCAGGAGCTCAAAAGAGGCTTCGGCTCCGTCAAACTGGTAGCCTTCGTGTTCGAGTTCCTTGATGTGGTGGACGATATTTTTGAAGAGCTCGCTTTTTTCGGGCAGGGTGATGCCGAGCTCATGAGCCTTGTAGCGGATGTTGCTCTGGCCGGCAAGTTCGGAGACAAGAACGCGTTGCCGGTTGCCGACCTGTGCAGGGTCGATATGCTCGTAGAGTGAGCTCTCTTTCATGACGGCGCTGACATGGATGCCGCCTTTGTGGGCAAATGCTGATTTTCCGACAAAGGGTGCACGGGTATTCGACGGCATGTTCAGAATCTCGTAGACAAACTTCGAGAGTGAGGTGAGCTGGGTGAGGTGCTCTACAAAGGTGAATGAGCGCTGCAGCTTCAGCATGACGTTGGGAATGATGCTGATCAGGTTGGCGTTGCCGCATCGTTCGCCGATACCGTTGATGGTTCCCTGGATGTGGGTAGCGCCGGCCATGACGGCTGCGATGGAGTTCGCGACAGCCAGATCACCGTCATTG
>CAJAOR010000095.1 GCA_903942355.1 uncultured Chlorobiaceae bacterium | reverse complement strand
CTTGTTGCCCGTGGCAGCGGTAAAATAGCTTTCGGATTTGGCGGTAATCCAAAAGATCCGAGTGCTGTAAGGGGTGGTCCGGCATTTGAACTCTTTTTCAATCTGCATCATCACCTGAAAAAGCTTGGGATTCGTAATCGCTTTGAGATGACCTTTTTTGCTCCCATGGCTGAACCAGGTGCCCGAATGGGAAAAAAGGCACTGTCAGCGCTGTATGACATGTTTAAAGCCAATAGCTTTAAGACACACTACGGCAAAAAAATCAGCAGGTTTGAACCGGATGGTGTTGTTTTTGAAGATCAGAGCAAGCTTCAGAGTGACCTCACCATGTTTATTTCTGCCGGTGACGGGCATGAAACTGTTCAAGCGTCAAACCTTCCCCAAAACGGAGCAGGATTTATCCGTATTGATAATTTCTGCCGGATAGAGGGTATATCGGGATGGTACGCAGCAGGGGATGTTGCCGCTCTTGAAGGTCCCGACTGGAAAGCAAAGCAAGGGCATTTGGCCGAATTGATGGCCAGAAATGCTGCCTGTAACGCATCAATAGAGCATCTCAGTCAAAAGGGTGAGATGAAGGGATATCAGAAACATTTGAATATTCTCTGTGTCATGGATATGGGCGATGGTGCAGGATTTGTCTATAAAAACAGCACCAGAGAGCTCTTTATTCCAATGCCGGTTGTCGGCCATTGGCTGAAAAAGAGCTGGGGCTATTACTACAAGCTTTCCAAAATGTGGCTATGAAAAACAATCGGGTCGGCAGGCCGACTCAATGTCGGAGCATTCAGGATATTCCAAAGATCACCTGTTTCAGGCCGGATGGAGTCCCTCTTGATGAACTGCAAACCGTTGTACTTGCCGTTGATGAGCTTGAGGCGATCAGACTGGCCGATAAAGAGGGGTTGTACCAGGCCGATGCTGCTTTGAGGATGAATGTCTCCCGTCCAACGTTTGGCCGTATTCTTGAGGCCGCCCATAAAAAAGTAGCTGAAGCTATTGTTGATGGCAAGAAGCTCTGCATCCAGGGGGGAGTTATCCGCTCTCTCTGTGACTCTCTCCCAACTGACCGTCCTGATATCTGTATTTGTCCGGAATGTGGCTTTGAGTTGCCGCATCGGAAAGGGGAGCCTTGCCGGGAGACATCCTGCCAAAATTGTGGTGCATCCCTGAAGCGTATGGGTGGCTGCCTTTCTGAACAAAATCTTTAGGACTATCGTAACTTTTTATCATGAACCATCATGGCTGAAACATGGAACAGTGCGGATAAATTTAATCGCGAAGCCTCGCAGTGGGATGAAAACCCTCGACGCAGTGCACTTGCTTTAGCCGTCGCTCAAGCAATTATTGCATCGACAAAACCCGCAAAAACCATGCGTGCCCTAGAATTCGGTTGCGGTACCGGCCTTGTCACTATGGAAATCGCTCCGCTTGTAGGGACGGTTTCAGCAATTGATACTTCAAGGGAAATGCTTGCTGTGGTTCAGGAGAAAATCCGGTCATCCCGGCTTACGAACATAGAAACCAGATGCATTGATCTCTTGTCTCCCTTGCAGAATGGCGCACAGGAGGAGATCTTCGATTTGATCTACAGCAACATGACCCTTCACCATATTGCCGATACTGCGAAGTTTCTCAATCACCTTTCAAATCTTCTTGCTCCTGGAGGCATCATCGCCATAGCTGATCTTGACAAGGAGGATGGCCTGTTTCATGACGACCCGCTGGAAAAGGTTCATCATGGGTTTGATCGTGAAGAACTTGCCGCACTGCTTAAGGCGGCAGGACTTCAGGTTGCAACATTTGAAACGGCTTACCTGTTTGAAAAGGAAAACAGGGCGAAAATAAAAGCTGCATATCCGGTTTTTCTTGTCACAGCAATAAAGGCAAGCTCTTGAAATTGCTTCTTTTTGGGTAATCAAGTATAGATCAGTCGCCAATAAGGGGGAAAGAACTGGAAATCGAAATCTTATTAATCAATAAATACGTCCGACATGAACATCGATCGCGTTGTTTTTGCCATTGCAGGTTGTTTTGTGCTTGTTAGCGTTTTGCTTTCAATCTATCACAATCAGAACTGGCTCTGGTTTACCGGGTTTGTAGGCGCAAACCTTTTTCAAGCGGCATTTACAGGTTTCTGCCCGCTTGCCAAAATCCTTAAGGCTGTTGGCATTGAGCCCGGTCATGCGTTCAAATAACTTGTTCGTGTTGTTTTGTTGATTCGCACGTTCGGAAACAACAGCATAAAAGTCAGCAACCTGAAGCTTTAATGCAAGGGTTGCTGACTTTTATGCTGTATCTCACTGTAAATCAGGGAAGAGCTTTTTAGTACCTCATTATTTGGGAACACCACCTTTGGCCGGCTTTTCCTGACGATCGGCGGCTGGGCATGTCGAAATTTTCAGCAGGGTATACAGAGGACAAAACCCTGAAATCGAAGTCAGTAGCGGAACAAGCGCTACTAAGCCCAACCACGAATGTGTTATCAATCCGACAAGAATAATTGCCACACCGATTACTGCCCGAATTATTCTGTCAATTTGTCCCATATTTTGTTTCATTATTCTTCCCGGTAATAGGTGAGTAAAGTTTTCTTTTTTAAAATTACAACTTTATCAGGCGGCAACTACTATACTTTTTTCTAAACAAAAATATTGTCATCCACTATCTTTTTTATATGGATCCCTTACGTCGTCCAAAACAGTATGATGATCTTACTTTTATGAGAGAACATTTGCTGTAAACTGCTCCCCAATTATGGGTGTCTGCAAAAAAAATGAGCTGGATTAAATGAATGAAAAAAGGCGGGAGATCATCCCGCCCTTCAATCATCGTGAAACAAATGTGCCTATTTACCTTGCTGAACGAGGTACGCTACAGCATTTCCGACCTGGGTATCGGTGAGTTTTGGATTGCCGCCCTTTGCAGGCATAATTCCTTTTTTGCCAGTGAAGCCTTTGATTGATTTGCTGACCAGCATAGCCTCGCCCTGAGCGATACGAGGAGCCCATGCGACCTTGTCACCCAATTTTGGTGCACCCATGAGGCCTGTTTTGTGGCAGGTCGTACAGCTTACATCATAGACAGCTTTGCCTGCAGCAACATTATAGGCAGCCTTGGCTTCGGCAGAGCCTATTGAAACAACAAAAAGAGCACAAAGTGAGGCAGAAATAATACGGGACATAATCGGGTTCTCCTTAATCCTTGGTTTATGAGAAATGGTGGCTTTTTGAACAGTAACAACTCTTATTTTACCATTATAACGCGTTTAATCAAAATGTTAGTTTTGTGCCTGATAAGCCTCCAGAAGCTTGCACGCTCAATGCATTGTTAGCGGTAGTCAGGAAAATTTCCCGTTCTCTTTCGGGCACATGCTACGCTGAACCGGTGACGTGTTGAGGGGAACGCGCGGACGGTTATCAATTAACCATATGCTCTGCCGAAACAAGGATAATTGAACTTATGGCGGCCAAATAAAAAGAGTAGGGTGCTTTTTGCTGTAAATTTTTTTATAATATGATATTTTGGAGCTTTGCCAGAATCAGGTTACAGCACAGATGCAATGAAACTTCTCCGTGAACGGCTTGCAAATTTCAGCTCCCTTTGCAAATCTTTTCTCCGCCAACACGCACTTCCAGTCATCTCAATGGGTTTACTGGTGTGCCTTGTTCTGGTATTCTTTTTTGACCGTACAGTTATCTCGATACAGTCTGGACAACGTGGAATCTTGTGGCGAAGGCTTGGAGCAGGCACGGTGATTGATACGGTGTATCCTGAAGGACTGCATGTGATTCTCCCTTTTAACAAGATGTACATTTACTCGATACGCAAGCAGCAGTTTCGTGATTCGATTGATGTTCTGACGTTTGACGGGCTCACTGTCAATGTAAAGTACACCGTGCGCTATTACCTTGACCCTTCGACACTTCCCCTGCTTCATCAGATTATTGGGCCAGACTATATCAACGTGGCGATTCGCCCCGATGTACGATCTGTTATCCGAACTCTTTTCGGACAATACAAGCCTGAGGAAATCTACACTTCACAGAAAGCCATCCAGTTGCTGTTCAACGAACAATCAAGGGCTCATCTTGCTGCGCGTTTTGTCAAGATCGATGATGTCCCGATCGAATCAATCACTCTTCCAGCCCGAATTTCCCAAGCAATTGAAGAGAAAATGGTTCAGCAGCAACGTGAGGGAGAATATTCCTACCGCATGTCGATAGCAAAAAAGGAAGCAGAGCGCCTGCAAATTGAATCAGAAGGTATTCGGCAATACAATGAAACAGTAAACAAGAGCTTGACTCCTTCGGTTCTCAAATGGGAAGGCATTGCGGCAACGCGAGAGTTGGCGAAATCACCGAATGCCAAAGTGGTTGTGATCGGTTCCGGGCAGTCGGGCTTGCCGATTATTTTAGGCAAGGATTGAGAGATGAAGAAAATAATTTTTTGGGTGGTGGGAATCGGGTTGCTCGTTTTCTTCATATTTTTGGAGACCAGTTCTTTTGAAAGTAAGGGTTTACGTCGATTTGAAGTATTGAATAACCCTTCGAAAGAGATTCTTGTTGGAGTATGCTGGCCGTTTTCTGTCAACCAGGACGGTATGCGGGATGGTCTTTTACTTGCCCTTGATGAAATCAATTCCAAAAATCTAGCAGGGGAATACACGATCCGCCTGCTTATTAGAGACGATGCTTTTAACCGTCTAAAGCAGAAAATTATTGCCAGGGAGTTCGTTGATAACCCTGAGATGAGTGCAGTGATTGGATACTATGATGATGGACCTGCTATCCAGGCCTCTTCAATTTTTGAGTCAAGTCGATTGCTGCACCTGTTGATCGGAGCCAATAACACTGATATGACCTCTCACGGGTTCAACTACATCAATCGCACGGTTCTGTCAAGCGACAGGATCGCAGCGAAACTTGCCAAACTGACCACAGATCACGGCTTCCGTAAAATTGCGGTACTATGGGAGGAAGATGCTTACGGAGAGGATTTGGCCTATCAGTTTCAAGTCGGTCTTGATCAATTAAATGCCAAAGCAGTCTATCAATGGTCTTATTCCCGTAAAAATGTTGACTTCCGGTTGCTGGTCAACGAACTGAAAATGATTAATGCGGATATGATTTTTTTCAGCGGCCTCGAGCCGATAGCAGGGGATTTTTTACGAGCAGCCCGTAAGGTAGGGCTGAAAACTCCCGTTCTGGGAGCTTTCAGCGATACACCGGAAATGCGCAATCATGCGGGTTCGGCATATGAGGGGGCGATTTTTTTCAGTTTTTATAACGTCCATTCCCCAAGTCCTGAAAATCAGCTATTCGTTAAAAAGTTTTTTGCCAGATATGGCCGAAATCCGGATACATGGGCAGCGCAAAGCTACGATGCATTGCACATCCTTGCAAAAGCCATCAAATTTACCGGTTCTCGGAACCCTCTCGATTTATCCTATGCCATTCGGTATTCGGATGCTTTTGAAGGCGCCAATGGCAGATACAAGTTTGACCGCGCAGGCAATCTTGAAGACAAGCCCTTATATTTGTTTAAGATTCAGCACGGAGTCCCGGTGTTGATTCGGTAGGAGTTCATGTTTTTATGTCGTTTTGTTGAATAGGGTTTAATTTGCTACTTTAATACATCATCGATAAGTGAAATCAACTTTACACAGGAGATTACTTATGAAAAACGAAACAGTTGAGACAAAAGCTGAAGTGGTAACTGAAAGTATCAACGACACATTGGATCGTGATCAGCGCATTGAGAGACATGCAAGAAATCACATTCTTGCCGCAATGGGTGTCGGGCTTGTCCCTATACCGTTGGCTGATCTGGTCGCTCTGGTAGGCATACAGCTTGATATGATCAGGACGCTTTCAAGTGAGTACGGTGTTACATTCAGGCGCGACATAGGAAAATCTGTCATCACAACGTTGTTGGGCGGGTTTATCCCCGTAGCCCTAGGCGGTACTCTATCAAGCTTGATAAAATGTATTCCCTTGATTGGACAGACTACAGGTGCCATTACCATGCCGGTTATTTCAGGAGCCTCTACCTATGCAATCTACAAAGTGTTTATACAGCATTTTGAATCGGGTGGCACCTTCCTTGATCTTGATCCGGCAAAGGTAAAGTCCTATTTTGCCGAGCAGTTCACGAAAGGCAAAAAGGTTGCGGCTGATTTGAAAAAAGATGAGACGGCAACCCCGGCAAACTGATTGATTTTGCCAATAACGGCAAATGGGTTAAAATAGCGCACAAGGGCTTTGTTGCTTTTTATGCGCTATTTTTTAACTTTCACCTCTGTTGCTGCTTTTTTAAATATAGTGGCAGAGGTAGTTGGTTAAGACTGTCAATTTGCGGCGAATTTCAACAGCACAAGGAGATGCTATGGCTGTTTACCTCTTGTATGTCGCTCTCTGTATCCTGATTGCTTTCATCGGATCAAACAGAAAGTTTGGATTTTGGGGATATTTTTTCTGCTCTTTGTTTTTAACCCCGGCAATAGGGGCGCTTGTTTTGGTTGCTTCTGATCCCCGTCCGAAGAAACTTGAGAAATGTCCAAAGTGTGCATACCCGCTTTCCGAATCAGCAACTGACCGACAGTAGTTCACGGTCAAGGTGATTGCCCTGTCGCGAGAAGTTTCTTCAACAATAGCCTATCCCTTCTTGTTCCATCCCAATAATTTAGCTACCGTTTAAGGTCGGCAGTCAGCAGTTGCTTTTACCGTCAGCCTTGTTCCCAAACTATTGGAGATTGTGCTTATGTTCACTTTTCTGCATGCAGCAGACATCCATCTCGACAGTCCGTTGAAGGGGCTTGAAGCCTATCAGGATGCACCCCTTGAGCAAATCCGGCTGGCTGCCCGACGCGCTTTTGACAACCTTATAGAGTTGGCTCTTGATGAAAGAGTTGCGTTTGTTTTGCTTGCAGGTGATCTCTATGATGGCGACTGGAAGGACTATAACACCGGAATTTATTTTATGAGCCGTATGGGGCTGTTGCGAGAAGCGGGTATTCAGGTTGTCATTGTTTCCGGAAATCATGATGCGGCAAGCCAGATGACCCGGTTACTGAAACTGCCTGACAATGTCACCCTCTTTCCGCACCGGAGTGTCGGATCCCTTTTCCTTGACCAATATGGCGTTGCCATTCATGGCCAAAGCTTTTCTGCCCGTTCGGTTATGGATGACCTGGTTCGAAACTATCCCCAGGGTGATCCGGCGCTCTTCAATATCGGTCTTCTCCACACCAGCCTGAACGGCCGTCCGGGCCACGAGCCTTACGCTCCCTGCACGCTTGATGCGCTCCGCTCAAAAGGTTACCACTATTGGGCGCTTGGTCATATTCATCAGCGCGAAGAGATCTGTTGTGATCCATGGGTTGTTTTTCCCGGAAATATTCAGGGGCGTCATATCCGCGAAACGGGACCAAAAGGCTGTACGCTGGTATCGGTCGATGAAGGACGCGTCATTGCTGTCGAAGAGCGAGAGCTCGACGTTCTCCGCTGGGCTCTCTGCCGGGTAGATCCTGCCCTATGCCAGAGTGCTGGCTCCCTGTGCGATCTTGTCCGTGAGGCACTGGAGGAGGAGAGGGCAAAGGCTGATGGACGCCCGCTTGCCGTGCGATTGATTGTAGAGGGGGAAACTGCGCTGCATGGTGAGCTTCACGAGGATGCTCTTCAATGGAGTGAAGAGTTTCGGGCTGTTGCAGCCAGCCTTGGTGATGTGTGGATTGAGAAAGTTGTGATAAAGACCCGAAAGAGCGCAATACCGCACGACAAAAGTGCCGATGACTCTCCTCTGCTGGCCTTGCTGACATCGGTTAAAACCCTTCAGTTTGAGCAGTCAGCCCTTGTCGGGCTGGTGCCGGAATTTGAAAAGCTTCGCAGCAAGCTCCCTTCCGAGCTCTTAAGCGATGGTGATCCGTTCCGGCCAGGTGAGGAGGAGCTGGCTCTCTTGCGTGAAGAGGTTAAGGAGCTGCTGATGGCAAAGATAGGAGAGGGAGTACGTCATGAAAATTAAACGACTGGAGCTGAAAGCGTTTGGCCCTTTTTCCGGCGAGATTCTTGATTTCTCCTCTCCTCTTCCCGGTCTTCATATTGTTTATGGGCCCAATGAAGCAGGCAAAAGCAGTGCCATGAGAGCGCTTCAGGCTCTCTTTTTTGGTTTCCCCATGCGCACCGCTGATAATTTTCGCCATCAGAACCAGCAGCTTCTGGTGGGCGGCTGCTTGCAGGGTGATAACGGTAAGGAACTTCTCTTTTTTCGCCGGAAACGAAATGTGAAAGATCTTTTCGACCAGCACGACAACCCGATTGAGCCATCTGCCCTTACCCCTTATTTGCATGGCGTTGAAAAAGAGCTTTTTCTTGCGATGTACGGCATTAATCATGAAACGCTGGTCATGGGAGGGCAAGGCGTTCTTGACCAGCAGGGAGAGGTGGGCAAGGCACTCTTTGCTGCCGGTGCCGGGCTCGCCTCTCTGAAACCGGTCATTGACGGGCTTGAACGGGAAGGGGAGAGTCTTTTCAGGCCACAGGGTTCAAGCCGGTTGATCAATGAGGCTCTGGCTTACCACAAGGAGCTACTGAAGCAATCGAAAGAGGTTACCCTTTCGGGGCGTGAATGGGAGGAGCATCAGCAGGATCTCGATGAGGCGCAAAAGAAGCTGACAGAGAAGCAGAAGATAAAGCAACAACTGGAGACAGAGAAAAGCAAGACTGAACGTTTGCTTCAGGCGCTGCCTGATCTTTCCGATCGTAAAAACCTGCTGCTGCAACTGGCTGAACTAGGCGAGGTCACACAGCTTCCTGCTGATTTCAGCGAGCGCCGAGTTGCCGTTGAACGGAAAAAGAGAGAGGCAAGCATCCACTATGAGCGGGTAACCGCAAGTCTTCAGGCTCTCCGGGAAAAAATGGCCGAGCACTCACTCAATCAGCAACTGCTTGATGAAGCTGCCGCGATAGAGGAGTTGCATCAGCGACTTGGCGAGTATCGGAAAGGAAAAAGTGACCGCCCGGTGCGTGACGGGCAACGTATCGGCGCTCGCACTGCAGCTGCGAATCTTCTCCGACAGATCAAGCCGGAATTGACCATCAATGATACTGAAAGCCTTCGTCCGGGTCTTTCAAAGCGCAGAACGGTGCTGGATCTTGCTTCACGCCATGAAGCGCTTCTGCAGGGGAAGTGGAACGCACAACTACAGTTGCAGGAAATTGAAAACGCGCTGGAAAAAGTTGAATCTGAAAGGCAGCAACTCCCGCCTGTTGCTGAAACCGGTCATCTTTCGCGGGTACTGCTTGCTGCTGAAAGGGCTGGTGATATCGACACCCAGATCATGGGTATGGAGCATGAACAAGAGAGGGGCAAGCGAGAATGCCTTGCAGCATTGCATCGTCTCGGACTGTGGAACGGGTCACTGGAACTCGTCCTGCATCTGCCGCTTCCTCTGGTTGAAAGTGTGAACCTGTTTGACGAGGAGTTCCGTGCTTTGACCGACCGTAAACGGCAACTTCAGGCGGAGCAGGAAGAACTTGAAAAACAGTTAGCCCTTACGTTAGAGAAAATTCAGAAGCTTGCATTTTCCTATGATGTTCCCAGTAAGGAGGAGTTGGCAAAGAACAGAAGCAGGCGAGAACAGGGGTGGCAGCTTCTGCGCCGTCAGTGGATCGATCATGAGGATGTGGCTGAAGAGAGCCGCAACTATGACTCACGGCACCCGCTCCCGGAAGCTTATGAGCAGATGGTCGGTTTGGCTGACCAGACCGCTGACCGGCTTTACCGCGAGGCGGAGCTTGTCGAGAAATATGCATCGTTGAAAGCTGAGGCAGAAAAGAGCGAGAAGCGGCTGGCGTCACTTCATGAAAAAGAGGCCGGTGCTGACGGAGCCCTCGCAGATTTCTTCCGCCGATGGCAGCAACCATGGGCATCAACCGGCATCACACCGCTCTCTCCCCGTGAGATGATCGCCTGGCTTGGCTCCTTTGAAAATCTGCGCATTCAGGTCAGGGAGTTTGAAAAGAGCCAGAGAGAGGCAGATGAAAAGATGACACGGCGCAGGGAGTTGCACGCAAACCTTCTGAAAGAAATTGCTGCGACAGGTGCAGTGAAGAGCTTTACAGGAGCAGAGTTGCACGAGCCTCTTGACTGTGCCAGAGCTCTCTTGAGCAGCATAGAAAGCGTCCAGAAGAGGCGGGAAGCCATTGAGGGCAAACTTCGTGACGGCCAAAGAGCGCTTGAAAATGCCGTGGAGAAGAGGAACCGGGCAGAGGAGGAGCTGAAGGAGTGGCAGGCAGAGTGGAGCAATGCGGTTATACCTCTTGGGCTTGACGGCAAGGCAGTGCCCTCAGAGTTGCTTGATTTTATTGAGACGCTTCAGGCCTGTTTTGAGAAGCTGAAGGAGGCTGATGATTTCCGCAAACGCATAGAGGGAATGGACAGGGATTTAAACGAGTTTGAAGGGGATGTTGATCGACTTGTCCAGGATATTGCCCCAGATCTTGCAGGCATTGAAGCCCATCCGGCCATCACGGAACTTAAACTCCGCCTTGGCCATGCCAGTCAGGAGCAAGCCATCCTGCTGCGGGAGCGTGAAGAGCTGGAGCTGCTTGAAAAAACACTTGTCACCACTCAAACCGATGTGCGGAACTGCGAAGAGGAACTTGCAACAATGCTCAAGTCAGCCCATTGCGTCACCCGCGAAGATTTGATAGCGGCTGAGCAGCGCTCTGCGACCTGGACAATGCTCAAACAGAGGCAACAGGAAGCGGAACGGAATCTCTCCCGCATTGCCGGAGGTACAACCCTTGCCGATCTTGAGCTTCAGGCCGAAGCGGTCAATTCGGATGAACTTCCCGGCCGTATCGACGCCTTGAGCAAGGAGATTACAAGCCTGATTAATCCAGAAATCAATCAGTTGACAGAAAGCATAGGCCGGAAAAAAAATGAGCTTGAAAGGATGAATGGCGGTAGCAAGGCGGCTGAACTGGCCGAAGCCCTGCAGCACTCCCTCACAAAAATCCGTCGTCTGACCGATCGCTATATCCGCATCAAGCTTGCGGCAACCATGCTCCGTGACGAGACCGAGCGATATCGCCAGGAAAATGAGGCGCCAGTACTGAAAATTGCTTCCCGCTATTTCACCGAGCTTACCATGGGCTCTTTTACCGGCTTGCGTACCGACAGTGACGACCATGGCAAGCTGGTTCTGGCCGGTGTGCGGCAAAACGGAAGCTGGCTGCAGGTCGAAGCAATGAGTTCCGGCACCCGCGACCAGCTCTACTTGGCCCTGCGCCTCGCAACCCTTGAATGGCGGACAGAGTCAAGCGAGACCATGCCCTTTATTGTTGACGATATCCTGATCAATTTCGACGATCAACGCTCTCTGGCAACCATCAAAGCACTCAGCGAACTGGGCGAAAAGAGTCAGGTCATTCTCTTTACGCACCATCAGAAGATTGCAGAAGTGGCAGGGGAGCCTGAGTTTGCAGGGAAAGTCTTTATCCATAAGCTTGGGGGGGTGCAGTGAAAATTAGTGCGAACAAAACAGGATTTCTTCTTGCAGCTCCAGCCAGCGGTTCCGGCAAAACAACGCTGACGCTTGCACTTCTGAGAGCTCTTGCACAGCGGGGAATTGCGGTTCAACCCTTCAAGTGCGGGCCGGATTATCTTGATACCTGGCTGCACTCCATTGCGGCATCATCGGGAGGCAACAACTATACCAGTATCAATCTCGATACCTGGATGGCATCAAAAAAACATGCACAGGAGCTCTTTTCCCGCTATTCAGCAGGTGCAGATGCCTCTATTGTTGAAGGTGTTATGGGGCTCTTTGACGGGGCTGAACGATCGGAAGGGAGCAGCGCGGAGGTTGCAAAACTGCTTAACCTCCCTGTAATTATGGTGGTTGACGCTAAAAGCATGGCCTATTCCGCAGCACCTCTCCTCTACGGTTTCCGGACTTTCGATCCTGACCTGAACCTTGCCGGGGTTATTTTCAACAGGGTCAACACTCCCTCCCATTACCGTTATCTTGAAATGGCAGCCCGTGATGCCGGAGTTGAACCATTGGGTTATGTCCCCAGAAGCGACACCATGACCATCAAAGAGCGTCATCTTGGCCTGAATATTTCCTCAGAATACGATTACGACGGCATGATTACCGCTATGGCAGAGCATGTCGAAAAAACCGTTAACATTGAGCGTCTGCTTGAGCTCTCGAGGATTGAAATTCCTTGTTCTCCCGGTGTTCGGTTTCATCCGTCTGCAAGCAGTAAGGTTATCGCAGTAGCCCGTGACGAAGCCTTTAATTTTTTCTACCAGGAGAATCTTGATGTTCTCAGCGAATATGGAAAGATCGTCTTTTTCAGCCCAATGGATGATACAAAGCTTCCCGAAGCAGACCTGCTCTACCTTGCAGGGGGGTACCCCGAGCTCATGGCTGAAAAACTCTCATGCAACAGTGCAATGCTTGGCTGTATAGCAGCATATTGCCGCAATGGCGGACTCGCTTATGCCGAGTGTGGCGGGATGATGTATCTGGGAAATTCTATTACCCTCAAGGATGGTTCAGTTTATCCGATGTGCGGAGTACTTGATCTCGATACGACCATGCAGGATGTAAAAATGACGCTGGGTTACAGAAATGTTTCTCTGAACGGCGGCTATGCAGGGGAGCTTCGCGGTCATGAATTTCATTACTCACAGCTCAAAAGAGCGGGATCGCTGCAGAACATTGCATCCATAACCAATTCCCGAAACGAAGAGACAGGAAGTGCGCTGTACCGGCAAAACAACACCTTTGCCTCTTATGTGCATCTCTACTGGGGAGAGAGAAGGGATTTTCCGCAATTTCTGTTGGACGCAAAGCTGTAACTGAATGTAAAGAGGGTGACGTTAACGGGCAATCTGTGGTTTTCCGTTTTTTGCGAAGTAGTCGTTCAGCGCCTCTCCAACCATTTGCTGAATAGACATATCCTTGTCCAGACCGATCATTTTCAGTTGCTTAAGGACATCCGCATCAAACCAGCCAGTGATCGACTTTTTTCCGATTCGGTTTGACGGTGTCAGTGAAGCTGTCCTCGATTTTTCAGCGGTTTTGTCGGCCACGGTACTCTCTTTTTGGCTGTCTGATGACTGGCGCAATGCTGATGCAAGGCTTGTTTTTTTTTGCATAGTTATTCTCCGTTCGCTGTAAATTATTTTTTAATGTCGATATAGCGACAAATCCACTCATAAACCCTCTCTACTTCACGGGCAGCTTTTCCTGAAGGCTCATATTCAATGACTGCCAGTCCAACCGTTAACGAGTGTACAAACGCGGCTCGTTGGCCTAAATATTCCGGAATGATTTTCAGATCATAACATTTTATTGCCTCCAGAGCCTCATCAGTGAGTGACCCTCTTGGCGGAACTGAATTCAGAATGGCAACTGCCGGTTTTTTTGCCATGGCCGCAATATCGACCGAAGTCGCAATGGCACGAAGATCAAGAATCGACGGCTTGCATGGAATAATCACTAAATCTGCAACCCTAGCAACTTGCAGTGCAGCGGAATCTGAGTGAGGCGCTGTATCGATAATAACAACATCAGCCCCATGTTCACGAGCGGTCTCAAGGATTGCATTAATGCGTAAAGGCTGTGCTGAAATGACGACAGGACTCTCTTTTTTACGGGTATCTTGCCACCCCATCGCACTGCCTTGGGGGTCGATATCAATAACAACGCACGAATGTCCACGGCTCTCGGCCGCAACAGCAAGGTTGATTGCCAGTGTAGTTTTGCCTGCCCCGCCTTTCTGCGATATCATGGCAATTATTTTCATGGTGTCATGAAGGATTGTGTTCCTGAATAAAAGCGGGAATGAAATATTCTCAACATAACATCATTACACCAATATTGCAATACATTGATCACACAAAACAGTATCCTGTCGTGAACGAAGCACATCTTTCTGTAAAGAATACAGTATGTATAAGCGCCTTGAAGTTATAGAATATTAATTACAATATATATTTAAACATTTAATTCAAAACACAGGCAAGCCTAAACCATTTCAAAACAACCATTTATTTTTCCCCTACAGTGTTTTGTGGCTGATATTCCTTTCTGGCAGCAACAAATCTGCTGTTACCGGGAAAGATCGCAGACGCTGCAGAAGAGATGATGTGATAAAGTAATGAGCTTTCGGGACAAGTTTTTTTTGCAGAAACTTGCCGACAATACTCTGAAGCATTCAATAATTTTAATCCGGTTCCATGATGAGGCGGCTCTTTTTTGTGCTCTTGGGAAAGTTTGCTCACTCTCTTACTCTCGAAAACCTGCATACCCCTCTGCATGTTCAAGCTGCGAATATGGAGGGGGGGGGTAGCCCTTTTGTCACGGAGCATTGCCATTTTTTTTTCTGCATTCTTGTAAGAAATATTCTTTGTGTGATATCATTCTTTGCATAAATACTTCAATACGTACTGATCAAAGAATGCAAATAATGATTTATGACTCCAAAAGTGTCGATCAGAAGAGCAATGCTCTCAGGGGAAATCGATGAGAATCAGAGCGTTTTTTTGTTCCTCGTGTATTTCCTGGAGTGTTGTTAAGCTTATTTTTTTTCTACTGATTCATGCGAAAAAGCATCACGAGACTATTTCGAAATGGCCGAATTCTGGATAAAAAGTATACCGCACAATGCAGGTGATAGTGTTTAAATTATTTTATTGATTACGGTTAAGTCCTATCGGTTTTGTTTGATTGTATGAATGTCTTAATTGATTTTTGTGATAATGATTTTATTCGGTCATTCATACAATAAATTTTGTGTGAATGAATACAATATAGATTGTCTTAATAATTACTGCAAATGAACCGCACGGAAATGAGATGCCTCATCAACCCGGATCGTTATCGAAAACTGCAATTGCGCAGGCGCTTGGTAAAGAAAAAAGCGACCTCTTTGGTTCCTGTACTGCATTCAAGGCCCTACGCAAGCTCCTGGTTGAACGCTGCGACCTCAAAGTAGTTAATCGTCATGCCGAGCAATGTTTTCAAGCCCTATGTCGGCGTATCAAACTCCATTCTGCTTTTTACCAAAGTATGGGGCCTGCTCGTCAAGGTCACCAAACCAGCGACAGAGCAGGTCTGGTTCTACAACGTGTCGCCGGAAGGCTACACGCTCGACGACAAGCGCAGCAAGCAGGATGGTTTCGGCGATCTGCTTGATATGGTCGAGCAATAGTATCCGCGAAGTGTAGAGTATGACGCCGACAGAATCCGGAAAATTCAATAATGTTTCACGTGTAGAAATCACAGGCATGACGACACAACGCCAGTCATAATCCTATCTGCCGCCTAACCACTATACCGGCACCCGAAAGAGAGTTTAAGCCAAATAGCACCAGGCTTCATGCCACGTATATTTTTCCAGTCTCCGACTGGTCGTCAGTCCGGCGTTACTGGCCAGCGTCTGGATGACGGTCGGAGTTTCGGGAAAATCGCAGTTCCTTATGTGTTCCTGTACCTGATCCCGTTCGTGAGGGGTCAGGGCCTCCCAACGCGTTGCCACCATTTCGTTGTAACTGTCGAGATATGCTGGCCGGCTCTGCTGCTCTTCGAGCATGACATCCACCAGGATGACGCAACCGTTTTCGCGAAGGGTACGTCGGCATTCAGTAAAAAAAGTCTGTTTCTCCTCGGTGGTCAGGTGGTGCAAGGCATAGCCGGAGTAGACCACGTCAAAATGGTTTTCGGGTGCCTCTTTCAGCACGGCAACCATGTCCCGGCAGAGCATATTTACTCGGATTCCCAGCGCATCCAGGTTGTTTCGGGCCACATCGAGAGCGTACGGGGACAGATCGCATCCGCAGTACTCTGCTATTTGACCGGGGTCCAGTATTTTGCTGATATGGGCGGCATCTCCGCACCCCAGGTCGAGGACATTGAGCGGTCCCGGGTTGCTCTTGAGCAACTTTTTGACAGCAGACGTGATTTCCCTGTGAAACATGAGGTTGTTGCTGATAACCTTCTGGTAGGTGCCCCAGGTTTTGCGGAAGATGTAGATCGGGTCTGATTTCATATCGAAGATGTTATGAAGTTTGATGGTAATCCTGTCAATTCCAGGGAGCATGACCGGGGGTTGTGACCGTGCCCTATGCAAACCTGAGCGCATACCTTTCTGTCCGGTTAGAATATAAGGTGAAATCGAGGAAGCAACCGGGGCAACAATTCTCCGTATTTTTTTCTTCAATAACGGAAATTGCCAGGAAATGGCATGAGCAATTTTCAATAAATCGGATCTTTGCCTCCAGAAACTCATCCGGAGGGAAGGGAGGGGGTGGTTCACCGGCTTATAAAGATGGTTTAAGCGGCAGTAGAGAGTACGCAAAGTGTTTGATGCCCTGCAATTGTTTGTTATACTTGAAAACGGGCGGCGTCAAGCATCTTTTAAAAGATGGCTGTCTGGTCGCGTTTCTTACTCTTCACACCACCATGCCACTTAACCTCTACACCAGCAACCGGATGGAAGTTCTGGTTGATACTCTCTCCGCTACGCTACGCAAGCCACTGAATTTGCCATTTGCTAAGGAGGTGATTGTTGTGCAGAGCCGCGGGATGCAGCGCTGGCTTTCGATGGAACTGGCCGGTCGTTTTGGCGTCTGGGCCAACGGTCACTATCCCTTTCCGAACGCGATGGTCCAGGAGCTCTTCCAAATGCTTTTCCCTGCAATCCCCGACACCTTGTTATTTGCGCCGGAGGTTATGGGCTGGAAGATCATGCGCCTGCTGCCGGAACTGCTCCACACTGAGCCTTTTGGTACCTTGCGTCACTATTTGTCGGATGACCCTGATGGGCTCAAGCTTTTCCAGTTGTCGGAAAAAATTGCTGATACCTTCGACCAGTACACGCTCTTTCGTTCTGAGATGCTCTCCGGTTGGGAGGCAGGGGAGTCGCAACCAGCCGCTGATGAGTGGCAGCCGATCCTCTGGCGAAAGCTTGCTGATGCAGAGGGGTCGCACCGGGGAAGGCTGAAGGAGCTCTTTTGCCGCCAGTTGAGTCCTGCGTCGCCGGCGGTGAAGGAGATTGCTGAGCGGATCACCCTTTTCGGCATCTCCTACCTGCCGAAGTTCCATCTCGATATGCTCTCGGCGGTTGCCACGGTGACAGAGGTGAACCTCTTTCTTTTGAGCCCAACCCGTGAATACTGGGGCGATATTCTCTCCAGAAAGGCAAGTGCCCGGCTTTCGGAGAAGGAGCGTGCACTGCGCACTGAAGGGAATCCGCTGCTTGCTTCGCTCGGGCGGATAGGACGTGATTTTTCCGACATGATTATCGACCTGAGCGACAGCGCATTGCATCAGGAGGAGCACTACGACGATCCTGGCGAGCATTGCCTGCTTCATGCCCTCCAGTCCGATATTCTGAACCTTTCGGGCACCGGCGAGGAGGGTGAGTTGCGCCCTCTTGATTCTCGTGACCGCTCGGTGATGATTCACTCCTGCCACAGCCCGCTTCGTGAAGTTGAGGTACTTTACAACAACATTCTCGCCACGCTCGAGGATTCCCCCGACCTGAACCCGAGGGATATTGTGGTAATGACTCCGGAAATTGAGAGCTACTCTCCCTATATCGCCACTGTTTTCGGGGCGGCTAGTGGCGGTAGGGATGGTGCTGCGGCAATTCACTACTCCATTGCAGACCGGCGCATGATGAACGAGGGGGAAATTGCCTCAGCCGTGCTGAAACTGCTTGCTCTCTCTGGCAGCCGCCTTGCCGCCTCCGAGCTTTTTGACCTGCTTGCCTCACCACCCGTGAGTCGTTGTTTTTTGCTGGTGAGTGACGAGCTTGACGTTATCCGTGAATGGATTGAAAACACCGGGATTTGCTGGGGAATGGATGAAGGTGACCGTACGGCCAGGAATCTCCCCGGCTATCGCGAAAACTCATGGAAGGCGGGCCTTGACCGGCTGCTGCTCGGCTATGCCATGCCGGACGAGAACCAGCTCTTTAACGGCATTCTGCCCTATGACGATCTCACCGGTTCTGCAGCTGAAACCCTTGGCAAATTTGCCGGCTTCATCACGGCGGTAGAACGCTTTGTCAAAAGTATTGAGCGGCCCCGCCCTCTTGGGCAGTGGCGCACCTGGTTTAAGTCTTTGCTGGCGGACTTTATTGCTCCCTCCGCTCTCTCCGAGCGCGAATTTGCGACCATTGCCGCACTTGGCGAACAGCTTGGCGATGTTGCCAGCCATGCGGAGTACACCGGCGAAGTGACGCCTGCGGTGATGCTCTCCTGGCTCAGGGCCCGACTTGAATTGCAAGAGCAGGGGCTTGGCTTCATGACGGGCGGAATCACCTTTTGCGCCATGCTGCCCATGCGGAGCATTCCGTTCAGGGTTGTCGCGCTGATCGGCATGAACGACAGCGCCTTTCCCCGCCAGAGTGCCGCTCCGGGATTTGACCTCATTGCGCGTGAACCGCAAAAGGGCGACCGCTCACTGCGCAACGAAGACCGCTACCTCTTTCTTGAGTCGATCCTCTCCGCACGCGATCTGCTCTATATCAGCTATGTCGGCCAAAGCATCAAAGACAACAGCGAGCTGCCGCCATCGGTGCTGGTCAGTGAACTGCTTGACGCTGTCCGCCGGGGCTTTTGTATGCCTGACGGAGATACTGTTGAGAAGCATCTGGTGATTAAGCACCGCCTGCAGGCATTTAATCGGGCCTACTTTTCAGCAAGCTCTCCGCTTTTCAGCTATTCGGAAGAGAATTACAGTGCACTGGTTGAAAAAGAGTGTCCCTCAGTTCCCTCCCGCCCCTTTATGGGCTCGCCTCTTGATGAACCGCCCGGGGAGTGGAAAACGGTTTCGCTTGAACGGCTCCTGCGTTTTTACGATAATCCGGCTGCCTTTTTTCTTCAGCAGCGTCTCGGCATACGGCTCGAAAGTACTCTGGAACCGCTTGAGGATCGTGAGCCCTTTGCCGTTCAGGGGCTTGAATTGTACAGCCTGAAGCAGGAGTTGCTTGAGGTTGTGCTTGAAGGAGGGGAGTGCAGCGAATTGCTTCCGCTCTACCGGAGCCGGGGTCTGCTTCCCCCGGCGCGTCACGGGGAGCTGCTTTTCAGCAAAATCCTTGATGAGGTGCAGCAGTTTGCTGCAACCGTGCAGGAAAAAAGCGGCGGCAACGGGCCTCTTGCACCGCTTGAGATCGATCTGCAACTTGGTGATTTTCGTCTGACCGGCCAGCTTGGACGGGTCTGGCCACAGAGCCTGCTGCACTACCGCTGCGCAAAGCTGAAGATGAAAGATCAGATGCGGGGCTGGATTGAGCATCTCGTCCTCAACACGGCAGAGCAACCCGGCTATCCCCGGGAGAGCTGCCTTGTCATGGTTGACGGCACAAAGAACTTTGATGCAGTGGCTGATGCTTCAGGCCATCTGGAAGATCTTCTGAAGTACTACTGGCAGGGGCTCTCCATGCCGCTGCGCTTTTTCCCGCGCTCCTCTCTTGCCTATGCCACAAAAGAGAATCTTGATGCCGCCCGCAAGGAGTGGCGGGATGACACCTTCAACAACCGCCCGGGCGAAGGCTCCGATCCGGCCATCCACCGATGCTTTGGTTCCGCTGAGCCCTTTGATGACGAGTTCTGCTCTCTTGCCGTTGAACTGCTTCGGCCAATGATGGACTCTGAAAGGAAGGAACCACTATGAACCAACTCAACCACGCAACCTTGGAGCTTTCAGGAATAAACCTGATCGAAGCCAGTGCAGGTACGGGCAAGACATACGCCATAGCCTCGCTCTACCTTCGCCTGCTTCTGGAAAAAGAGCTCCTTCCCGAACAGATTCTTGTGGTAACCTATACCGAAGCGGCTACACAGGAGTTACGCACCAGAATCCGCAGCCGTATTCGTGAGGCGCTTGAAGTGATGGAAGGGCGGGATACCAGCGATGCATTCCTTGAAGCACTGTATGAAAAGGCCCTCCTTGTTGGCCTGAAAAAAGTCAGGGAGATGCTTGAGCAAGCGCTCGGTGCTTTTGATACTGCCTCAATTTTCACCATTCACGGCTTCTGCCTGCGGGCTCTCCAAGACAACGCTTTTGAGAGCGGTTCGCTCTATGATACCGAACTGGTGACCGACCAGAGTGACCTGCTTCGTGACATTGCAGACGATTTCTGGAGAATGCACTTTTTCAGGAAGCCTTCGCCGCTTCTTGGCTATACACTTCGGAACCGTCACTCTCCAGAAACCTTCATGTCGCTGTTGAAAAACCTTCATGCCGGTACAGGGGTAGAGGTTATTCCGGCATACAGTGACGAAGAGATTGCTGTGCTTGAGAGGAAGTGTGCTGCCACTTACGCAGAGATATGCGCAACCTGGAAAAATGACCGGGAGACCATTACGCAGCTCCTGACGACCGACAAAGGGCTGAAGCGCTCGCAGGATACCTACCGCAAAGATCTCCTTGATCCGCTCTTTGCAAGTATGGAAGCTTTCGTTGCTGGCAACAATCCTTTCGATCTTTTCGACGGATTTGAGAAGTTTACCGCAAATGGAATCAGTGAAGGAACCAAAGCCAAAAACACGCCACCCGTTCATCCGTTGTTCGGGAACTGCCAGACACTCCATGATTTCGTAAAGAACCGCTTTCTCGGCCTTCAGGCTGAACTTTTTCGCTTTTATCAGGATAATCTGCCTCTGCGCAAACGGGCCGCAAATATCCGCTTTTTCGATGACCTGCTTGAAGATCTTTATCGTGCACTGGTATCGGCGAGCGGCGGGGAGGTGCTTGCCGGAATTATCAGAAACAAGTACTCTGCAGCGCTCATCGACGAGTTTCAGGATACCGACCCGGTGCAGTATGAAATTTTCAGGACAATCTATGCAGGTTCCGATGCCCCGCTTTTTTTGATCGGCGATCCCAAGCAGGCAATTTACAGTTTCCGTGGTGCTGATATTTTTGCCTACATGCGTGCGGCTCACGATGTGCGTGAAGAGCGGCGCTTTACCCTGACGGATAACTGGCGTTCTGCTCCGTTGCTGCTTCAGGCTTTCAACACCCTGTTCGACAATGCAAGGCAGCCATTTGTCTATGATCAGATTGTCTACCATCCCCTTGCTGCTGGAAAGCGGGAGCTGAACCACCAAGAGGAATCGGAGGGTGATATGGAGCCGATGCAACTCTGGCTGATGGACTCCAGCAATGAAAAAAGCGGCATGCTGACGGTTGACGATGCCAGCACTCTGGCATCATCTGCCGTAGCCGGTGAAATTGTTCGGCTCCTGCAGGATGGTGGTCAACCGATTTTTGGCGGCAAGCCCGTCACAGCCGGTGATATTGCCGTTATTGTGCGCACGCACCGTCAGGCAAGCATGATGCTTGATGCACTACGGGCAAAAAGGATTGCCGGGGTGATGCGGAGTGACCGGAGCATTTTTGCATCAAGGGAGGCCGAAGAGGTGCGCATCCTGATTTCGGCCCTTGGAGATCCCGGCAATGAGCCAAAGGTACGGGCGGCACTGGTAACCGATATGCTTGGCCGCTCTGGCAACGATATTGCCGGTTTGATGGATGAGGAAGAGTCCTGGACGAAGTGTCTCCGCGAGTTTCGCTCTTATCACGACCTTTGGCGTGAACGGGGATGCATGATGATGAGCCGGGAACTGATGGCAAGGGAGGGTGTTCGGGGGCGTCTGCTTAGTTATCCGGATGCATCGGGAGAGCGCAGGCTGACCAATGTGCTGCACTGTTTTGAACTGCTGCACCGCCAGGAACATGAGCAGGGAACCGGAATTGAGGGGCTTGTTGCCTGGTTCAGCCAACGGATAGGGGCGGCAGATGAGGCTGAAGAGTACCAGATACGTCTTGAAACGGATGACGCAGCCGTAAAAATCGTTACGGTTCATGTCAGCAAGGGACTGGAATACCCTGTTGTCTTCTGCCCCTTTCTCTGGGGAGGAAGCAACAGCAAAGGGAGCGTGGTCATGTTCCATGATGAAGCGGGCCGGCTTGTAAAGGATTTCGGTTCTCCCGACATGCAGCACCACCGATTGCTGGCCGACAGGGAGTCGCTAGCCGAAAGCCTGAGGCTGCTTTATGTGGCGCTGACCCGGGCAAAGTATCGCTGCTATCTTTTCAGTGGAAAAACCCGGTCTGAAAGTTCGCCTATCAACTACCTGCTCCATGCATCCGGTGAGGCAAGACAGGCCGAAAACCCGGCTGCGGCTCTTGCGGCAGAATCAAAAATCATGACCGGTCCGATCATGGCCGAAGAGTTGCAGTCGCTTGCTGAACGTTCCGAAGGTTCCATCGGGTTCAGCATCATAACACATGAAGCTGTTGAGAACATGGCGGGACTCGACTGCAAGAGCACCGAGGCAGGCAGTGAATCTATTTTGCCGCGTATCTTCAACCGAACCATTGACACCAGCTGGAGGGTATCGAGCTTCACCTCTTTCAGCCGCCATGAACAGAAGAGCACGGAACTGCCAGACCGCGATGAGCCAGAGAGAGAGGCCGGAGAACTTCTTGCTGCAGCCAGTAATGGTGGTGGCGAAAAGAGCATCTTTACATTCCCAAAGGGGGCGCAAGCCGGCATTTTCATGCACGGGATCTTCGAAAAGCTTGACTTTTCCTCTCCCTCAGACGCGAAAATCCATGAGCTTGCTGAAAAAGGGCTTGAACGCTATACCTATAAGCCTGAGTGGCTGCCGCACATCACCGCCATGGTTCATAACGTTCTTGGCACCCCTCTTTCATCCCGCAATGGAGCCTTTACGCTTGGCGCTCTGGCACCAAAAAGCTGGATCACCGAGCTGGAATTTTTCTTTCCTCTACGGTTTGTCACCTCCGCTCTTCTGGGCGAGTTGCTTGTCCGCCACGGATTGCTTCCCGGCGGCGTTGACCTGGCCCGGCTTGCAGAGTTGCTGCAGTTCAAGCCGGTCAAGGGTATGCTCATGGGGTTCATGGATATGGTCTTCGAGCACGATGGTCAGTACTATCTGCTTGACTGGAAATCAAACCATCTCGGCAACACCCTTGACGATTACGCCCATGATGCCATGACGCAGGCCATTCAGAAAAACCTCTACCCGCTGCAATACCTGTTATACACCGTAGCGCTTAACCGCTACCTTTCGCTGAGGGTCAAAAACTACTCGTACGGCAAGCAGTTTGGCGGAGTCATCTATGTCTTTCTGCGCGGAGTGGGCAGGGATCAAGGGGAGGGCAACGGTTTTTTCCGCGATCTTCCGCCGGTAGAGCTGATTGAAGCATTGACACACATCTTGATAGATCATGAAGGATAACCTATGACCATTGAGTATCAGGAGCGGGCTATCGACCGGCATTTTGCTGCATTTATCTGCCGGCACTCTGCCGCGGCAGGCCCGCTCATCGATCTTTTTCCGCTTCTTGTTTCCCTTGCAAGCAGCGCCGTTGGCAAAGGTCATATCTGCCTGAACCTTGCCGATATTGAGGGTCAGACCGTCATGGCTGATAACCGGGCGTTTCTTCTGCCCCGGTTTGATGCACTGGTGGAACTCCTGAAGAGGAGCCCGGCCGTCAGTTTTCCGGGCGGACCGCATCGTCCCCTGGTGCTGGATTCTTCGGGCCGTCTTTACCTCTACCGTTACTGGCTTTACGAGCAGGAGCTTGGCAGGATACTTCTTCACAAAGCAGGCACAGCATTCGGCAATATTGATGAATCGCTCCTGCGTGATGGTCTTGCACGACTCTTTCCCGAAAGTGTTGATACCAAAATTGACCGCCAGAAGGAGGCAGCCGTTGTTGCCATGCACAGGCAGTTCTGCGTTATTTCCGGCGGTCCGGGCACAGGCAAAACCTCAACGGTTGTGCGTATTCTTGCCTTGCTGATCGAGCAGGACAACGCCCCAAAGCAGCGCATTGCCATGGCCGCTCCCACAGGTAAGGCCGCCGCACGGCTGAAAACATCCATAAACGATATCAAGCACTCCCTCGACTGTTCAGATGAGGTAAAGTCGGCAATTCCGGACGATGTAGTCACTATTCATCGCCTTCTCGGCACGCTCTCGGGATCCTCCCGTTTCCGCTATTCAGCCCGAAACCCGCTCCCTTTCGATACCGTTATTATTGACGAAGCCTCTATGGTTGCTCTTCCGCTGATGAGCCTCCTGGTAACGGCGCTCAAACCTGCTGCCCGTCTTATTCTTCTTGGTGACCGCGATCAGCTTGCGTCGGTTGACGCGGGGTCGGTTCTCGGAGATATCTGCAAGGCCGGAGCTGAAAACCCTCATTCACCATTGGGCAGTTCGCTGGTCATGCTTGAAAAAAACTATCGCTTTCAGGCAGGAAGCGGTATTGCTGAAATCAGTCGTGCCGTTAATGGCGGTTTTGAAAAAGAATCCCTTGAGCTCCTGAAAAGCCGTGCGAGCGATATCATCTGGCAAAAGTTACCTCCCCGTGAAGAGCTGAAGAACGCTCTGACAAAAAAAGTGGTCGAAGGATATCAAAGCTATCTCTTTGCCGAATCGGTCTCAGATGCGCTGGCCCTGTTTGATCAGTTCAGGGTACTCTGTGCCCTCAGGGAAGGTGCCTACGGGGTTAGTGGTCTAAACCAGACTGTCGAGAGCATTCTTGCCTGCAAAGGGTTGATTAGGCCTGCAGGTCCCTTCTACCGTGGCCGTCCTCTTCTGGTCACGGTCAACAACTATGCAATGCGGCTCTTTAATGGCGATACCGGTATACTCTTTCCTGATCCTGAACAGGGGGGATCGCTCAGAGCCTTTTTTCCTGCGCCCGATGGTGGCGTTCGCAGCATAGCGCCTGAACGCCTGCCCCTGCATGAAACCGCCTTTGCCATAACCATCCATAAAAGCCAGGGCTCGGAATTTGATCGGGTACTGATGATTCTGCCACCGGTTGACAGTGATATCCTCACTAGGGAACTTCTCTATACCGGTATCACCAGGGCAAAAAAGAGTGTTGAAATCTGGGCAAATGAGGAAATATTCTGTGCGGCTGTCAGAAAAAAAACAACAAGAAACTCCGGTTTTACCTTCTAAAGATTTGTGTGCAGGAAAACAGAAAAAAGATCGTCAGATGTTGTAGAGGTCGGAAATAAATAAACTGACAAACGGAATTACCGACCTATCCTCATCATTTAACAACATCATAACACCGGGAGAACGACAATGAAAAAACAGATCTGGATGGCTGCAGGGATTGCAGGAATGCTTCTTGGAAGCCCTGTTGCTCAAGCTGAGGTGAACGTACGTATCAGTGAAAGGGGAGACCGCCCATTCTCTAATGTTCATGATTCACGACCAAATTTTATCAATCTGCCGAATTTTGGATTTTCCGTATCGATAGGAGGTCCTAATGATATCGTCAATTGCGATGGTCGCTACTACGTTAATCATAATGGCCGTTGGTTCGTTTCTGACAATTTTCGAGGACCGTGGATTCTTGTTCGGGACGGAAGGCTTCCCCGTCAAATCAGACGTCATCGCTGGGAAGAGATAAGGAGTTTCCGTGATGCCGAGTATCGCCGTTACGAAGGTCGCAATAACCATGACAACAACCTCAGGGGCAGGGATTCTCGCGATCAAAACAATAACCAGAATCAGCACAACAATAACCAGAACAACCCTGACGACCGTCGCTCCAATGATGGCGGCAGAAGAAACTGATTTGAATCTTTAGTCTTTAGGCCAACAACAAAAGAGGGAACTGACGGTTAATTATCAGTTCCCTCTTTCTGTTTATCCCTTTAACCGGGCAATATGACGGACAACACAAAACTACATTTTACAGCCGGATGTAAACGCCACTCCGACGGTCATGGTCGTGATGATGATGCCGCCGTCTCTCTTCCTCACGCCAGCGCCGCCGTCTCTCCTCGCGTTCATACCAGTCTCTGTCATACCGGCGATCACCGTCATAACGGCGATAGCCGTCGTGCCGATGTTCATACCGACCATGCCTATGCTCATATCCATCACCGTAGTGTGCCTGAGCCGTAAACTGAGGCATGGCAAAAAGCATTCCGGTAATTCCAGCAACCAACCAGATCTTTTTTTTCATTGTATTTCTCCATTTACAAGGTTGTTTACTTCTGCCTGAATTTAGTTCATAACATCCTCAATAAGCTTTATCGCTGATCATGAGTAGCACGAATCTGTTGCCCTGATTCCGTTCTATCGTCCGTCCCTTCCGTCGCCGTCCCTGTGTCCATCTCTTCTGTCGCCATCCCTGCCATCTCCGCGCGAACCTCTATCATCCCTTGGCCCGCGATCATCGTGCCGTCTTCTTTCATCCCAGTATCCGCGGTCATGGCGGCCATACTCCATATCACGATAACGCCAAATATCATGGCTATGCCTTCTTAACTTGTAGGGCAGCTCGTAATCCATGACCAGCTCCCATGGCCCGCGGAAATCCCATGAAACGTACCAGTCACCACTGCGATAAAGGTAATAGCGGTTGTCGAAATAGATCACATCATGAGCGCCTCTGACAGAGACGTAAAATCCACGCTCCGGCAGATAGATAAATTCGGGACGAGTATCAATAACAAAATCCAGTCTGGCTCTATGCCGATCCCCTCCATGCCTGTAACCTCGGTCGCTCTCTCCAACCCCGATACGGACGCCAACTTCTGCTTTGGCGACGACCGGGGAATTAGCCAAAAACATTCCTGCAATTCCCGCAGCCAGCAAGATATTTTTTTTCATTGTCAGCTCTCCTTTTAACGGTTTGTTTAATAATTTGACAATACCATTCATCCTCTCTGCAGAGTAAAATACCTTACAGGTTCATTGCTCAACAACCGCCCATGACAAAATGAGAATAAGCCTGGGCGATACCCATTGCCAATAATGTTGTATCCGGTCACGCTAAATGTACTGCAATGTGTTGATTGTCAGGCAAAAACGAGCGCGAGATAAAAACGCAAAATGGTGATAAATTAAAGCAAGGTCGAAATAAAAATAAAGACCGTGCAACATCCGTCACGCTTATACCCATTATGACAATATAATACAGCCTTACTTCATTTAGTTCGACTTTCCACGATTTTTTTTCAAAATTGCGGCATTTCGATTATCCGACAAGATTGAAATTCTGCTCAGGCAATACCTGATAAATCGAAATTGTATAAAAGAGCACAAGAGATTTGTATATTTAAAGTTATTTGATCTATGCGGTTAACTCTTTTATTGAAAATACCGGAATGACGGTTAGGACTATTTGTAACTAGCCGCTTGATAGCCTGATTAACGAGAGCTTCCATGAGTGAATTTCTGAAAAGCATTATCACGAAACCCGAAGGGAAAACACTAGAATTCAAACGGGATAGTGCTTCCCCGACACTGTTGATGAAAACGTTGGTGGCGTTTGCCAATACTGCGGGCGGGCGGCTCGTCATTGGTGTGGGTGACAACAGGGAAATTGTCGGCCTGAAAGCTCCGCTCGACGAAGAAGAGAGGCTTCGCAGCTTGATAGCCGACTCCATAGCGCCCCATCTGATACCAAATATAGAACTGATCACCGTCAACGATACCACACTACTGATCGTAGAGGTGTTTGTCAGTGCCTTGCGGCCGCACTGCTTGAAAGCTGAAGGCCATGAACAGGGCGTCTATGTCCGTATTGGAACTTCCAATCGCCAGGCCGATACCGCATTGATCGCTGAAATAGGCCGTTCTGCTGACGGCATCTCATTTGATGAAATGCCGATGCCCGAGTTGAGCAAAGATGACCTTGATTTGGTTGCTGTCCAGAAATTTTTTGCCGATGACTGGATGCTGGACGAACAGGCACTTGTAACTATCAAGCTTCTTACCTCTTACCAGCGAAGGCTGGTGCCTACCAAGGGAGCGATTTTGCTGTTTGGCAAAGAGCGGGCGCTTCACTTTTCCGATGCATGGGTTCAATGCGGACGATTCACCGGAACCGATAAGGCGGTCATATTCGACCATATTGACATTCACGACCACCTCCCCCGTGCGGCTGAAAGCATCATGCAGTTTTTCAACAAGCATGCAAGGCCGGATGCGCCTCTTCCCCTCACCATTCTGCGAGAGGCCATCATTAACGCGCTGATGCATGCCGATTACTCACAGCGTAGCGCCCCGATCCGGATCGCCTTTCTGGATGACCGGATCGAAATTGAAAATCCAGGCATGCTTCTGGCCGGCATGACCCTTGACACGATAAAACAAGGCTCATCGAGAATCCGTAATCATGTAATTGCGCGGGTCTTTCGCGAACTGAACCTTTCCCAAAGGTGGGGCAGTGGCATCAGCTCAATTTTCAATGAGGCAAAAGCTCTCAGATTGCCTGAACCTCAGATTATGGAGATTGGCACACGCATAAGGGTCACAATCTATTTGGCCGCTTCGGTCACGGTCTTTTGTGAAGCGGCACAAGTCGAGCAACGCTTAGCACAAGTCAGCAACATGATTGAGGCACAAGATGAAATGCGGACCGAAGTCAACAAAGAAGCACAAGAGCGGGCACAAAACGAGGCACAGCATGAGGTTCGAGTAAAAGGACAAGTCGACGCCCACATTCTTGCTGTCTGTTTTCCAACACCCCTTTCATCAGCAGAGATAGCTGCTGCACTCGGGCACAAGCAACTGAGTGGTAATCTGCGCAAGGCATTGCCAAGGCTAAGGGATGCCGGCCTTCTTGAGTATACCATTCCCGAAAGTCCCAACAGCCGACTGCAGAGATATCGGTTAACAAAAAAAGGAAAGGCGACTCATTTGACAGCCAACAGCACTGCATACAATACAGAGGTACAAGTTAAAAAGGATGATGAATTACAAGGAGGAGCACAAGTCGGGTTGTTGTTTTAGGCACAAGTATACTCGCTGGTAGCAAAAGGCAGTCGCTGTTAGCTGCTGAACAAGGGTCTGAAAAGGAAAAATAAGCAGGGGAAAATCGAGAATTCTGAATGTGAATTAAAGAGACTCAAGACAAAGAATTGTAACTTATAAGGTCACGACCATTAACCTAAATTTTAACACTCCATACCATGGGAACCACAACCACAAAAGTTGATCTGGTCAATGTTATTGCCCACCGGACAGGTCTGACAAAAAACGAAACAGAATCAGTGGTTAACAGTCTGTTTGAGAGCATCATTGACTCCTTGAAAGCCGGGAAGCGAATTGAGATAAGGGGGTTCGGCTCGTTCAATATCCGCCACAAAAATCTTCGCCAGGCAAGAAACCCGAGAACAGGGGAGAAAGTGACGGTTGAGCCCAAGAATGTACCGTCATTCAAAATCTCAAAAGAGTTCAAGCTGGCGGTGAGCGAAAGCCTTAAATCTGATGGCGAATAATTTTTCCTCGCCTCACAACGATACTGCCGGCGGTACCCAAGGCAAGGCAATACCGTCGGCAGAAGGGAAGACTGGCATTATCAACCATAGACGGTAATGCAATTTCCCCCTTCATCCTTTGACTGGTACATGGCATCATCAGCATGCTTCATCAAGGTCAGCTCGTCCTGGCCATGATCGGGATAAGCAGAGATAGGGGTCGCTTCAGAAAAGGGAAAAAATAGCACGTTAAGGTATCGGTAACGATCTACGTAACCGTAAAAGCAATGAAAATGTTTTTTATCTGTTTGCGTTTACTCAAGAT
>CAJAOR010000094.1 GCA_903942355.1 uncultured Chlorobiaceae bacterium | reverse complement strand
TTTTTTTGCAGGACATTTGGTTATGCAGTCGCCGCAACCGGTACAACGGCTCATGTCAACATAGCGCGATTTCATGCGGATCCTGACCTTGAAATTGCCGATATAGCCATCAACACTCTCAACTTCGGCATAGGTAAGAAGTCTGATCTTCGGATGCTGGGCTGTTTCGACCATCCGGGGGGTCATGATGCACTGCGAGCAGTCGAGCGTTGGGAATGTTTCCGACAATTGGGCCATGTGGCCGCCAAGGGATGGTTCGCGCTCAACAAGAACCACGTCCTGACCTGCATTCGCAATATCAAGTGCCGCCTGGAGTCCGGCAATACCACCTCCGATCACCAGCGCCCTGCGAGTTACCGGAACCTCGATAGGCTGTAGCTTATTGTTTCGCTTTACCTTCTCGACCATCGAACGGGTTATGTCCATGGCTTTTTCGGTAGCCATCTCGCTGTCGGTATGCACCCATGAACACTGTTCCCGAATATTGGCTATTTCACAGAGATAGGGATTCAGACCTGCTTCGGCACAAGCTTTGCGGAAGGTAGCTTCATGCATTCTCGGTGAACATGCCGCTATGACTATACCGGTAAGGTTGTGGTCCCGGATCGCTTTTTTGACGCTTTCCTGACCTGGATCCGAGCAGAAATATTTGTATTCAACCGAAACCGCAACGCCAGGATGTTCTCCCATGGCGGCAGCCAGTTTGGTACAATCAACCTTCGCGGCGATGTTTTCGCCACAGTGACAAATGAATACTCCAATTTTTGCCATTATACAATCTTTTAGTATGAAGCCACTGACCGGAATCGCACAAGGAATGCCCCATGAAACCTTGTGCTTCTGGTTATGTGTCCAAAGATTTGATGTAGCCTAAAGTTTTGAGACAAGGTCGAGCGCAGGAACAAAGTGCTCTCCTACAGCTACTTCAGACGGGTCGGCACCGCAAGCGATGGCGACGAGCTCTGAGATATAGTAAACAGGCATCTCTTTGACATCGCCGAACCGCGCTCTCATGCTTCCCTGACGCATATCAAGATTTGCCTGGCAGAGGGGACAAGCGACAACAAAGGCTTCTGCACCATTGTCGGCTGCATTTTTTGCAATAGTATGCGTGAGCTCCTCGACAAGCGGCTGCTGTGCAAGCGTAAGTCCTGCTCCGCAGCACTCAATTTTGAATGCCCAATCCACAGGTGTTGCTCCAAGGGCAGTCATGATCGCCTCCATTTTGAGCGGATTTTCGGGATCATCAAAACCCATTGCGTCCATTGGCCGCACCAGAAGGCAGCCATAATAGCATGCAAGATGCAGGCCTGTTAGAGGTTTTTTAACCCGTTTTTTAATCTCTTCCGGATCCATCGCTTCGAGAAGCTGAGTAACCCCGATAAATTCAGCCGTGCAGGTTGGCTGTATTCCAGTAATCGAACGAACCTCCTCGCGAAGCTCCGGCGAATCAAGAAGCGACTGTCGGGTGGTGACCTGACGGTTCTGGCATGCTGCGCAGGGGGCAAGAACCAGCTTCAGTCCCTGTTCATCGGCAAGAGCCTGATTTCTTGCAGGCAGAAGAACGGCAAGCTTGTGATTGGTGGCGTGTGCCGAGGTTGCTCCGCAACAGTTCCAGTCCTCGATTTCCTGAAGCTTTATTCCGAGCAGGGAGCACATTTTTTTAACTGAAATATCATATTCCCGTGCTGTTCCGCTCAGTGAGCATCCAGGATAGTATCCGATGGTCATGCCAGGCTTGATTGAACGGGGAGCTGTTGCGACGAACTCTTTTTTTGTCGGACGTCGTTTTGGAGCCGACAGATGAGACTCTTTTTTGGAAGCTTCAAAAATCTTGGCGATCTGTTCTTTCCCTTTTACCCCGCCTTTTCCGGTAAGGGTATGGAGCGGATTGATCTTTCCGGTCATGATCATCTTAACGCCAGACTGGGCATCCTGAAGAAAAGTTCTGGTGCGGAGTTTGTAGCTGTTGATAAGAGAGAGTTCCTCCAATCGGCCGTTCTTGCGCACGTTATTGAGGAATGAGACGTGAAATGCGGTGACCAGCTTTTTTGACCTGTTTTCTGAAACGATACCCTTCTCAAGCGCCATTGCCCTGAGCGAGTCCATGGTAGCGGCAATATCCATGTTTTGCGGACATCGTGAGGTACAGGTCATACAGCCAACACAGAACCAGAGCGCTTCACTTTTAAGAGCATCATCAATATAGCCTGCCTGCACGAGACGCATAATTCTTGCGGGAGGGCTGTCCATAAATGCACCTGCAGGACAACCTGCAGTACATTTTCCGCACTGGTAGCAACAGTTATAGTCATTTCCGGTGGATTCCTCAAGCTGATGCTTCAGTGCATCCGTTTCTGTCATCTTGATTTTTGACACGTGGTATAGGTTGCTTTACGTGGAGCGGGAAACGAAATGACATTAGTAAAGTATGTTAAAGAAAAATACATTAATGTCAAATGGTTCGGGCCAAATTATTTCAATCTGTTTGAGAAGGCCTGCATGGTGTCAAATTGACTAAAATATCGACTTACTACTTCAATTTAAGGCAGTTACGAGTTGTAATTCTGTTCGTTTCAATCTCAACAATTGTTAATTAACGCTTGTCAAAATCAATGCGTTCCCGTTCATCGGAAAAAAATCAGCGAAATTGATGTCTGGTTCTGGTTGCTTGCAGTACACAAAAATGGACGGGATGCTTTACCGGGTTGTGAGCTGGAAAATATCAGGAAGGCCATTGATATGATACTCTTTTTGCTTATGATAAAGGGGATTTTCATTTTTTATCATGAATTATTTTTTCGTTACAAGACCATGTTTGATGAAATAGAGTTTGACAAGATCAAGCGGCTTCCCAAGTATGTCTTTGCTGCAGTCAATGAGCTGAAAATGGCTGAACGGCGTGCGGGAGAAGATGTTATTGATTTTTCAATGGGTAATCCTGATGGCCCGACCCCCCAGCATATCGTCGATAAACTGGTGGAAAGCATCAACAAGCCTAGAACCCATGGGTATTCTGTTTCAAAAGGGATCTACAAGCTTCGTGGCGCAATAGGGATATGGTATAAGCGCAAGTATAATGTTGACCTTGATCTGGATCGTGAGGTTGTTGCAACCATGGGTTCAAAAGAGGGCTATGTCCATCTTGTGCAGGCCATCACCAACCCTGGTGATCTTGCCATGGTGCCCGACCCCTGTTATCCCATCCATTCCCAGGCCTTCATTCTTGCCGGCGGTAACGTCCATCGCCTGAAACTGGAACTTAATGATGATTTTACGCTTGATGAAGAGGGCTTTTTCCGGAATATTGAAAAAGCATTGCGCGAATCTTCGCCAAAGCCCAAGTTTCTGGTTGTAAATTTTCCAAATAACCCGACAACCGCGACTGTTGAACTTCCCTTTTATGAAAAGCTTGTCGATATTGCCCGTCAGGAGCGTTTTTACATTATCAGCGATATAGCCTATGCTGAGCTTACCTATGACGGTTATGTCACTCCTTCCATCCTGCAGGTTCCCGGAGCAAAGGATGTTGCTGTTGAGAGCTATACCCTGTCAAAAACCTATAATATGGCTGGATGGCGTGTCGGTTTTATGGTCGGGAATGCCAAACTTATCGGCGCCCTTGAAAAAATAAAGAGTTGGCTCGATTACGGCACCTTTACCCCTATCCAGGTTGCCTCAACTATTGCCTTGACTGAAGATCAGAGCTGTGTTCATGATATATGCGAGGTTTACCGCAAACGGCGTGATGTCCTGGTCAAGAGCTTTTCAAATGCCGGATGGCCCGTTGTTTCACCTCGGGCAAGCATGTTTGTCTGGGCTCAAATTCCTGAACCGTTCCGTTCTATGGGGAGTCTTGAATTCAGCAAGAAGCTGCTGAGCGAGGCAAAGGTTGCTGTCAGTCCCGGTATTGGCTTTGGTGCTTACGGAGATGACTATGTGCGTGTTGCCATGATCGAAAATGAGGAGCGCATCCGTCAGGCTGCCCGCAACATCCGCAAGTTCCTGCGCGAATAAACGTTGTAGTAGGGGCTCGCCATGGCGTGCCCCTAAGGTTGTTGTGACATCTCAAAAATTTCCTCAATTGCCTGCTGGATGGCATCAACGACCATTCCCGATGAGACCAGGCTTGCTACATCGCTTGCCAGATCTCCTGCTCTGCCGTGAAACCATGCTGCTGCGGCTGAAGCTTCGAAGAGAGCAGCTCCTTTTGCGGCCAGTGCGACAATCATGCCGGAGAGCACATCTCCTGATCCAGCGGTCGCAAGCGCCTCTGTTCCGCTGGTGTTAAGGAGAACCGGCCCTGCCGCTGCTGCGATAACTGTTGGAGCTCCTTTCAAAAGCATGGTTACCTCGTGGAGAGTTGCAAAACTTCTTGCACTCTCTATCGGGTCGGCTGCAATCTTTGCTATAGGGATTTCACTGAGACGGCTGAACTCTCCATAATGCGGGGTGAGAACAACATTGTGGCATTGACCAAGGGCATCCGACATGCCGATGCATGAAAGAGCGTAAAGAGCATCGGCGTCAAGAATCAGCTTTTTCGTGGTAATATCCGCACAGGTTAGCAGTTCTGCCACAAAATCGATTGCATTATTATCGCGCCCGATGCCGCATCCTATCAGGATGGCATCAGCCCAGCGTGCTTTATCAGCAATGACAGCAATATCTCTTCCAATCACAACGGCTTCCGGTACGGCCGTATGCATGGCGCCGGCAAGGGAGATCGGCAAGGAGACGCAAACGTATCCTGCGCCGGTTTTCATTGCGGCCTTCACGGCGAGAATGGCCGCTCCAAGCATCGAGCTTTGCGCGGTTTGCGAGCCGGCAATGATCAGTACCTTGCCGTTGGCATGTTTTGCACTTGCCGATTCTCTCAGCATAAAATGTTCTGCTGCAAAATTACTGTCGGTCAGACAGCATGAAAAAGGTTCAGCGAGAAAGCGGGGGATAGAGATTTCCGCCACATGCACCTCACCGCAGCATTCAGGCCCGTCGTTCAGATAGAATCCTCTTTTCAGGAAAGCCATGGTAACCGTTGCATCGGCCATAATTGCCGGAAAGGCCGAGAAGCCTGTGGTTGGGTCGAGTCCTGAGGGGATATCAATAGCAATGGTAAGGGCACCCGTCCGCTCCCTGATGGTATTGATGAGCTCAATACCGTCAGAGAGGGGGGAGGCAAGCTCCATGCCCGGTTCACTCAGGCGAAGCCCGGTACCTGCAATGGCGTCAATGAGTGCATCATAGGGTGTTTCAGCGACAAACGGCACCGCTTCATCATGGCTTTTGAAAAGGCGCACCTTTGCATGGTGCTCCTGGTAGGCTTCAAGAATGGTGAGTCCCTCCCGATTGACCCCTTGCAGCAGTGATTCGGGGTAGAGAAGGACAAGATCGACCGAGGCTTCCATATTGAGCAGGTGACGGGCAAGCACAAACCCGTCACCGCCATTATTTCCTTTTCCGCAGACCACAAGAAAAGATGTGCCGCAAAGGGACTCCTTTTCGAGGGTTTGCCGAATAATGCGGAGACATTCACAACCTGCAAGCTCCATAAGGCGAGTTTCGCCAATATGGAGTTGCTCAATTGCCGCCTTGTCGGCCTTTTGCATTTCCTGAGCAGTTACAACCGGCAGCATGTGATAGCCCCTTATTTTCCCTCAGCGGGATGGTTTAGAGTTCGTCAAGGTGCAGGGAGTGTTCAAGTGAGTGATAGTATGCTCCCGCAAGTTCTTCAATCGTGAAATGAAGGAGTTCCTCGCCGTTTAAAGCGATAAGAGCGTCACGATCAACAACTTTTCCAATAACCCTGATAGGAACGTGGTGCTTCATGGCATCCTCAATCACCTCTTTGGCTTTATCTGGAGAGATGCTCAAGACAACACGTCCCTGAGCTTCCGAAAAGAGCTGTTGCTGAATAGCGCAAGGGCCGCTGCTTGCATTTTCCAGATCAACGCTGAATCCCAGTGGTGCTTCGGCATGCATGATGGCCTTTTCGGCCAGGGCAACAAAGAGCCCTCCGTCGGAAATGTCATGAGCGGAATGGAGAAGCTTTTTTGATGCAAGAGCTACAAGCAGATCCTGAAGATTTTTTTCGTGTACCAGATCGATTGACGGTGCGTTCTGGCCCGGTGTGCCGTACTGCATGACAAGATATTCTGAAGCGTCAAGCGTGAGTTCAGGGTCACCGAGCAGAAGGATGGCGTCGCCGGCATTGGTGAAAGTTGACCCTACCAGATTGTCGATATCATCAAGCAGGCCGATCATGCCGATAGTCGGGGTTGGGTAGATGGCTGTGCGCAGGCCGCCAATGAATGTTTCATTGTAGAAACTGACATTGCCGCCGGTTACCGGGGTATTGAAGGCTCTGCATGCTTCACCCATTCCCTGAACCGATGTTTTGAACTGGAAGTAAACTTCCGGCTTATAGGGATTGCCGAAATTGAGGCAGTTGGTTATAGCCAGTGGTTTTGCTCCTGAGCAGGCGATATTTCTGGCACATTCCGCAACAGCAATCATGCCGCCTGCCAAAGGGTTCAAATAGACGTAACGGGCGTTGCAGTCTGTTTTCATGGCAAGCCCTTTGCGCGTTCCCTTGATTCTGATAACAGCAGCATCGGTATGTCCTACCGGAGTTACGGTATTGGTCTGCACCATGGAGTCATACTGGCGATATACCCATTGCTTGCTTGCAATATTGGGGCGTGAAAGCAGTTCAAGGCTGATCGCCTTGAAGTCAAGGGAGTTGTCGTTGACAAGCTTTGCAACCGGGGTATCCGGCTTCTTTTCTATGGCTTCACGGATGTAGACGGGCGCGCCGCCTCCAAGTACCAGCGTTTCGGCTGGAATTTCTGCAACAATCGCGCCATGCTGTGAAACCCGCAGCATGTTGTCGCTGGTCACGCGTCCGATGACGACGGCAAGAACGTCCCATTTCCGGTAGACCTCAATGATTTTGTCTTCAAATCCTTTTTCGGCAACGATAAGCATTCGTTCCTGTGATTCGGACAGCATGATTTCGTATGCGCTCATGCCAACTTCACGGATAGGTACAAGGTCGAGATCGATTTCTATGCCGCCGGACCCGGTTTTTTCAATTCCCCTAGCGCTCATTTCTGAGGTTGAGCTGGTAATTCCGGCTGCACCCATATCCTGCAGGCCGACAACATATCCGGTTGCAATGGCTTCAAGGGTAGCTTCAAGCAGAAGTTTTTCGGCAAAAGGGTCACCAACCTGCACGCTTGGGCGTTTATCTTCCGAAGCTTCACTCAGGTCTTCTGAAGCAAAAGTTGCACCGTGGATACCGTCCCTTCCTGTCGAAGAGCCGACAATCAGCACAGGATTTCCTTCACCGAGGGCCGTTGCACTGACGGTTTTGTGGTGTTCGACAATGCCGACAGACATGGCATTGACCAGAGGATTGCCGGTATAGCCCTCTTCAAAATAGATTTCGCCACCGACGGTAGGAACGCCGAATGAGTTGCCGTAATCACCGATACCACGAACCACTCCGTCAACCAGATAGCGGACATGGGGGTCTTTGGGCGAGCCGAACCGGAGCGAGTTGAGCGAGGCTACCGGTCGTGCACCCATGGTGAAAATATCGCGGTGAATGCCGCCAACACCCGTAGCGGCTCCCTGGTAGGGTTCAACCGCGGACGGGTGGTTGTGAGACTCAATCTTGAAGGCTACCGCAAGGTTGTCGCCGATATCGACCAGACCGGCATTTTCTTCGCCCGCACTGGTCAAGAGGGCTCCACCATCCCGGGGAAGTGTCTTGAGCACCGCTATTGAATTCTTGTAGCTGCAATGTTCAGACCACATGACCGAAAAAATTCCAAGCTCGGTAAATGAGGGAACTCTTCCGAGAATGGTGCATATATTTCCGTACTCGTCACTATTCAGTCCGTGTTCTGCAGCAAGAGCAAGGGTGACTTCAACTTCCGTATGTTTCATAGATCCTTTCGGTGGTTCATTCAAGTTATCATGATGGTTCAAGACTGCTGGCCGCAACAGGCTTTATATTTTTTTCCGCTTCCGCAAGGGCAGTCGTCATTGCGACCAGGCTTTTTTTCAGCTATGATTGGTTGCTGAATCCTCTTTTCACCCTCTTCTTCACTCTCATCATTGACGATGTTATAGAAACTGTCGACGGCTTGATGCTGTGCGACGAGCTTTTCCTGGCGACCGGCAGCTTTTCGCTGGCGCTCCTCCATTTCACGGGCCTCATCAGGGTCGACAGGGAACAGTTTGAAGGCCAGGGAGAGAGTTTCAAGCTCTATGTCATGCAAAAGATCGATAAAGAGACGGAATGCCTCCTGCTTGTATTCGAGCAGGGGATCTTTCTGGCCATACGCGCGCAGATTGATTCCTTCACGAAGAGAGTCTATCTCCCTAAGGTGTTCTCTCCATCGGAGATCAATAACGCTGAGCACGGCATATTTTTCAATCTGACGCATAATCTCTTCCGGAACAGCAGCCTCTTTTCTGCGGTAGAAGGCGAGGGCTGTCTGGTAGAGCTTTTCAGCAGTGGGCTCTATGCCTTCGCGCTCAAAGAGCTCCCGTTCTGGTTTGAACTCAATGGAGAGTTCGCGCATGAGCTCCTCTTCAATACCGTCAACATCGATCTGCTTGTGGTATTTTTTGATCACCTGTTCACTGTAATCCTTGAGCAGGTCAAGGATATCACTGGTCAGGCGCTCCTTGAGTAAACCGTTGCGGCGACGCGAATAAATAACCTCGCGCTGCTGACTCAAAACATCGTCATATTCGAGCAGGCGTTTGCGGATGGCAAAGTTCTGCTCCTCAACTTTTTTCTGAGCGCGCTCGATTGATTTGGTGATCATGGAGTGCTCGATCACATCACCCTCTTCATGACCCAGCCGATCCATAACCGAGATGACCCGGTCGGAACCGAACAAGCGCATCAGTTCATCTTCAAGTGAGACAAAAAAGACGGATTCGCCCGGATCACCCTGCCGTCCGGCACGTCCGCGCAACTGACGGTCAATACGACGAGATTCATGGCGTTCGGAACCAAGAATATAGAGCCCTCCCAGTTCACGGACACCTTCACCGAGCTTGATATCAGTTCCACGTCCAGCCATGTTGGTGGCAATAGTTACCGCATTTTTCTGGCCTGCTTCGGCTACAATTTCCGCTTCACGGTCGTTTTGTTTGGCATTAAGCACATTGTGCACAATTTTTCTGGCGCGAAGCATTCTTGAAAGGGTTTCCGATACCTCGACACTTGTTGTGCCGACAAGTACCGGCTGTCCCTTTTTCTGGAGCTCCTCAACCTTCAGGACAATGGCGTTATATTTTTCCCGACGGGTTTTATAGACAAGATCGTCCATGTCTTTACGTACAATCTTGGCATTGGTCGGAATAACGACGACATCGAGCTTGTAGATTTCAAAAAACTCTGAGGCTTCGGTTTCCGCAGTACCGGTCATGCCGGCAAGTTTTTTGTAAAGCCGGAAAAAGTTCTGGATGGTGATGGTCGCCATGGTCTGCGTTTCACCTTCGATCTTGACATTCTCCTTGGCTTCGATTGCCTGGTGGAGTCCGTCGCTGTAGCGGCGGCCAGGAAGGATTCTGCCGGTAAATTCATCGACAATCATAACCTGCCCGTTCTGTACCACATATTCATCGTCTCGCTCGAAGAGCGAGTAGGCTTTCAGCAGCTGGCTGATATTGTGCAGGCGTTCCGACCGGTCGGCATAAAGACGGTAGACTTCATCTTTTTTCTGGATTTTGTCGTCAACGGCGATCGATGCATCACACTCAATGATGGCAACTTCGGATCCGACATCGGGCAGCATGAAAATATCACTGTCCTGATGGCTGAGCTTGCTGAGGAATTCACGACCCTTGTCGGTCAGATCGATAGTTCCCCCTTTTTCGTCAACGGCGAAATAGAGCTCATCATCAACCTCCTGCATACGGCTTGAATTATCTTTAAGGTATTCGTTCTCCGTACTCTGAACCAGTTTGGCCAAACCCGCCTGGGAGAGCATCTTGATATAGCGGGTATTTTTTGGCTGACCGCGCTTGACGCGAAGCAGTGCAAGTCCTGCATCCAGATCGCCAGGTTTGGTTTTAAGAAGTTTTTCGGCATCACCAAGATATGTTGCCACAAGGTGCTGCTGGGCCCTTACCAATTGCTCAATCCAGGGTTTGATATCCTGAAATTTGCTGTTGTCGGCATTGGGGACAGGTCCTGAAATGATCAGCGGCGTTCTGGCTTCATCAATCAGCACGCTGTCCACCTCATCAACGATGGCGTAGTAGAAGTTTCGCTGCACCATCTCTTCCGGTGTGCCGGCCATATTGTCGCGAAGATAGTCGAAGCCGAATTCGTTGTTTGTGCCATAAGTGATATCACAGGCATACTGCTCCCGTCTCTCCTCCGGTCTCATGGTGTTGAGTATAACACCAACCGAAAGACGGTGAAAGGCAAAAACAGGGTTCATCCACTCCTTGTCTCTCTGGGCAAGGTAATCGTTGACGGTCACCACGTGCACTCCTCTGCCGGTCAGCGCATTGAGGAAGACGGGGAGGGTTGATACAAGGGTTTTTCCTTCACCCGTGGCCATTTCGGAGATTTTTCCAGTATGGAGCACAATCCCGCCGATAAGCTGCACGTCGTAAGGTACCATGTCCCATATCATCTTTCTGCCCATGACCAGGTAGTTATGACCTTTAAGGCGCACACAAGTCTCTTTTACGAGGGCAAACGTTTCAGGAAGGAGTTCTTCAAGCACAGAGGCGGTAGCCTGTTCATATTCTTCGGCCAGAGTATCGAGACGGGCATTAATGGTTTCAGCCTCATCAAGGTCGATATCCGGGTTGTCGAGTTTCAGGGAGAGCGACTTCTTTTCCTGCTCAATAGGCTCAAGAGCTGTCCGGATTCTCTGTTTCAGCGTTAGCCCCCGTTCTCTCAACTGGTCGTCACTGAGCGATGCCAGGGTAAGTTGCAGTTCGTTGATGCTGCTGATAATAGGCTGGATTTTTTTGACGTCCTTTTCATGCTTGGAGCCAAAGATCTTTTCAAAAATTTTCAACATGTACAGGCCTTTATGCTCTCTAAGGGTTCAGATAGATTTTTTATATGGAAAGAGGAGGGATTTCTCTTCTTTCCGCTATGTCCAATTGATGCTCAAGGTATTGAATTACACCTTGAGAAAAAAGCGATATGCTTTGAAAAAAACAGGGTAGGGCAGTGCGCATGCCTCATGCTTCTCCAGCAACCATGGTAAGCAGCCCTCACGCTTATGGCTTATTGGCGGCAAGTGCAGCGAAAAAATCCTTGAGATGCCGAGTTCCGTATGCCGGTGCGATATGGTCAAATTTGAGAGCTTCAATGGCAAAGGAGAGGAGGTCGGCCAGATTCCGGTTGAAAAGCCCGGTAACCATGAGCCCGCCTTCTGCAAGCCACAAGGGAAGAGAGGTTATCCATGGAGCTTTGCCGCAGGCAAGGAATGCCAGCTCTATAACCTCGCGGAAAGTATAGATATCCGGCCCCCCAATGGCAATTTCCCGAGACTCTCCCTCTACCGAATCGACACAGGCTTTAGCAAGGTCAGCGCCATGGATGGGATTGATTTTTTTTTCACCTTCGCCAACCATAAAGATATGGCCGCTTTGAGCCATCGAGAAAAATCGCCCCATATCCGAGAAATACCCGTTTGGGCGTATGACTGCCCAGGAGAGTCCAGACTTTTTGAGATCCGCAACAAAAAGTTCATGTGCTTTTATAGAAAGGATATCAGCCATTTTGTCCTCATTGAAGACCGATACATAGATAAAGCGTGAGATTTTTTCTGCGAGAGCCTGATCAAGGATACGTTTATTGCCCAGGTAATCGACATCATAGCTGGTGTATTGCGGATGGGGCGAGGTCAGGCCAAGTGCGGAAAAAACGATATCCATATCCTTGCATACCCCGGCTATGCTTTCGGGCGAGGTAACATCGCCGACGGTAATTTCATCAGCAATGTTATAAACCGCGGGCTCTCCGTGTGGACCGGCTGTTTTGAGCTTTTCTGGATTTCTTGCCAGGGCACGAACATAATAGCCCCGTTCCTTGAACTCTTTGACGGCGTATCTGCCGAGATAGCCGGATGCACCGGCAACCAGAACTTTTTTGATGACCGCCATTATCTATTAATGATTTAAAATGAATGAAGCTTTTTGATCTCCTTGCGCCAGCAATGGAAAAGAATATGTCCGGCGTACCCTGCGAGATCCGGATTTAAAATAGTACGGATCTCGCTGTCAAGAGCAAGATAACTCCTTGGGCTCAAAGAGCGAAGAGCTGTTGTGCTCTTGAACCATTTCCCAAGGTATTGTTGGACATGGGTATCGATCGGGAATGCATCAAATCGGCCGAGGCCGAAGAGGGCGATGCAATCAGCAATTTTATAAC
>CAJAOR010000093.1 GCA_903942355.1 uncultured Chlorobiaceae bacterium | reverse complement strand
TGCACAGTCGGAATCGAAAAAGCTGCTTTCCATGGAGGCCGACCTTACCAAAGAGGTTATCGGTCAGGATGAGGCCATCAAAAAGATTACCAAGGCCATACAGCGGACCCGTGCGGGGCTGAAAGATCCGTCACGTCCGATCGGCTCCTTTATTTTTCTCGGGCCCACCGGTGTCGGCAAGACGGAGCTTGCCAAGGCGCTGACCCGTTATATGTTTGATTCCGAAGATGCCCTGATCCGCGCAGACATGAGCGAGTATATGGAGAAGTTTTCGGTCAGCCGTCTGGTTGGTGCTCCTCCGGGCTATGTCGGCTATGAAGAGGGCGGTCAACTGACCGAAAAAGTGCGCCGCAAACCCTATTCGGTTGTCCTTATTGATGAGATAGAAAAAGCGCACCCCGATGTCTTCAACATTCTGCTTCAGGTGCTTGACGAAGGGGTTTTGACTGATGGCATGGGGCGGAAAGTTGATTTTCGCAACACCGTCATCATCATGACATCGAATATCGGCGCCAAAGACATCAAGAGTTTCGGTGCAGGATCGGGCATGGGCTTTACGGCGCCGGATGACGCGACCGGAAGTTACAAGGCGATGAAATCAACTATTGAGGATGCCCTTAAACGGGTCTTTAATCCTGAGTTCCTTAATCGTATTGATGATATTATCGTCTTTCATCCGCTCGAAAAGCAGCATATTTTCAAAATCATCGATATTACTGCCGGCAAGCTCTTCAAGAGGCTCCACGACATGGGTATTGAGGTTCAAATTGATGAAAAAGCCAAGGAGTTTCTGGTCGATAAAGGCTACGACCAGAAATATGGTGCCCGTCCCCTGAAAAGGGCGTTGCAGAAATATGTGGAAGATCCCCTTGCCGAAGAGATGCTGAAAGGGCGATTTATTGAAGGAAGTACCATCCGCATTGCTCTCGATGAACATGAGAATGTCCTTACCTTTCTTGACGGGCCTGCTCCTGTCACACAGGACAAGCAGGAAGAAAAGCTTGACAAGGAATAAGAGAAAAAACCCCGGGCAACCGGGGTTTTTTTATGCTTAAAGCTGCGGAGCTGGAGGATGGTCTTTTACGGTCAGAAGCGAGCGTTGCAGGAGCTCTTCGGGAAGAGCGTAATCACTGAGCTTTCCCGACATGAAGGCATCATAACCCTGAAGATCCATCAGGCCGTGGCCTGACCAGTTCATGAGAATAACCTTTTCCTTTCCCTCTTCCTTCGCCTGTTTCGCTTCGCGGATGGTCTGAGCTATGGCATGTGAGGTCTCCGGCGCAGGTATGAACCCTTCGGTATGGGCAAACAGCATGGCAGCCTCATAACATTCTGTCTGGCCGATGGAGGTTGCCTCAATAAGCCCGAGTTGCTTGACATGGCTGACCAGCGGAGCCATGCCGTGATAGCGTAACCCGCCTGCATGAATGGCCGGAGGAATAAATGCGTGGCCAAGGCTGTGCATTGGCAGAAGCGGCGTCATTTTGGCCTCATCGCCATTATCATAGATATAGGGGCCTCTGGTGAGGGTAGGGCAGGCTTCGGGCTCTGTCGCGATAACCTGTACTTCACGGCCGTGAATCTTGTCACAGATGAAGGGAAAACTGATGCCGGCAAAGTTTGAGCCTCCGCCAGCACAGCCGATGACGATATCGGGATAAAGCCCGACCTTGTCAAGCTGTTTGCGGGCCTCAAGACCGATAATGGTCTGATGCAGCATCACGTGGTTCAAAACGCTACCGAGAGCATATCTGGTGTCATCATGCTTGACGGCCTGTTCGATGGCTTCACTGATGGCAATGGCAAGGCTTCCCGGTGTATCGGGCATTTCTGCAAGAATCCTGCGACCAACAGCGGTCTCTGTGCTGGGACTCGCAATGCAGTCGGCACCCCAGGTTTTCATCATGATTTTACGGAATGGCTTCTGGTCGAAGCTTATGCGTACCATAAAGACCTTGCAGTCGATACCGAC
>CAJAOR010000092.1 GCA_903942355.1 uncultured Chlorobiaceae bacterium | reverse complement strand
TTCTTTTCCCCTACCTCTATCTGACGCATCGAAGACATGCGGTTTTTCATCTGCTGCTCTCTTCTGTCGTCGCCTGCTGCTGGCTATTTGTTGCCAAGGAACAGTACGGTTACAATCGCGAATTGCTGGTCATCGGCGGTTATAATATTTATCCGCTTTTTGCCTGGGCTGTCGGGCTTTTTGGCGTTTTTATCCTCTATGCCCATTGGGTTCCAGCATTCCGCAAAATGGTTTTTATGAAAAAAATGATTTTTTTTACAGCACTTTACTGGCTGCTTCTTTTTGGCTCAGAAATCCTTGCTTATCGTTTTTTTAATTTTCGCAATATTGCAATGGCGCGGTATGAAGGATTGCCATTCCTTGGCTGCATTCATGCGCCTGACTGGATGAAGGTCGCGTATCTTCTTAACGGGCCGGTTTATTTTCTGCTATGTGAATTTCTCGGTCTTCCGGATCCCAATATCATCATGAGGAAACGCGTCTGCCATCAGGAAGAGTAACGTTTATGAATTTCATGACACACAGCTGAACGCTTCAGAGCCGGTCTGCTTTTTCCCCTCATCTCCCTGCACAACTTTTCTGACAGTTTTACCACCTTGCACTGCCCTGTTATAAAGAGCGGCTTTCTGCCGTTGGTCTGATGCTGCGTTTTCCTCTACCATATTGACGGTATTTTTATGGTATATGCTTGGATTTTATAACGATAAAGGACTTTATTGACCACTGTAAATCAAACGGGACTCATATGAATTATCAGCTCTGCTTACATAAGGACATTTTCACCAGCAATGCATATCGCTGTTGTTGCTGGTGGATAAACGTTGAAAGACGGAATAACCGATTATCGACATAGCGGCCCTGCTGTTCAGGGTTGATTATTTCGAAGCCGGCTTTTCGTTCAGAATGCCGGCTTTTTTTGTTTACAGGATTTTTTTTTCGTGGATCATAAAACTAAAACTTACAAAAGGGAGAAACAATGAAAAGGATTTTATCATTGGCTACGATGTTAGTAGCTTTGTCATACGCATCACCGGCATCTGCGGAGCTTAAACTGGGCGGTGAAGCTGCTGTTCGATTGAGAGATGATTTTGGGCACAAAACCGAATATGGTGTCAAAATATCAACTGAAGATCAATATTTCCAGTACCGCGTTCGGCTGAAACCTTCGGCTGATCTTGGTGATGGCTACTACTTCAAGGCATTGCTTCAGAATGAAGAGGTTGCCGGCAGTTGGCAGACAATAGGTTCAAATAACACTGAAAAGTTTAATCTTGAAGTTTCGCAATTTTACTTCGGGCATAACAGTGAGAACAGCCACTGGGCGCTTGGCCGTCTTCCTCTTGGAAGTTTTGACAACCCGATTCTGGACCTGACCCTTTACGCTATTCCCGGCAATGGACCTCAAGGTTCCAAATTGTACGCTGTTGACACTCCCATCGCCACGAACCATTTTGACCGCCTATTTGGCTTCAACTATGGCGTCAAGGTAGGTGACGGTGAACTGAATGCGGTTCTTGTTAACTTCGACAACTCTTCGACCATTCCTTCGACCGGAATCCCCCCCACGCCCGACACGGTTAATAAGGGGCTTTTCAATGACGGCTATGGCTTCACGGCGATATACAAGACCTCGATTGGAGATGTCACCATTGCACCGCAGGTATATGTTACCTTGACCCATTTGGCTGATAACCGTTCACCGTACAGCTTTGGTGCACAGGCATTTATTCCTGCCGGCAAGTCAAAGGTTTCACTTAGCGGATTTTATTCAGCCGACAGGAATACCTATCGCGGAAGCAGCTATGACTACAGCGGATATATTTTCAGAGTCAAGGGTGAGTCCGGTCCGGTACTGGCGTGGGTTGACTACAATAAGAGCACTGATGACAAGAACAGCAAAGACTATAATAACACCTTTGTCTGGGCGCAGTATAAAGTCAATGTGCATGAATCTGCTACAGGCACTTTCAGCCTGACGCCGACTATCAGGTATCGCGCAAGCAGAGAGAATAACTCTACCGGTGCAATAGATAACGATCTGTTCCGTACAGAACTTTATGCAACGGTAACCTTCTAACATTTATTTATCGTCCGGGCACCTGGAGTGAAGTCGTGTGTGGGCTTTAGGGGTGAGTGTGTGCATCTAATTATGGGTTGCCCGGACGTTTTTTTTGCAAGGCGATGTGGGTGAGTGGTCTAAGCCAAGGGTCTGCAAAACTCTTTATCACAAGTTCGAATCTTGTCATCGCCTCCGGTTATAGTGTTTATTTTAATTGTTTTAATAAGTTCTCCTCCAGACATCCGGGTTTATAAGGAAAAATGTTTTCGGGTGCATTTTTCTTTTGTCACCCGGATGTTTTTTTTATTGGACCATCACAAACCGAGCCTGATGCCAACGATAATATTGCTGCTGGCGAGAGAGTAAGTACCACTATTCCATCTGACGTCGCTTAGCTTGAAATAACGGTAGCCGATATCGACGGTTGCATTATTGCCAACGTTGATACCTGTTCCTGCACCAACCTGCCATGCAAAAACGGTATCACAGGAAGTTACTTCAACTTCAAACCAATGATCGGTTGCATGAGCATAGCCAAGACCAGCCATGACGAATGGAGAAAAATCCGAGTTTTTTATGTCGAAATTGAGGTAGCTGTTTGCCATGAATGACCATATAGAAATCTTGTCTGTAGAAGGATCGCCACCCCAGGTAACCGCGTTATTGCTGTGGTCGCCGACTTCAGCTTCCAACCGGTACATGTCATTTTTGATGCCGACAGCTCCATTGATGAGATAACCGGTTTTGTAAGTAACTTTATCAGGAGCTCCGTTGTAGCTTGAATTATTCAGCAAACCGAGCCCACCGGAAATGCTGACATACGGGTTCGCTGCTGCATGACCTGGAGAGGGAATGGCAAACAAACCTGCAGCCAGGAGAGAAAGAAGCAGTCTTTTCATGGTTGTTTTATTAAATGTTACGGTGGCTATTGTTTTTTGGAATGCCAAGTTATCAAAAAAAACTGAAAGCAGAATATCATAGAGGATGGATTTCTACCAGAAGAAGGAACTATAGTACTATTCAGACAATTCGCCCAGAGCAAGTAAGCGCCTGTGCTGCAACTCCGTCTCCTTGGCAAAGGCTGAAATAATCAGCTTGAGATAGGCGCAGTCAAAGCCAAATTATAGTCGCTTATTGACGCGTATAAATAACAGGTGCGATGCTGTTTTAACGTGTTTTTGGCTTGTTTTAACCGTAATAATGATTATAATGATAAGTTATATATGCTTATATCTATATAATTTGTAATCAGATAATTTTTTTTCAACATAATAGGGAAATACTATGTCAAACGGATCAAACGTAACATCAAAAAAGGAAAAGGATATCGAAAAGCTGCAACTGCACGAGGAGCAGGTAAGGCTGTCTGCGTATTACAGTTGGAAATCAAAGGGTGAAAATCATGGGGAAGACGTGGCTGACTGGCTTGAGGCTGAAGATTCGCTGTAAGGTAGAAATGTAGCGGTCTGAACAGTTTGCTTCATTAACGCGTACCCTGACGGGTGCGCAAAAACTCCGGTTCGCTTCAGCTTCAGGAATAGGGCAAGCCAGTAAATCACTTAAAGCAAGCAAGGCCGGTACACCGGCCCTGTTTGTTTAGGAGTGCAGGCGGAACAAGTTGCATGGTACGAAGCTTGAATGCGGGTTCAAAGATGGGCATGAGCGCCAGATCCAGATACAATTCTGGTAAGGCACTTCAGGCCCATTTACAGGTGCTGAATCTTCTTGAAATCTTTCGAAATGCCGTTAAACATCATTTTCGTCGCTGTCTGCATAATCAACGACATTGCCGAATTCGTCATTGAGCGGAGTATCTTGTTCGGCACAATCCGGAACGCCGGATAAAGCACAAACCGAACATCTATTTTTAAGTCAAAATGCACTCTGGTTTTATTCTCCACCCGATGCATCTCAAGTTTGCCAAACGCCTTCCCCTCAAAAAGGTATTTATCCGGGTCAGCAATCCGGGATGTCACCGGATAGTGCTTCCAGTGTATTCTTTTGCCAACCGTATACAGCCTTATCATCTCATCAGTCAGCTCGTCAGGGTCCGTACACTCCATATCTTCAGGCAGTTCAACCAGCAACTCATCAATTTGCTCCACTAGTGTCCGGTTGTTGAAAAAACAAATCCTTATAATAGTATATAAAACAACGCCTTGCAGCTATTTTCCAGTGTAATCGATTTGAAAATGCTTGTT
>CAJAOR010000091.1 GCA_903942355.1 uncultured Chlorobiaceae bacterium | reverse complement strand
TCCACTGATAATGAAGTTTCAATTCTTGTCCGAAAAAATTCGGATTTAACCTCACTCTCCGATGTACTGCACAAGGTCAAGCTTGTCTATGGCGATATTACCGACAGGGCATCGCTCGATTCTGCGTTACAGGGAATTAATCTTGTCTATCACTCAGCAGGGCTTACCTATATGGGGGATAAAAAAAATGCCCTCCTCTATAAAATCAATGTTGAAGGTACCCGCAATATGCTGCAGGCATCGGCTATTGCCGGCGTGACAAGATTCCTCCATGTCAGTTCCATTACGGCCGTAGGCATTGCTTTCGACAAAAAGCCTGTCGATGAATCGGTTATCTGGAATTTTCACCAGATCGACCTTGAATATGCCAGGACAAAACACCTTTCAGAACTAGAGGTTGCCGAAGCCGTCAAAAAAGGGTTGGACTGTGTTATCGTCAATCCCGCATTTGTGTTTGGTGCAGGAGACATTAACTTCAATGCCGGACGGATCATCAAGGATATCTATAACCGAAAACTTCCGTTTTATCCTCTCGGCGGCATCTGCGTGGTTGATGTTGAGATTGTTGCAGAGACCATTATCACGGCCATGGAAAAAGGAAAAACAGGGGAGCGTTATATCCTGGGCGGTGAAAATGTCTCCTACAAGCAGCTTGCCGATACTATTTCGAGGATTACCGGAGCCCCAAAGGTTCTTTTTCCTCTTCCGTTCTGGATGGCAAAAATTCTGAAGCTAGGGCTGGATCTCTATAAAAACAAGAACCGGATATCGAAGCTTTTCAATATGTCAATGTTCAGGGTAGCGTCCCATTTTCTCTATTTTGATTCAACGAAGGCCAAGCGCGTGTTGAATATGCGGTATGAGTCACACGAGCACAGCATTCGAAACGCATACGAGTGGTATCGGGATCGCAATATGCTTAACTGATTCCGTGGGTTCTCTGAGCCGATCTATAAGGGCTCACTGTTTTCTGCAAAAGAGCATCATTCTTGGCGAGTCATTTTCAATAAATGGTTCGCCTTGATAGTTTCCTGCAATATCGGTCACTGAAAAGCCCTCCTCCTGAAGCATTGAAAGAATCTCATCCTTGCCGTAAAGCCTTACCGACTCAGAGAACCTCAGCGCTTCGCCGACCGGCGGGGTAATGGTAATGTTTTTGGTAATCCTGTCGTTTTCAAACGCACGCTCTTCAAGAACATCAAGGTCGCCTACGGTTCTCCGGGAGTGAGGAACCAGATTGCGCGCAAGTATGACAGGGTTGAGAAGGTCGAGAACATACCATCCGCCCTTTCGGAGTGCACCACAGGCTCTCCTGAGCACCAATCGGTCATCCTCTTTCAGGTCAAAATAGCCGAAACTGGTAAAAAGCTGTACCACAAGATCATAAAGAGCGCTGGCGGGAATCTCCCTCATGTCGCAACAGGTAAGATGCAGCTGCAGTTGACTTTTCAGCGCATCTTTTCTTGCTTCTTCAAGCAGAAACGGCGAAAGGTCATTTCCGGTGACCGAGTAACCGAGCCGTGCAAGTTCAAGAGCATGCCGACCTGCCCCACAGGCAATATCAAGAACCGACAGTGTTGCTGGTTCTTGCAGCTCAAGGCGGGAACGCGAGAGAATGGTTTGAATGCAGCGAGCAGCTTCATCATGGTCTCGGTGGCTGTAAACTTCAAGATAAAGCGGATGGTTAAACCACTTCTCAAACCAGAGCAATGACTGGTTCGATTGCAAAGTATCAGATTGTTCAGCCATGCCGGAAGGGAGAAAAAAAGGTGAGAAAGCAGGGGAGATTCAGTGCACCCGGCGGGGTGCACTGAGACAAGAATCCAGTATGATTACTTTGCGTAATCAGTGATTGCTTTTGCCAGAATCACCTGATCATTTTCCCCGTTTGGGATCCGGACATTCTTTTCAATGAATTTCCATGCGTTGGTTTTTTCTGATTTGACAGAAAAAATAACTTTTGCACACTTGAAATCACTGGTACCGGTTTTTTTGCCTTTATCTGCAAACGATTGTTTCTTTGCCATGACTCGTAAGGTAATTCTTTAGGTTAGGACGCTCTTCTGTTTTTTTTCTTGCTAAAAATGAGCAGAAAAGTAATAAAAATTTATTCGATAACCAAGCGCTCCCATTAAGGGAATTGTTATTTAAAGCGCTTCCGATTCATGAAGTTTTCCTTTATGGTAGATCCCCCATGCCTTTCCTTTCAGTGGACGATTGAGAAATGGGGTATTTGACGATTTGGACTTCAGAGAACCAGCGTCGACACTCCAATGGATATCAGGGTCGATGATTGTAAAATTTGCTTCTTCTCCCACTGCAAAAAGAAGAGGTTTCAGTTTCATGACAGCTCTTGGATTAATCGACAGCAGCTCTATGGCGCGAGACATGGTGATAACATTTTTCTCGACCAACTCTGTTATGGTCAAGCCAAGGGAGGTTTCAAGCCCTATAATGCCAAATGCCGCCTGGTCTGAGGGACACTCCTTTTCATGCGAAGCATGAGGTGCATGATCGGTGGCTATGACATCAATAGTTCCGTCAGCAAGGCCTTCGAGCAAAGCTTCACGGTTCTCCCTGGATGAGAGCGGGGGCTTCATGATATAATTGCCTTTCAGCTCAGCAAGGAACAGATCTTCATCACAGAGCGTGAAATGGTGTGGAGTTACTTCACAGGTAACCTGAAGACCATCCTGCTTTGCCTTTCGAACAAGATCAAGCGCTGCTTTTGTACTGATATGCGCAACGTGGTAACGGGGCCTTCTGAGCGGGTCGTGCAGTTTATGCTCTTCAAGATAACGCATTAAAAGAAGATCGCGGCTGAGCATAATGGCTTCAGAAACGTCAGGTATTCCCTTCAGGCCGAGCTGGGTCGAAAAGAGCCCTTCATTCATGACGGCACCAACCGTAAGCGCCCGCTCTTCACAGTGCTGAATGACAAGAAGATCAAAGTTTGATGCGTACTCAAAGGCCAGCCGCATGATCTGGCTGTTTTGAATCGCCGTACCGTCATCCGAAACGGCTGTGACTCCATAGGAGCGGAACTTTCCGAACGGAGCGAGATGTTCCCCCTTGCTTTCAACAGTCATAGCCCCGATCACTTCCAGATCGACGGGAAGTTTTGCTGCGTGATGGCGGATATAGGCCACTCCAAGTGGACTGTCAATAACAGGTTTCGTGTTTGGCATTAAGGCTACACCGGTAAATCCGCCTGCTGCCGCCGCTTTTGATCCGCTTTCCAACGTTTCCTTGTATTCCTGGCCGGGCTCTCTGAAATGGCAGTGCATATCAAAAAGTCCAGGGGCCAGTATCTTTCCACGAAGATCAAGGACCCTGTCTTCCGGTGATGCTGCAAGAGTTTGGTTGCCGAAAACGACGGCTTCGATTTCGCCGTTGTCAGCCACCTTTATCGTTCCGGTGAGGTCGAGATGTTCAAGAGGATTGAGAATGCGGGCCTGCTGAAAAATAACGCTCATGGTTCTTGTCTGATTATAGGTGTTCCGGAAGTACAATACACAGGTCGCCCTTCATTCAATCTGTGAAGATACGACAAATAATGAATAAGCATGATCGAAGTGTTCATGACACATGCGTCCCATAAGCTTCTGATTGTTGAAACGATTCCGGACAACAAGAGAGTGGATTGATTTACGGATTAATTCAGGGAGAAAGAACTCTATATTATTATTTTATGTTTCGTAATGCAGAAGTGTATGTTAGTTTGCTCTTGTGAATCAGGAGCAGTTGAACGGTACGGTATGACATCACAGGTGGAGTGCCATGGATCGAGAAGCAACTCTTGCCGCTGAAAAATCGGCATTGAGGGTAATGATGATTGAGCGGAGGGGGGCGACTTCGGAACAATCAAGGGTAGCCATGAGCATGGCTATTGCTGGTCGTGTCCTCGCTTTGCCGGAGGTGGTCAACGCGCATCATATTCATCTATACCTTTCCATTCCCGGCTCAACTGAAGTGAGTACATCAGCAATCATAGACGGACTTGCGGCAATGAAAAAACAGCTTTCAGTTCCTGTTGTCCAAAACGGAGAACTCTTGACGGCTGCATTCGAGAAAGGCTGTGCACTTCGGCCTGCACAATTTGGCCAGCCTGAACCAGAGGCAATCGTGGTGGCGGATGAATCGCATCTTGATGTTGTGCTGATGCCCCTGCTCGCTTTTGACGGTCGAGGACATCGTATTGGTTATGGAAAAGGATTTTACGACCGTTTTTTGAGACGCCTTTTACTGAAGGGAATTACTCCTTGCCGAATCGGACTTTCTTTCCTTCAGCAGAAGGTTGAGGCCGTTCCTGTTGACGCTGGGGATGAACTTCTTGATGGAGTCGTTCACGAACATGGGATCATTCGATTCAACTCTAATCTTTGATTTTTTTTATGCCGACAGGGAATGAAGAAAATACCAAGAAGGAAACGCTGCCTGATTTTTTTGACGCATCCTTTTATGTCAACAGGGAGCTGAGCTGGCTCTATTTCAATCAGCGAGTGCTTGAAGAAGCCGTTGATCCTAAAGCGCACCCCCTGCTTGAACGGGTAAAATTCATCTCGATTTTCAGTTTAAACCTGGATGAATATTTCATGATCCGTGTTGCAGGCATTGAGGATCAGTATGAAGCGGGCATCCAGGACCGAACCATTGATGGCCAGACTCCTGTTGAGCAGCTTGAAAAAATCCGAACCATGGTCTTGCAGCAGCTCAGTGAACGAGACAAGTGTTTTTATCAGGATCTGGTACCGGCCCTGCGGCGTGAAAATATTGCTTTCCTTCGGGTTTCCGAACTCTCGCCCCTGCAGCAGAGAGCGCTGAGTCACTATTTTCGCAAGGAGATCTTTCCCGTACTGACTCCGCTGGCCTTCGATACGGCTCATCCGTTTCCTTTTATGTCGAACCTGTCTCTGAACCTTGCCATTGAACTGGAAGACGAGGAAAGCAACGCAGTGAAGTTTGCTCGCGTGAAGGTTCCCGGCATTCTTCCCCGACTGCTCCGGCTCAATGACATCAAAGGTTTTACTGATGAGGGGATTATACGCTTTATCTGGCTCGAAGATCTTGTTGAAAACAATCTGGCCCACTTGTTTCCGAAAATGAGGATTATTAAATCCCATCTTTTCAGATTGATTCGAGATGCTGATATTGAAATTGAAGAGGATGAGGCTGGCGATCTGCTTGAAACCATCGAACAGGGAATTCGCTCTCAACGTTACGGGAAAGTTGTCCGGCTTGACATTACTCCGGCAATGCCCCTTTCGGTCAGGAAATTGCTCATGAAAAATCTTGAAGTCACTGAGCGAAACGTTTATGAAATCGATGGGGCGCTTGGGCTCGGCTGTCTTCTGGATCTTCTGAAGATAGAGCGGCCGGATCTGAAAGATGAGCCTTTTGTGCCGAATAACCCTATCCAGGAGCAGTTTGACGCTGATATGTTCAGAGCCATAAAAGCCAAAGATCAGTTGCTCTACCATCCTTACGACTCATTTCAGCCCGTTGTCGATTTTATCAACCAGGCGGCTATGGATCCTGATGTTCTTTCGATAAAGCAGACACTGTACCGGGTCGGAAGCAATTCGCCCATTGTTCAGGCATTGATGCGGGCAGCTGAAGAGGGCAAGCAGGTTGCCGTGCTTGTAGAGCTCAAGGCAAGATTTGATGAAGAGAACAATATTGTCTGGGCACGGGCGCTTGAAGATGTCGGAGTTCATGTTGCCTACGGTCTGCCGCGATTGAAAACCCATGCCAAGCTGACCCTTATTGTGCGCCGTGAACAAAAAAAGCTGAAAAGGTATCTGCACCTTGGTACAGGAAACTACAATCCGGCCACCGGCAAGATTTACACGGATTACAGTCTCTTTACCGCCAACGAACAACTTGCCAACGATGTTGCAGAGCTGTTCAACGCGTTGACCGGATATTCAAAACATACCGAATACCGAAAGTTGCTTGTCTCGCCGATCAATACCCGAAAAAGGATTATCGAGATGATTGAACGAGAGGTCGAATGGAACCAGAAGGAAAAGAGCGGCAGGATCATCATGAAAATGAATGCTCTTGTCGATGCAAAGACCATACGGGCACTCTACAAGGCCTCTGATGAGGGTGTAAGGATAGATCTCATTGTTAGGGGAATTTGCTGCCTGAAGCCCGGCATACAAGGTGTCAGCGAAAATATCAGGGTGAAGAGTGTCATTGGACGTTTTCTTGAACACAGCAGGGCCTACTACTTTCATAACGGAGGAAAGGAGGAGTTATATCTCGGAAGTGCTGATATCATGCCGAGAAACCTCGATGACCGGATTGAAACGCTTTTTCCGGTGTTCGACAAAGCGTTTATTCAGACGGTCAAATCGGATCTCGATCTGATTTTGAGCGATAATGTCAAATCATGGCAGATGAACGCTGACGGGATGTACTCGAAGATTAACAATGATGCCCCGAACGTAAACAGTCAGGCTCTCTTTTTAGCCCGTGCAACCCAAAAAAAATACATCAAGTAAATTTAACGTGGAAGAATTATGAAAATTGCGATTGGAAGCGATCATGCGGGGTTTGAATTCAAGAAAACCGTTATTGACTGGCTTGAGCACCACGGTTATGAATTCACCGACATGGGGCCTTATAATGAAGAGTCAGTGGATTACCCCGAATATGCCCGCAAAGTTAGCGTGGCTGTAGCAGAAGGGCTCTTTGATTCGGGAATACTGCTGTGTGGTACCGGTATTGGCGTTTCTATCTCCGCAAACAAAATAAAGGGTATTCGTGCAGCTGTTGCCTGCAATCCTGAATTTGCAAAACTTGCCCGGCAGCATAATAATGCTAATATTATTTGCTTCGCCGCGCGTTTTACCGATAAGGCCACCATTGAAAAATGTCTTCACAACTGGTTTTCTACCGATTTTGAAGGAGGACGGCACCAGGGAAGAGTGAATAAAATCGAGCCATGCAGTTAAATGAATTCATAGAACACCGTCTTGATACAACCGGCCCGGTCTTTGCTGATGACGCTTTGGCTGCAGAGGTTCTCGCACTCATGCAAAAAGGCCGCCATGAGTGCGCACCGGTACTGCATGAAGGAAAAATCACCGCAATGGTGACCATTGCGGATCTTTTGATGTCAGAGCGGATGCAAAAAGCTGACACCACGCGTCTGAGCGAACTGAAGCTTGAAAAAGCAGAAAGTATCGGTCTGCATGATCATCTGTTCGATGTTTTCTCACGGATACGCTTTTTTACAACACCTCTTATTGCGGTATCCAATGAGAATGGAACCTATGCCGGTGTTCTTGAAAAAGAGATTCTTTTTGAGCATATCGCCGCTCTTTTCCATCTGGGTGAAGGGGGAATAACCCTTGAACTGGAGGTACCGTCATTTGAGCTGAAGCTTTCTGAAGTTATTGCTACTCTTGAAAAAAATGATGCAACCGTGCTGAGTTTTGGCATCTACCCTCCAGCTCCTGAAGGTGAAGGCATGGTTATCGCCTTCCGGCTTCAGACGCATGACCTTTTTCGTCTGGTAAAAAACCTTGAAAAATATGGCTACCTGATACGCTACACATCGCCCTTATTCATGGAAAAAGATGACGAAATGAGGGAAAAAGCCCTTGAATTTATCCGGTTCATGGATATGTAGGCCGTTTCATCTAACGGTGACGCGCATGACTTTCAGAATTGACTGATTGTTGTATTGAAGTATTTGTGTACTGAATGATTGTTGTATTGAAGCATTGACTGATTGATGTCTCATGCTGGATGCAATCCATGTGTTATGTTTGTAAGTTATTATAATATATTAGTTTGTGTATGAGTATTGAGCATTCTACCGGACTTGCCGGACAGATTCAGGAGCTTGCAGCAAAGATTTATCCGGAAGTTGTTGCCTTGCGCAGGGATATTCATCTCCACCCGGAACTCTCTTATGAGGAGGTAAGAACAACAGCCCTGATAACCGACTATCTTCTTGGCCTCGGCATCATGCCAGAACCTTCTCTGCTTGAAACCGGTGTCGTCGCCCTCATCAGAGGTGAGCGCAAGTCACGAAATGGCAAGGTCGTAGCGTTACGGGCCGATATTGATGCCCTTCCCCTTGGCGAAGAGAACCTGCACGGGTTCTGTTCACTCGAATCCGGAAAAATGCACGCTTGCGGTCATGACATGCATACGGCAATGCTTCTGGGTGCGGCCAAAATTCTTTCAACGGTGAAAGAGCAGCTTGCAGGCGATGTGCTTTTGATATTTCAGCCAGCCGAGGAAAAAGCACCCGGGGGAGCAAAACCATTTCTTGATGCCGGTCTTTTCAAAAAATATAATCCATCGGTCATTATTGGCCAGCATTGCTTTCCCAATGTTGAAACCGGGAAAGTTGCCCTCTGTAAAGGAAGTTTTATGGCTGCGACCGACGAGCTGTATTTCACGGTGACAGGGCAGGGAGGTCATGCCTCGGCACCACACAAGGCGGCCGATCCGGTTCTTGCTGCGGCTCATATCATTACAGCGGTTCAGCATCTTGTCAGCAGGGTTGTTCCTCCTCATGAACCGGCAGTTGTTTCGATTGCCTCTATTCACGGCGGCAATGCGCCCAATGTCATCCCGAGGCAGGTGACCATGTCTGGTACCATGAGAACCATGAACGAGGGTGTGCGCTCTGCGGTGCAGGAGAGGTTACGCCAGACGGTCGAGCATGTTGCTGTTGGACTTGGCGTTAAGGGCGAGGTTGAAATCAGGAAAGGTTATCCGGTACTTTTCAACGATCTTGCTGTTACCGATCGCGCCGAGATTGTTTGTGCAGAGTATCTCGGGATGGAAAATGTGCTTCAAAGCGAGCCTATCATGACGGCTGAAGATTTTGCCTATTACCTGCAGGAGTGTCCGGGAACGTTCTGGCAGATCGGGACAGGAACCCCGCAACAGGAAAAAAGCAATACCTTGCACTCGCCAACCTTCAATCCGGAGGAACGTGCTCTTGAAATTGGCAGTGGCTTGTTTGCCTATGCCGCATTACGCCTTCTCCAATTTGATTGAATGCATGCCTAGCAATAAAAAAGGCGCCCGACGGGCGCCTTTTTTATTGAACTGAAACAAATTATGCTTTGTCGTTAGAGCCAAGAACGTTGATGTTCTTGTGCATATAGAGCTTCTTGAGAGCATCACGGGCAGGTCCAAGATATTTTCTTGGATCAAATTCTTCAGGTTTTTCATCAAGCACCTTGCGGATAGCTGCTGTCATGGCAAGACGTCCGTCAGAATCGATATTGATTTTACATACCGCAGATTTTGCTGCAAGGCGAAGCTGGTCTTCACTGATACCGATAGCATCCTTCAATTTTCCACCGTGCTCATTGATGGTTTTTACCAATTCCTGCGGAACGGAAGAGGAGCCGTGCAGTACGATAGGAAATCCGGGAATGCGGCGTTCGATTTCAGTCAGGATATCAAGGCGGATTTTTGGATCTTCGCCCGGCTTGAACTTGAAGGCTCCATGTGAGGTGCCGATGGAGATTGCAAGACTGTCAACCCCGGTTTTTGAAACAAAATCCTCAACCTCTTCGGGCTGGGTATAGGTGTGGTGTGCGGCTGAAACTTCGTCTTCAATACCTGCAAGCACGCCGAGTTCACCTTCGACGGTAACGTCGAACTGATGAGCATAGGCAACAACTTTTTTGGTCAGTTCGATGTTGTCTTCGTAAGAGAGGTGTGAGCCATCAATCATCACCGAAGAGAATCCGGAATCGATGCAGTCCTTGCAGAGCTCAAAACTGTCGCCGTGATCAAGATGAAGGACAATCGGAATAGAGGTACCCAGTTCTTCTGCATAGGCAACGGCTCCCTGGGCAAGGTAACGGAGCAGGGTTTCATTGGCATAGCTTCTGGCCCCTTTTGACACTTGAAGGATAACGGGAGATTTGGTTTCAACACAGGCAAGGATGATTGCCTGCATCTGCTCAAGATTATTGAAGTTATATGCAGGAATTGCGTAACCACCTGTAACAGCTTTGCTGAAAAGTTCCCGGCTGTTGCACAGCCCGAGTTCTTTATAACTGATTTTTTTCTTTTCCATTGAAAGCTTTTCTTTTATTTATTATTATATGCGGTATTTTTTCCTCAAGATGACTGCCGGTAAAAATCCATCGAATGAATTTTAATATATAGATATTTGCTTTCTTATTCAAGAACAGCTTGACATGCTGCCATTAACCCTTTAAATCATCACGCACAAGAATGCTTAGAAAAAATCTGCTTCTCATGATTGCCGCATTGGGAAGTACTGTACCGGTATTTGCAATATATGCAGGGACTTCCTCTCCTGCCGTACAGGTCGTTACTCTCCGTCCGACAGCAGCCGAGGAGGAGGCCAGCAAATATCTCAGTCAATATCTTCTGCAGAACCACTACAGAAAGATATCGGTCAATGATTCTCTTTCTCAGCAGATACTCAATCGCTACATCGATAATCTGGATGGCAGCAAAAGCTATTTTGTAGCAAGCGAGGTTGAAAGCATCAGGCATGTTTATGGAAACCGTATTGGTGGTGAATTTCTTGCCGGCAAGGCGAATGCGGGATTTGGCGTTTATAATTTTTTTCTCAAGCGGGCTAAAGAAAAAATGCGGTATATGAAGGCAACCGCCGATACCGTTCGTTTCAACTTTTCAATACCGGAAACCCTTGACCTTGACCGCAAGGCAGACTCATGGCCTGCCGACAGGCGGGAGCTTAACGAGTTGTGGAAAAAAGAGCTGAAATACCAGTGGCTCAATTTGAAATATTCCGGGGAAAATGGCAAGAACATACGTGAAGCCCTTGCAAAAAGCTTTTCGAACCGGCTGAACCTTTTGAACCGCCAAAAGCCGGAAGATGCTTTCCAGGCATACACCTATGCTCTGACAACGTCGTTTGACCCTCATACGAACTATTTTTCTGCAGACGAGTATCAGAACTTTCAGATTGACATGAGCCGTTCGCTCGAGGGAATAGGGGCTAAACTGCAGACCGAGAACGAGTATACCGTTGTTAATGAGATTATTCCGGGAGGGCCGGCATTTAAAAGCAACTCCCTGAAAAAAGGGGATAAAATTATCGGTGTTGGTCAGGGGCGGACCGCAGAAATTGTTGATGTATCGGGCTGGAGAATCAATGATGTGGTAAAACTGATTCGGGGAAAGAAAAACACCGTCGTTCGCTTGAAAATCCTTCCTGCCAGTCAGGCTGGACGTGGCCCGGCAAAAATTGTCATGCTGCTGCGCGACAAGGTTGACCTGCAGGAACAGGCTGCAAAGAAAAGTGTTCTTCTGCAGAACGGAGAAAAAATCGGTGTTATTACCATTCCTTCGTTTTACCTTGATTTTGAAGGCCAGCAACAGAACACCGGCAATTACAACAGCACAAGCCGTGATGTCACCCGTATTCTGAATGAACTCAATACAGAGCATGTTGACGGCGTTGTTATTGATCTCCGTGATAATGGAGGAGGTTCGCTTGAAGAGTCGGTGAATGTTACCGGTCTTTTTATCCCAACCGGACCAGTTGTTCAGATCAGCAACTCAACAGGGGGGAAAATGGTACTCAGGGACGAAGACCGCAGGGTTCTTTACAATGGACCGCTTGCTGTACTTGTCAACCGTTACAGCGCCTCTGCCTCCGAAATATTTGCAGCAGCAATCCAGGATTACGGTCGCGGTGTTATTATCGGCGAGCGAACGTTCGGCAAGGGCACCGTTCAAAGCCTCAAAAAACTTTCCGAGCTCAGGCCATTTTCATTTTTTGCAAAACAGCCCGAACTTGGAGAAATCAAGCTTACTGTTGCAAAATTTTATCGGATTTCCGGAGGCAGCACCCAGCATAAAGGGGTTGTCCCCGACATTGTCATGCCGTCAATGATTGACACCTCTGTGGTTGGAGAGGATACCTATACCAGCAGTCTGCCATGGAGCACCATTTCACGCTCGTTTTATCGTCCGACCGCAGAGGTCAGTCCGGTGGAGATCGCTCTGCTCCGTCAAAAACAGCAGGAACGTTCATTGAAAAATCGTATGTACCAGAACTACCTGCGTGACCTGCATACCTTGAACCAGATTCGCAAAAAAAAGGCGGTATCATTGCAGGATTCATCCTTTAAATCGGAAATAGAGCGGATAAAACAGATTGAAAAGCGGTGGGTGCTGGATCCGGATTCGACCAAAAGCCAGAACAGGGATGTGCTGCTCAACCAGACGGCTGCAGTTGTTTCTGACCTGGCTGAATTTAAGGCAACCCAAAGACACACCATCACGAGAACGTTGCCTTCGTTGAATTAAGTCTTATTGAAAGAAAATCAGGCCAATCGCGTATTAATTTCAATGTGTATAAACGATAATGCACTATTTTACTTGGTAACCTATTGATAATTTAAACTTGGGAGACAATTACCATGTTTGGTCTCGGTGGTCAGGAACTGTTGCTCATCCTGTTTGTTGTTCTGTTATTTTTTGGCCCTTCAAAGCTTCCGGAATTGGCCAGAGGGCTTGGCAAAGGGATGAAAGAATTCAAAAAAGCACAAGCTGATCTTGAAAACGAATTCAATAAAGCTGTTGATACAGCAGCCACGAAAGAGGAAGAGGGTGCTTCGACTAACAAAAAAACTTAAAAATCAGGTACAAGATTTACATGCGCAAAGAGATACTGTTTCTTAAAAAATATTTGAAAAACCCAAAAAGCATTGGTTCAGTCATGCCTTCATCAGAGTTTCTGGCTAAGGCTATGTTCAATTCAATAAAAGAGTTAGATAAGACTTCCGTTATTGAGATCGGTGCTGGTACCGGAGCAATCACCAAGCATATTTCAAGTTTGAATCCATTACTGGTTGAAATCGATAAAGAATTTTGTGCCTTGCTCCGGCAAAATTATCCTCATTTGAAGACCGTCAACTCATGTGCACTGGAGCAGTTGAAGAAAGTTGACGAGGGGTTCGGACTGGTGCTTTCAATTCCTCTTATCAACAACCCGTTCAAGACATCATTTATTCCTCTTGTTGCGGCACTTTACCGTAGCGGTTTGCTCAAGTGGTGCGTCATGTACACCTATGGCCTCAATAATCCTCTTGATGAAGTTGATTTTCAGAGCAAGGTAAGATCGCGGTTTGTCATGAAAAATTTCCCCCCAGCCTCCGTTTGGGTTTACTCATAAGATTATCTCTACAAGACAATGCTTAAAAAAAGTCTGCTGCTCTTAATGGTCGTATTGGGAAGCACGTCCCCGCTCTTGGCGGCAAAGAGCCATGAACCGGCTTCGTCGCAAGCACTGACGGCCCTCAAGCCGACTGCTGCAGAAAGGGAGGCAGGAATCTACATCAGCAAGTACCTCTTGCAGAACCATTATCGCAAGGTGGCGGTCAATGACTCTCTGTCGCAGCAGATTTTCAACCGTTATATTGATAATCTTGACGGCAGCAAAAGCTATTTTACAGCAAGTGATGTTGAGGGCCTCCGCAAGATGTACGGCACCAAGCTTGATGATGAATTTCTTGCAGGCAATGCAACTGCCGGATTCGACATCTATAACCTTTTCCTCAAGCGCGCCAAAGAGAAAATGCGGTATATGAAGGCCGCTGCTGACACCGTGCATCTTAATTTTTCAATACCGGAAACCCTTGATCTTGACCGCAAGAGCGACCCATGGCCGGCCGACCAGCGTCAGCTTACCGACCTGTGGACAAAAGAGCTTAAATATCAGTGGCTCAACCTTAAATATTCCAAAGAAAGCAACAAAAGCATTCGGCGAGTGCTTGCAAAAAGCTTTACCAGCCGGCTGACCCTTTTGAACCGCCAGAAGCCGGAAGATGCTTTTCATGCCTATACCTATGCCCTGACAACATCGTTTGATCCCCATACAAGCTATTTCTCACCGGATGAGTATCAAAACTTCCAGATCGACATGAGCCGTTCACTTGAGGGAATCGGCGCCAAACTGCAAACTGAAGGGGAGTATACCGTTGTGAATGAGCTTATTGCGGGAGGTCCGGCATTTAAAAGCAATGCCCTGAAAAAAGGGGATAAAATTGTCGGTGTCGCTCAGGGGAGAACCGCTTTTGCAGATGTATCAGGATGGAGAATCAATGATGTTGTCAAGCTGATTCGGGGAAAGAAAGGTACTCTTGTTCGCCTTAAAATCATCCCGGCAAGCCAGGGCGGAAGGGGACCGGAAAAAATTGTCGAACTCATGCGCGACAAGGTCAACTTGCTCGAACAGGCTGCAAAGAAAAGCATTATCCTGCTGAATGGAAAGAAAATCGGAATCATTACCATCCCTTCATTTTACCTTGATTTTGAAGGCGAGCAGCAGAATACCGGCAATTACAACAGCACAAGCCGAGATGTAGCCCGTATTTTGGAAGAGCTCAATCAGGAGCATGTCGACGGCATTGTTATTGATCTGCGCGATAATGGAGGCGGTTCGCTCGAAGAGTCTGTCAGTGTTACCGGACTCTTTATTCCAAGCGGGCCAGTCGTCCAGATCAGCAACGCAGCAGGCGGAAAAACGGTACTGAAGGACGAAGACAGCAGGGAACAATACAGCGGGCCGCTTGCCGTACTGGTTAACCGGTACAGCGCCTCTGCATCCGAAATTTTTGCTGCGGCCATCCAGGATTACAATCGCGGCGTTATCATCGGCGAGCGGACATTCGGGAAGGGAACCGTTCAAAGCCTCATTAAACTCACAAGGTCAGGTGGTTTAGAAGGGAAACTGCCTGAGCTTGGAGAGATAAAACTGACTATAGCCAAGTTTTACCGGATCTCCGGAGGCAGCACCCAGCATAAGGGGGTAGAGGCAGACATTACGATGCCATCTATGATCGACACGGCAAGAATCGGTGAGGATACCTATACCAGCAGTCTGCCATGGAGCACCATCACCCCATCATTCTATAAGCCAGGCGCAGAGGTAACTCCCGAAAAGATCAACGTGATCAGGCAAAAATTTCTTGAACGGTCAACGAAAGATCCTCTCTACCAGAGCTATCTGCAAGATATGGCAGCTCTTGACCAGATCCGCAAAAAGAAGGCCGTATCGCTTGAGGATTCAGCCGTAAAATCTGAAACAGAGACACTAAAAAAGATTGAGAAGCAGTGGATTAAGGAGCCGGATACCGCCAAAGAGCTGAGCAAGGATGCGGTGCTTAACGAGTCGGCAGCAGTTGTTGCCGATCTGGCTGCGATTGAGGAGGGGCAGGGGAAAAACTGAAGATTTGAAGAGCAAACTCCCCGCCGCAAGCAGCGGGGAATGCAACCTATGAAAGATTAGAGCTCTTTTTTTGCCTGTTCGATCTGGAGTGCAACCGAGTCAAATGAACAGCTGCCATGTGTTTTTTTTGAGTTCACACTGGCGTACGCTTTAAGACAATCGTAGATATCCGGGTCAATAGCCTCACAGAACTCCCTGAATTTTTCTATCGGGATATTTGGCAGGGTAATTTCAGAAGCGATGCTCCAGGTAACAATTTTACCGGTAATGCGGTGAGCATCGCGGAAAGGAATCTGACGGCTCACCAGATATTCAGCTATTTCAGTGGCAAGGCTGAGATCTTCTCCGGTCAGTTTTGCCAGACGCTCCTCTCTGAGTGAGGTATGCAGAAGCAGTTTGGTAAAGATGGTGACACTGTTGATTGCCGTTTCAGCACTGTCAAAGAGTGGCTGCTTGTCTTCCTGCATGTCACGGTTATAGGAGAGAGGCAGCCCCTTCATGATGGTCAGCATAGCCATAAGATTGCCGTACACCCGCCCTGTTTTACCCCTCACCAGCTCTGCAATATCGGCATTTTTTTTCTGTGGCATGATTGATGAGCCAGTGGCGAAGGCATCGCTGATTTCAAGATAACCGAATTCATAAGAGCTCCAGAGAATCAGATCTTCAGCAAACCGGGAGAGGTGCATCATGATCATGGAGCAGTCGGAGATGAACTCAATGACGATGTCGCGATCGCTGACCGCATCAATACTGTTAGAAAAAAGATCATCAAAGCCAAGCAGCACAGCCGTTCTTTTTGCATTGAGCGGCAGGGTGCTGCCGGCGAAGGCTGCCGCTCCGAGAGGGGAGATATTGACCCTTTTCATGAGATCCTGGAGGCGCTGGCGGTCACGGATAAACATGTTGAACCACGCAAGGTAGTAATGGCCCGCCGAAATAGGCTGGGCACGCTGCAGATGCGTATAGCCGAAGATGATGGTTTCGTGGTAGCTCTCCGCTTTTTCGACAAGAACCTTCAAAAGCCCCCCGAGAGCTTCCTGAAGATCGGTAATCTGCCGGCGCATATAAAGACGGGTGTCGGTTGCAACCTGATCATTACGGCTTCTGCCGGAGTGCAGCTTGCCGGCGACGGCTCCTATCTTTTCCTTCAGCCTGTTTTCGATAACCGTATGAATATCCTCGTCCTCCCAATGAGGCTGCAGAGTCCCCCCCGAAAGTTCCTCCTCAATCTCCCTGAGTCCTGCAATAATCTGGGCCGCTTCTTCAACGCTGACGATATGCTCCTCAGCAAGCATGGTGACGTGGGCAATTGAGCCCTGAATATCCTCACGGTAGAGCTTTTTGTCGACATGAACCGATGACGAGAACAGGAGTGCATCGCGGTCAAAGGGTAATGAAAATCTACTCTGCCAAAGTAATTCTTTCTTGCTGCTCATAAGAATATCAGTTGTTATAGGATTCAAAGTGCCGCAAAATAATAAATTTTATCGTATTGCTTTGGGCATGACGGTGCGACCCGCAAAAAGAGTTTCTCCAGTTTATCCTGCACGGCACTCACGGCCGCGACCCCCAGCCAGGCAATCCTGCTTGCCGAAGAACACGAGGGGAGCATTGACCTGCTTTTTAGGCGATGTTGTCATGCCCGAAATGAACGGATGCGATCTGGAAAAAAACTTCTGTTGGTCTCAAGGGTGCTTTAACAGTGGGGATAACAAACGCGCAGGCCTGGGGGGAAAAATGGCCTGCGCGACTGCTCTGAATGGCGCTCTTATTTTGCGGAGTGTACTTCGCTGTAGGTTTTCAAGCCAAGTCCGTAAAGGTGGATAAAGCCTGCTGCGGCCTTGTGGTTGAAGGTATCGGCTTCGGTGTAGGTGGCAAGCTCCTCGTTGTAGAGCGAGTAAGGGGAGTTGCGACCAAGCAGGGTAACACCACCCTTGTACAGCTTGAGGCGGACAAGACCGGTTACCGGGAGCTGTGTTTCATCCACAAAGGCATCGAGCGCCTTTCTCATTGGCGAGAACCAGAGTCCGTTATAGATGATGTTTGCGTAGTCCTGGCTGATATTCTTCTTGTACTGGAAGACTGATTTTTCGAGCGTAAGGCGTTCCAGTTCGCGGTGTGCGAAGTGCAGAATGGTGGCTGCAGGAGCTTCATAGATCTCGCGTGACTTGATGCCGACCACACGGTTCTCAATCATGTCGAGACGTCCGACGCCATTGGCTGCGCCGATTTCGTTGAGGCGGATGATGAGGTCAAGCCCGCTCATCTTTTTGCCGTCAAGAGAGACCGGAATGCCTTTTTCAAATTCGATCTCTACAACTGCAGGAGTGGATGGTGCATTTTCAGGCGAGGTTGTGATCTGATAGGCATCTTCAGGAGGTGCAACCATTGGATCTTCAAGCACACCGCACTCAATGCTGATTCCCCAGATGTTCTCGTCAATGGAGTAGGGGCTTTTCTTTGTGGCAGATACAGGAATATTGTGCTCAAGGGCATAGGCAATTTCAGCTTCCCTGGATTTGAACTCCCATTCACGCAGGGGAGCAAGCACCTTGAGGTGCGGAGCAAGGGAGGCGAAGGTGACTTCAAAGCGGACCTGGTCGTTTCCTTTTCCGGTGCAGCCGTGGGCGAGCATGGTGCATCCTTCAGCGAGGGCGGCATCAACAATCGCTTTTGCAAGCAGGGGGCGTCCAAGTGCGGTTGCAAGCGGGTAAACATCTTCATAAAGGGCTCCGGCCTTGAGTGCACGCCAGATGTACTCTTCAACAAACTCCTTGCGCAGATCAACAAACTGGAATTTTGAGGCCCCGGTCGAGATTGCTTTCGACTCAAGGTTTTCAATCTCTTTCTGCTGGCCCAAATTGCCGGTAACAGCAACAATATCGGCATCATATTTGTCTTTGAGCCACTTGATCATGATGGAGGTATCAAGTCCGCCGGAATAGGCTATTGCAATTTTTTCCTTACTCATACGTTGTATTGAATTATCAGTTTTTGGAAAGCTTTTTTTGAATATATGATATCAAGGCTGAAATGTGCAGCACGGAAGTCGGAATAACAAGGACTGTGTCATCTCCGGCGATAGTGCCAAGAATGAGCGGGCTTTTGAGCTGATCGAGCCAGGAGCCGACACCATGGGCCCTGCCAGGAATGGTCATAACAATGATTGCTGTTTCATTGGCTTTGACAGAAAGGACTTCAATCCCCACCAGGCCTTTGATAATCAGGTCGGTATCCTTATCATCAGGAAAATGCATTTTGAAGGTTCCGTTCGTTCTTGAACGGATAATGCCGAGTTCGGCGCAATCACGCGAAAGGGTGGCCTGTGCAACCACCATCCCGGAATCCCGGAGCAGTTGCAGAAGGTCATGCTGATTGCCAACATTGTTGTGATTAAGAATTTCGCGGATCTTCAGTTGTCGTGCATACTTGTTCATTGTTGTTTCATCCCTCAGCTCCTGATTTTTTTGGCGGCATTCAGGAGACGATGGGTCAGGTGAAATTTCCTGTACTCTTCATGGTTAAGCAACTTGACCAGAAGAGCTTTCTGTACATGAAGCCGGTTTTCGGCCTGATCAAGAATAATGGAATGCGGCCCGTCCATCGCCTCTGCGCTTATCTCCTCTCCACGGTGTGCCGGCATACAGTGCATGACGACGGCACCGGGTTTTGCCTCAGCAAGCAGGGCGCTGTTGATTTGAAAAGGGGAGAATATCCTGAGGCGGTCACCCGTCTCCGACTCCTGCCCCATGCTGGTCCAGACATCGGTGTAGAGTACATCAGCGTTGGCCGCAGCCTCTTTTGGATCATGCACGATTTCGATGCGGCTGATACCCTTTTGGCGGGCAGTCTCAAGCACTCCCTTGTCGGGCATGTATCCTTCCGGACAGGCAAGGACAAAGTGAAAGGGGAGCAACCCTGCAAGTTCTATCCATGAATTGGCAACATTATTGCCGTCACCGACAAAAACAACCTTGATTCCCTGATGCCATAGTGACTTTTCGTAAAGCGTAAAGGCATCGGCAAGTACCTGGCACGGGTGCGACAGATCGGTCAGCGCATTGATGACCGGAATGGAGGCGTTTCCGGCAAGTCCTTCGATAATGGCATGTTCATGCAGACGCGCAACGATAGCGTCATTGTAGCGGGAAAGAAGCCGGGCAACATCACCCACCGATTCGCGCGATCCGAGACCGATTGCCTGACCCTCAAGGCTGATGGCATATCCTCCCAGCTCATGAATGCCGATCTCAAAAGAGACCCTTGTTCTCAGCGATGGCTTGCTGAAAATCATGGCAACGGTTTTGTTGCGCAGCGGCAAAAAACCGGATTCGGATGGGTTCTCACCTCTCTTTTTCTTGATAAAGAGGGAGTAATCGAACAACTCGATAATCTTGCCGCCATCAAGCGCTGAAAAGCCAAGGAAATCACGTTTGGCGGAAACTTTCTTTATTTGAACCTCTTCCATGCCGTTACCTGTTTATAAATTGATCACTGTCCTGCTCCGCAATAAACTGGGTTCCGACCCCTTCATGCGTGAATATTTCAAGCAAGAGCGAATGTGTTGATTTTCCGTCAATGAGATGAATTTTTCCAACTCCGCCGTCAAGCGTTTTGAATGCCGAGAGAACTTTCGGGATCATTCCGCCAGAAATAATACCCTGTTCGATAAAATCCGCAGCTTCCGCCTTGCAGATGGTTTTCAGGATTCTTTCGCCCACATGAATGCCTGCAACATCACTGACATAAATGAGTTTTTCAGCTTTCAATGCGATAGCGATACTGCTTGCCGCATCATCAGCATTGATGTTGTAGATATTGCCTTGGTCGTCGAATCCGGTCGGAGCAATGACAGGAATGAGTCCTGCATGGCACAAAAGATCAATGTAGTCAGTATTGATATGCGATACCTCACCCACCAAGCCGAGCGTATCAGCATTCTGGTGGGGAACAGCCTTGATGGTATCGGCATCAAGGCCGGTAACTCCCACAGCTTTGCCGCCATGTTCGCTGATCAACTGGACAATATCCTGATTGACCTTGCCTGCAAGGGTCATCTGGATAACCGAGATCATCTCCTTGTCCGTTACCCTGCGTCCATGAAGAAAGCGTGAAGTTATGCCGAGTTTTTCCGCCGTTTTTGTTATGGCATCACCACCGCCGTGCACAAGAACAACCTTGATGCCGACTTTACTGAGAAGCGTGACATTCTGGGCAAAGCTGTTTTTAAGACAGGAATCCTTCATGGCTGCACCGCCATATTTAATAACAAAGGTCTTTCCTTCAAACTTGCGGATATAGGGTAACGCTTCAATAAGTACAGGCCCGATAGCAGCATGGGGGGCCTTTCTTGCCGGATTCAGTTCATTGCACGGTAACGTGTCCATTTCGGGAAAAGTTGCTCTTGATGGTTAGTTTGAGGGTCAGCTTCTGTAGCTTCCGTTTATATCGACATACTCCTTGCTCAAGTCGCAGGTCCACACGGTTGCCCGTCCCGGGCCGCTGCCAAGACGAAGCGTGATCGTATAAGACTCTTTTGCCATGACCCGAGAGGCCTCTGTTTCAGAAAAGTCAGCAATGAGACCTGGTTTAAGAAGAGAGAGATCGTCAAAATGAAGTTCGAGCTCTTCCTGATTGAAAAACGCTCCGGAACGGCCTGCAGCGGCGATAATTCTGCCCCAGTTGGCATCCTCTCCGTGAATGGCTGTTTTGACAAGACTGGACTGGGCTATGGTTCTGGCTGCAAGTTCTGCCTCTCGGTCATCGACGGCTCCTTCGACGATCACTTCAACCAGTTTTGTGGCACCCTCTCCGTCAATGACAATGAGCTTGGCAAGAAAGGTCATGAGCGCCTGGAGAGCTTCGCAAAAAAGAGCAAAATCCTGGCTGTCAGCCAGGATTTCAGGGCCCTTGCCGCTGGCAAGGATGGAGACCATATCGTTTGTGCTGGTATCGCCATCGACCGTTATGGCGTTGAAACTCTGGTGGTTTGCAAGACTGAGCGCTTGCTGAAGCAGCTCCGGAGCTATTGAGGCATCAGTAGCCAGAATGGCAAGCATGGTCGCCATGTTCGGGCAAATCATGCCAGATCCTTTGGCGATGCCGCTAAGACGGACCTTGCCGCCTGAAAGTTGGAGCTCGAGGGTGAAAAATTTCGGAAAGGTATCGGTGGTCATGATCGCCTGCGCCGCATCGATAACTGAGTGATGCTGCAGGGTGGGGGGGAGGGCTGAAATACCCCCGAGAACCCTCTCCATGGGCATGAACTGGCCGATAACGCCGGTTGAGGCAACAAGAACCTCTTCCGGCTTGAAGGAAAGTTCCCGAGCAACGGCTTCAGCCATAGCCAGTGCGTCATCCATTCCTTTTTTGCCGGTGGCAGCATTGGCATTGCCGCTGTTGCAGATAATGGCCCTGACCGAGGATGAGGAGCGTTGCAGGTGGTCGCGTGAAAGCGTTACCGGAGCGGCACAGCACAGGTTCCGGGTAAAGAGTGCGGCAGCGCTTGAAGGGCTGTCGGCCACAAGAAGCATCAAATCTTTTCGCTCATATTTTATGGCCGCCGATACTGCGCCCGAAGAAAAACCCTCAGGCCAGAACCCATGCGTCCCATCCGATGCTGCCGCCATAGGGGTGACCGGTAACGGCCAGGAAGTGACAGCAGAAAGTTTATGAATAGCTTTAAGCCCTTTTGAGAGTTTCTCCAATGCAGTATAAGTGGGTTAACGGTTAAAAATACTAAAAAGAGAGGCCGGTTTTTTCAGGCAAGCCAAGCATGAGGTTCATGTTCTGGATGGCCTGCCCGGCAGCCCCCTTCAGAAGATTGTCGATGGCGGTGACGATGACCACCGAACCACCCGGAGCGGCATAAGCAATATGGACATCACAAAAATTGGTATGGGCAACATGCCTTACTTCGATCATGTTGTCGCGTACCCTGACAAAGGGTGCTTCATGGTAGAAGCTCCTGTAGATTTCACTGATTTGATCTGCTTGAAGGGGGCTTTCAAGCTGAACATTAAGAATGCTGTAGATACCCCTCACCAGAGAGCCGATCATCGGCGTAAAGGTAAAATCAAACGAAGGAGTGGTTGCTGAAGAGCCAAGAGCTTGCATGATTTCCGGAATATGCTGATGGACGCCAACCTTATAGGCCCGGACATTTTCACTCATTTCCGAAAACGACAACTCGGTCCTGCTGCTTCGTCCCGCCCCGGAAATACCGGAAGTGGAGGTGCAATTGATTGCGCGAACCCTTACAGAGCTCTCATTGCCAAGAAAGAGGGGAGCAACACCGAGAATGATGCTGGTTGCAAAACAGCCCGGATTACTGATAGCCTTTGCCTTGATGATCTCTTCACGAAACAGTTCCGACATCCCGTAGGTCATTACTGAGTCGGGAGATTTAACCTGTTTGTAGTATTGCTCATGCTCAAGCGGGCTTTTCAGCCTGAAGTCGCCTGAAAGGTCGATTACTGTTTTTCCGGCTTCAACCAGTGGAGGGACAAGCCGAAGCGCCTCACCATGAGGAAGTGCAAGAAAATAAATATCGCTCTCTGTTTCACCGTTGTATGGCTGGTAAACCTTGTCGCACGAAAGGGCCGCATAGAGCTCAGAAACATGTTTTCCGGTCTGGGAAAAAGCAAAAAGCTCCTGAAGTTCGATATTTGGATGCTGAAGAAGCAGCCTCGTCAGCTCGGCTCCGGAATAGCCGGAAGCTCCGATTATTGATGCTGAGTACATGGCCGAACTCTCTGATACAGGTTCTTTCATCTCAAGAATATGCCCATAAGAAGCGTTTTCAATAAAAAAGGATATGATCCCGGAATAAGGTAATACGGAAGGCGGAAATATTAACCTTTTTTACCTGATTTTCAAGAACAGGTAATGTTTTTTTTCATCATCACGACCTTCAGACGGTTTTTTATGGCAACATCTTTTTTCTCCCTATCTTAGCGATTGACCTAATTCAAGAGCGGCATATCTGACAGGTTACACCAGAAAAAACGGATGAGTATGAAAAACAGAGCCATTAAGCCCACTCCCGTCATGGTCATGAAGAGCCTGTTGCTTCTTGTTTTTGCTATTTTGCTGACAAACTGCACTCAGCATAAGGGCGAAACCGCCAAAAGCGGAAACATGACCCTTGCTTTCGATCGCCAACTTGAGGATATCGCCAAAAGTCAGAGAGAGAGCTTCAGCCGTTATTATCCGGAAGCGAGCATAACGCTCATGCCGGCAGCGTCAGCAAAGAGCCTGAACTATCTTCTTGATGGAAAAGTGAAAGCCGCATTGATCAGCGGGGAACCTGAAGCAGGCGAAAAGGCTTTGTTTGCGGCAATGGAAAGACCCATTCGCCTTGAACCTGTCGCCCTGGACGCCATCGTCTGCATTGTCAATAGCCGTAACCCCGCCCTCATGCTTTCCACAAAAGAGCTTGGGGTCCTGTTTTCAGCAAGAGAAAAAAGCGATGCGACCCCTCTGGTAACAACAGATGATTTTCGCCTTCTCTCGGTTCTTGCTGCCAAAACGGGAAAAACAAGAGCAGAGCTGCACCCATGGGCATGCAGCAGCGACCAGGAGCTGATCGAGAGGGTATCGACCGACAAGCAGGCTATTGGACTACTCTTCCGCTCTTCGCTCCAGAGAGCACTCCCGCTGGCGCTGAAACAGGGAAAAAAAACAGGCAGCATCAGGATAGTTTCTCTTGCCAGAGAGAGTGTTGGGGCGGAAGCATACCTGCCAACACAGCAAAATATCTTCGACGGGCGCTATCCCCTTGTTGCAACGGTTTACTATGTCTATTATCCCGGTGACGCGCTGGCGGCCGGGTTCGGTTCGTGGCTTGGCAGTGCAGGGCAGAAGGCATTTGAAAGAAGCTCTCTTGCCCCCTACAGGCTTGTTGAACGAACCATTATCCTGAAATAACGATGAGACCCGAGTTCTATATTGCAAGGCGCTTTGCATTCAAACAGCGGTCGGCAACGAAACCAACCTTTATTGTCATGGTTGCCGTTATCGGCATCGCGGTGGGTACTGCAGCGCTTATTCTGTCACTCTCCATTGTGAACGGATTTGCCAGCAGTGTGGAAAACAAGCTGATCAGCTTCAGCGCCCACCTGCAAATCCGTTACCCCGACGATCAGCTTTTTCAGGAGCGACGGGCCGATCTGGCACGGATAGCCGGTAACCGGAATATTGCAACTGCATCACCTTTCCTGGAAAAAAGTTTTGTGCTTCGTAACCGCACCACCGAGCGCAACGGTGAAAGCTGGCGCAGCAAACCAGTTGTCGTCAAGGGAGTCAGTGAAGAGGAAAAGAGCCGCTTTCTGAAAAAATTTCTTCGTTCGGGAAGCCCCAACGGACAACATACTGGAGAGGGGATTGCACTCTATGCCGGTCAAACGCTGGCTGAAAATCTCAATCTCAAGGTAGGAAACAAAGTGATGCTTGTCGGTCTCGGGAGCAATGCCACAGGCGCAAAGCTTATTGCAGGCAACAAAAACATTGTTGACATGCTCTCCTCTCTTGCCCTTGAGGTTGGCGTCATACGCGGCATCTACGATACCGGACTTCAGGAGGGGTTTGATGATTTTGTTCTCATCGCCGATCTCAATGAGCTGCAACAGCAGTTCAGCCCCATGATGATCAGCGGCTATGATGCCAACGTCCGCAACCTCAACCAACTGCCGGGAACGGTCAAAGAGCTGGTCAATACCCTCGGATTCCCCTTTTATGGCTTTACGGTTTTTGAACGCTATGCCAACCTTTTTGAATGGCTGAAACTTCAGAAAAACATCGCGCCCCTCTTGATTGTGACCATCACCATTGTGGCGGTTTTCAACATCATCTCGACGCTTCTGGTGCTGATTATTGAAAAGACCCGTGAAATCGGCATGCTCAGTGCCCTCGGCCTTGAACCCGGCAAAATCAGCGCTGTTTTTATGGCACAGGCTTTCCTGGTTTCGCTTTCCGGTGTGGTCACCGGCAACATCCTTGCCCTCTCACTTTCGCTTTTCGAGCTCCGCTTTCATCTGATTACCCTGCCCGAAAAAAGCTATTTCATCAAATATGTTCCGCTCCTCATCGATCCGGTGGACTATGCTGCAGTCTCCATTTCAGTCATGGCCCTGACGCTGCTGTTTGCCTTTATTCCCGCACGTATTGCCGCCTCGCTGAAACCAGGCACTGCACTGGGGACTTAAACAATATCTTACTTTCGCTTGTATGAAAACAGGTTTATGGATTGCCAAGCGCTTCAGCTTTGCCCGAAAACGGTTCCGGGTTATCAATATCATCTCGGCAATCAGTCTTGCCGGAATTGTTATTGGCGTCAGCACCCTGCTGGTGGTCATGAGCGTTTTGAACGGATTCCAGAAGCTTGCACGCGATCTTTTTATCACCATCGACAGTCCAGCCCAGCTTCTGCCTCTTGAGGGCAGAACCATGCAGGTATCCAGTAACCTGCTGCAATCGTTACGTGCTCTGGAAGGCGTCGGTTCCGCAGAGCCGTTTGCCGAAGGAGAGGCCATTATGGCAACCAGGGAGAAAAGCGAACTGGTTGTTGTGAAAGGAATCACTGAAACAGCTCACCGCCGGCTGATGCGGCAGACCCATACAACCCGTCCCTTTTTTACCCCCGAAACCATAGCCGTCGGCGAGTTGTTGGCCTACCGGACCAACCTCAGCCCCTTCAGGGCGGTGAAAATTTTCAGTCCGGAACTGATCTCTCTTGGTCTTGAATCGCTTTCGGAACCCTATCTGATTCCGATGCTCGGCATTACTGAAACCAGCGTCTCATCGCTCTTTTCCCTCCAGAAAGTCTTTGATGACCGATATGTCCTCACCTCAAGCCTCTTTGCCAGGAAAATCCTGCTCATGGGAAGGGGAGAGTACTCGGGCATCGACATCAGGGGAAAAGAGGGGATCGCGGGTGATACATCTACAGAAAACCTCAAGGAGTGGCTGGCTCGTAGCCCATTAAAAACAAGCCTACGGGTGCGGACGCTTGAAGAAAAATACAGCAATATCTTTGCCGTCATGCAGCTCGAAAAATGGGTGAGTTTCAGCGTCCTCATGCTCATCATTCTTGTTGCTGCCCTCAGCCTCACCGGTGCCCTTGCCATGACCGCCATCGACAAGCAGCGCGAACTCTTCTATCTCCGCTGTCTCGGAATGGAAAAGCCACAGTTCATGGCCATCTTCATTATTCAGGGGGGCATGACAGGTATCGCAGGAACGGCTGCCGGAACATTCATCGCATGGTGCGTCTGCAAAGTCCAGGAACTGTACGGTCTGGTAGAGCTCCCCTCAAAAAGCGCCTTTATCATCACGGCCTATCCGGTCAACATGCAAGCTGGTGATTTTATTGCCGTCGGCATCACGGCCATTCTGCTCTGTTTTCTGGTAAGCCTCTATCCTGCTCGAAAAGCCGCCCTGATTGCCAGAAGCCGCTCGCTCGATCTCAAGACAAACTGAAAAATTGTGCAAACAGTAAAAATGCTGTACACCGGAAGTGAATTCAAAAAAAAATAGCGTAAATTTTAAATAATAATATTAATAACATATATACAACACAATTACTATTCAACCATTTTGACCAAGGAGAGGATGCATGCGCGACCTTACTCTCTTTCTTCTGCAAGGTACCACATAGCCTCAACATGAAAAGCGACAATATTGATCCACTAGACCCTTCAGAGTTACGGCGGCGGGCTGAGAAACAGCTGAAAGCCAGCAGGCTCAATGCAGATTCCCCAAGCTCTACAGCAGAGTTTAAGCGCATACTCCAGGAACTCTCGGTTCACCAGATTGAGCTTGAGATGCAGAATGAAGAGCTTCAGCATTCAAGGAATGAAATTCTGAAGGAGCAAAGGCGATTTGCTGATTTGTATGATTTTGCACCGGTCGGTTATCTGACTCTTGCTCTGGACAGCACAATACTGGAGGCAAATCTGACGGCGACCAGAATACTCTCTCTTGCCCGCTCTCAACTCAAGGGAGTTCGCTTGGGCGGCCTGATTGCCCAGCGAGACCTCCCGGCGTTTAACAGCATGATAAACAGGGCGCTCATGAGCAGGGTACAGGAGCATAGTGAGGTGATGATTGAAAGTCGAGGGAGTGGGAAGCCCGGTTCACAAGAGCGAACATTTCGCCTTGATGGCATCATCAGAGAAAATCTGCAGGAGTACCCTCTTACGCTTACTGATGTGACCGATACCAAAGCAGCTGTTGAAGAGCTTAAGAGAAGAGAAGAGCGGTTCAGAAGCATGTTTGAAGGGCATTCGGCCATCATGCTGATCATTAATCCCGATAGCGGGTTCATTGTAGAAGCGAACCGTGCCGCAACCAAGTTTTACGGATGGTCTATCGAAGAGCTCCGCACCATGCGAATAGAGGAGATCATTACCCGGACACCCGAACAGATAAAATTCTTTTTGGAGCAAAGCTGGACCGAAGACAATACACAGCTTCTCTACCGTCATCGCAGGGCGGACAAATCCCTTCGGGATGTTGAAGTATACAACAGTGCCATTGTAATATCAGGTGAAACCCTGCTTTATACGGTTGTTCATGACATTACCGAGCGGCTTCGTCACGACACTGCAGCTGCATTCTATATCTCCCTTCTGGAAGTCATTGATACCATGACGATAAAGCAACTTCTGCAGATGACGCTTGACAAAGCAGAATTGCTTACCGACAGTTCCATCGGCTTTTTCCACTTTGTTGAGGATGACCAAAGAACGCTCACCTTGCAGCAATGGTCAACCAACACCATAAACCTGCTGTGCAAAACAACAGAGGAAAAGAATCATTACAGTATCGACCAAGCTGGCGTCTGGGCAGATGCCCTGCGGGAAAGAAAGGCTGTTATTCACAACGATTTTGCCTCAATCGCGAGTCGAAAAGGGATGCCAGAGGGTCATGTGACCGTTATCAGGGAGGTGCTTGTCCCCATCTTTCGCCGTGAAAAAGTTGTTGCAATTCTTGCCGTTGGCAATAAACTTGGCAACTATGATGAGGATGACATTACATGGCTTTCGATCATTGCCGATGCTGCATGGGAAGTTATTGCCAAAAAGATTGGTGAGGAAGAACACATAAAACAGCTTTCCCAGCACCACCTTGTTGAGCAACTCGCCATGCACGATTCATTGACGGGCTTGCCGAACCGGCTTCTCCTCTCAGAGCGGATATCGCTAACCATGGCCCAATGCCGACGGAACAAATGCATGGCGGCCTTGATGATTTTTGATTTGGACAAGTTCAAACCGGTCAACGACACCTTTGGTCATGCCATCGGCGATCTACTGCTCCAGCAGGTGGCAAAGCGCGCTCTGGATGCCCTACAAAGAGACGGTGATTCAATTGCACGCCTCGGTGGCGATGAGTTTGTTATTCTTATGCCGCAAATAGACGCAATATCGAATGCTATTGCCCTGGCAGAAAAAATCCGGCAAAAAATACAAGAACCATTTACTATCGAAGGCCATGCCATCGATATTTCATGCAGTATCGGTATCGCAATTATCCCTGAACACGGCGAAAACGAACTAACACTGATGAAACATGCCGATGAAGCCATGTACCGTGCAAAAAATCAAGGGAGGAATAACGTAACCGTATTTGAAACCCTGTGAGCCTCATGATATGCATTATGGTTATATATGCAAGAAATATCTTCCGGGGCGGGAAATAATGGGTTATTCAAGAGCCGTAATGGGCTATATTGTATGTCAATGCTGGTTATGACATTATCAAAAATATTAAATTTCCATGGCCGCGGAACTCTGTATGATGCGGCTACAGAGGATGCATGCGTAAGGCTTTTTGATGAAAAAAGGTTTTCTTTCGCTTAAATTTATGCCTGCTTTATTCAGTCAATAAGTTTTCTGAAAACAACCATCTCAGAACGTGAAAACCCTTTTGAACGATAGAGTTGTTGCGCAGCATCGTTGTCCTCATCAGTAAGAAGCGTTATGCGCCCAAAACCCTCTCTGCGGGCAAAATCAACGGCATGGCCGACCAGTTGGGTACCAAGACCCTTGCCCCGCCATGCAGGCACCACAACCATATCCTCAAGCAAGGCAACTTTTTGGCCCAGGAAGGTGCTGACCGTAAAAAGGAGCATCACCATTCCCTGAATGACTCCGTCAATTTCACACACAAATATCCGCCCCAGCTCCGGATTGCTGATAATCATGGAGAGCGCTCGCGACTGCGCTTCGGGGTTGGCGGCAAACTCGCGTTCCTGACTGAAAAGGATTCCAAGCAGCTCGGCACATCTTGTCACATCATGCTTTGAAGCTGTTCTTGTTGCCACGATCATGGTTATATCTTATTCTCTTTTTTTTGTTCAATGGCTCCCTTATGTTCCTGTGCAATAAAAAAATACCAGCCAAGGATCGTAGATTTCAGGAATATCCATGCAATCCACATTTCTCTGTGCAGAACGATCTTGTTTTCAGGGTCAAGAGCATAGAAATTGGCATTATCCGGCAATTTTGTACAGGAGACCATAGGTTTAATTTAGCAGAATTCCTCTTTTCCTGAAACCTCTTTTCATCAGTCCAGGGATTAATTAAGCGCGGAAAACCCCTGATGTTTGGGAAGGCCATTTGGTTGTCTTTTTGAGCCTATCAGTTGTGGGAAGCAAAAGGGCAGCAACAGTAGCGCATGGCCTCTCTTTTATTTTCTGCTTGCACCTCCCGCTCTATTGCCCTATACTTAATGTTTCATTTTTTACCCTTAATCCAACCCATCAATGGACGCATTCTGGCTTTCGCTGGTCATGATTTTTTTGGCTGAGCTCGGCGACAAAACACAGCTTGTTGCCCTGACGCTTGCAACCTGTTACAATACCAGCGTTGTGTTATGGGGAATTTTTTGGGCAACCCTTGCTATTCACGTTTTTTCAGCCGGTATCGGCTGGTTTATCGGCGACAAGTTGCCGACAGAGTGGATTAAATTTGTGGCGGGTATTGCCTTTATTGCGTTTGGATTCTGGACGCTTCGCGGCGACACGCTTGATGACGATGAAAAGAGTTGCAAAACCGGCATTAACCCCTTCTGGCTGGTATTTTCGACCTTCTTCATGGCTGAGCTTGGCGACAAAACCATGCTCTCAACAATTACCCTTGCCTCCACCCACCCCTTTCTGCCGGTATGGCTCGGTTCAACCATCGGTATGGTTATTTCGGACGGGCTGGCGATTATTGCGGGCAAAATGCTTGGAGCAAGGCTGCCTGAAAACATCATCAAAATCGGGGCTGCGGTCATCTTTTTCCTCTTCGGAATTTACAGCATGATCGAAGGTGGAGCACATTTTGCCGTTTTATACTGGGGCATTGCAATGGTGCTTATCGCTCTGACCGGCTATATTTTTCTGCGGAAACCAAAATTATGACGTATCCTAAACCCCAGCTGATCGGGCTGATGGCTTGTTGACCAGAAATACAACTGCACCGGCAACCATCATGATGAAACAGAGTACCTGACCCATGGAAAAGTTCAGGAAGACCAGGCCAAGCTGGGAGTCAGGTTCGCGCACGTATTCGATAAAAAAGCGGACAAACCCGTAACCGAAAAGATAGGCGGCTGAGAGAAACCCGGGAAAAGGGGATTTTTTGCGCAGAAGCCAGAGGATAACAAACAGTACGATCCCTTCAAAAAAAGCTTCATAAAGCTGGGAAGGGTGGCGGAGTTCATGGGTTGGAGCAAGCGGAAAAAACATGCCCAAAGCAGATTCGGTCACCCGTCCGTAGAGTTCGCCGTTGATGAAGTTGCCAAGACGGCCGAAGGTATAGCCAAGCGGAATGGATGGAATAAAAAGGTCAAACGTCTCAAAAAAACCTTTTTTCTGCGACAGGGTAAAGGCCAGGAGGGCAAGGATAACTCCAATCACGCCACCATGGTAAGACATGCCGGTAATGCCGGCAAAGCGACATCCTCCGGGAGCGGAGACCCATGGCACAAGACTTCCCAAAGGATCGGCCTGAAATGCGCTCATTCCGTAAATTAGGATATAACCCACCCGGCCGCCAAGCACAACGCCTACCATGGCCCAGGTGAGAGCATCGCCGACAAAAGGTCGTTCAAAGGGGAGTTTCTCACTCTTGAGGCGATATTGGCTCAGCAGATAGACTACTCCGAAGGCAATAATGTACATCATGCCATACCATCGAATGGCGAATGATCCGGCTGAAAAGATCACGGGATTCATCAGAGAGGGCAGGTGCTGCCACCAAAGCAAAAATTCGCTCATAATTACGATTATTTTTTGAAAATGTTGTATCAAAAATAATTTTAGTTAACTTAAAATCTTGCACTATTCTGTGCAGTGTTTCTACCCATTAACATAAAAACCGATAGTATGGCTAAGATACTTGAAGGGCCTGCCATGAAACTATTCAACAAGTGGGGCATTCCTGTGCCAAATTATGTTGTAATCATGGATCCAGACCGCCTTGCCCAACTTGGGGAAGCTAATAAATGGTTAAGAGAATCAAAACTCGTTGTTAAAGCTCACGAAGCTATCGGTGGACGGTTCAAGCTGGGTCTGGTCAAGCTGGGACTGAACCTTGACGAGGCTTTTCTGGCAGCAAAAGAGATGATCGGTCGCGAGATTGGTACATCGGTTGTTCGTCAGGTTATTGTTGCTGAGATGCTTGACCATGACGAGGAGTATTATTTTTCGATTGCCGGTAACCAAGACGGGAGCGAGCTTCTTCTCTCCAATAAGGGTGGCGTGGATATCGAAGATAACTGGGATACGGTAAAGAGGCTTTTTATTCCTCTTGATGAAACCCCGAGTATTGAAGCCATTACCGAAGCAGCACTTGAAGCCGGGTTTGTTGGTGAAATTGCCGAACGTGTCGCCAAAATTGCCTCGCGCCTTATTCTGTGTTTTGATAACGAAGATGCACAGTCGATAGAAATCAATCCGCTGGTCATACGCAAGAGTGACATGCGCTTTGCGGCCCTTGATGCCGTTATGAACGTTGACTGGGATGCGCGCTTCCGCCATGCTGACTGGGATTTCAAACCGGTTTCCGAAATCGGACGTTCCTATACGGAAGCTGAGCAGCAGATCATGGATATCGATGCCCGCATCAAGGGATCGGTCAAGCTGGTTGAAGTACCGGGTGGAGACATTGCACTGCTTACGGCAGGAGGCGGCGCTTCGGTTTTCTATTCCGACGCTGTAGTTGCTAGAGGCGGCTCAATAGCCAATTACGCCGAATATTCCGGTGATCCTCCCGACTGGGCAGTAGAAGCTCTTACAGAAACAATCTGCAGGCTTCCTCATATCAAGCATATCATTGTCGGCGGCGCCATAGCCAACTTTACTGATGTCAAGGCAACCTTCAGCGGAATTATCAATGGATTCCGTGAGAGCAAATCAAAAGGGTACCTTGAAAACGTACAGATTTGGGTAAGACGTGGTGGACCGAATGAAAACCAGGGACTGGCCGCAATGAAAAAGCTGCAGGAAGAGGGATTTGACATCCACGTCTATGATCGCAGCATGCCAATGACCGATATTGTTGACCTTGCGCTGAATTCATAACAGCAAGGCGGTATCGCAAAAACCCCAAAGAGAAACTTCTAACTTATAAACCGTAAGAATCGTGAGTATTTTAGCAAATAAGGATACACGAGCGGTCATCATTGGCGGTATTGCTGGAGTGAATGCTGCAAGGCGGATGGCCCAGTTCGACTTTCTGATCAACCGGCCACTGACGGTGCAGGCGTTTGTTTACCCGCCTGAAGAGGGCCAGCAGAAAGAGATTTACCGGGGAGGGGAGTTGAACAACGTTGCAGTTTATTCCTCGCTCGAAAAAGCCCTTGATGAGAACCCTCAAATCAATACAGCGCTTATCTATATCGGTGCATCACGCGCTTACCAGTCAGCAAAAGAGGCCCTTGATGCAAAAGGGATCAAGCTTGTTACCATGATTACCGAGGGAGTTCCCGAAAAGGATGCCAAACGACTGCGCAAGTATGCACTGGAAAGCGGCAAAATTTTGAACGGACCATCTTCTATCGGCATCATGTCGGCGGGGGAGTGTCGCCTTGGTGTTATCGGCGGCGAGTTCAAAAACCTCAAGCTCTGCAATCTCTATCGTCCGGGCTCATTTGGTGTCATCACCAAGTCTGGCGGACTTTCCAACGAAGCCATGTGGCTCTGTGCGCAGAATGGCAACGGCATCACTTCGGCTGTAGCCATCGGCGGAGACTCCTACCCGGGTACAGACTTTGTCACCTATCTCAATATGTTTGAAAACGACCCTGACACCAAGGCTGTCGTTATCATCGGAGAGGTAGGCGGGACGCTTGAAGAAGAGGCTGCGGAATGGTTTGGCAAAGAGATACGCCGGATTAAGCTGATTGCCTCAATCGGCGGAACCTGCCAGGATGTGCTGCCGCAAGGAATGAAATTCGGCCATGCCGGTGCCAAAGAGGGTAAAAAAGGACTTGGATCAGCACGTTCTAAAATCAACGCATTGCGTGAAGCTGGAGCTGTTGTGCCCGAAACCTTTGGCGGTCTCAGCAAGGCTATCAGGCAGGTTTACGAGGAACTGATCCAGAGCGGCGCGATCCAGCCGGAAGCGGAACTTGACGAAAAACTTCTGCCAGCCCTTCCGCCAAGTGTTCAGGAGGTCATGAAGCAGGGCGACATCATTGTCGAACCCCTGATCCGTACCACCATTTCTGACGACCGCGGTGAAGAGCCCCGTTATGTTGGCTATGCGGCATCGGAACTTTGCGAGAAAGGATATGGCATTGAAGATGTTATCAGTCTTTTGTGGAACAAAAAACTGCCAACCAGAGAAGAGGCAGAGATCATCAAGCGCATCATCATGATTTCAGCCGATCACGGCCCGGCAGTTTCCGGTGCATTCGGCTCTATCATTGCAGCATGCGCCGGCATTGATTTACCACAGGCTGTATCAGCAGGCATGACCATGATCGGGCCACGATTCGGCGGTGCGGTTACCAACGCCGGAAAGTATTTCAAGTACGGCGTCAAGGAATATCCGAACGATATCCCTGGATTTCTGAACTGGATGAAGGAGAATGTCGGCCCGGTACCAGGCATCGGCCACAGTGTGAAGAGCGTGAAAAACCCAGACAAACGGGTAAAATATCTGGTTGACTATGTGACAAACCAGACCACGTTGCATACCCCTTGCCTTGACTATGCGCTTCAGGTGGAAAAGATCACTACCGCCAAAAAGGATAATCTCATTCTGAATGTAGACGGCACCATTGGCTGTATTCTTGTGGATCTTGATTTCCCAGAATACTCATTCAACGGCTTCTTCGTTCTGGCACGCACTATCGGCATGATTGGTCACTGGATCGATCAGAACAACCAGAATTCGCGTCTCATCAGGCTCTACGACTATCTGATCAATTACGCCGTAAAGGAAGAAAGGGAAGTCCCCGAAAAAAAGTAATCGAACTGATGTTCTACGGAGCATAAGCTTGATTAAGATGGCATAAAAAAAGGCAGGAACTTTAAAATTCCTGCCTTTTTTTTATCCCCTTATAAATCTGATGAAGCCGCATTAGACCATACAAATGACATCAAATCATTTTTATTAAAGATTTTAACGTAAAATATAGCAAACAGGTCGTATCCAACATTTATTCACCTATTAAAGAAATATCGTCATTCTATGCATTTTATGTTTGAAAACGAGCAGCAATTACCTTAAACTTCATATAGACTTCAGTCAATGGTTGGCTGATCGCTATTCAAGTAATTTGTGCTTTGGTTACTTGCCGGTATCTCTCCCTATCAATGCACATGTACACTGAAATTAAACATGAATATTTACATCGGTAATTTGGCTTATACTGTTTCTGAAG
>CAJAOR010000090.1 GCA_903942355.1 uncultured Chlorobiaceae bacterium | reverse complement strand
TCGATATTCTCCCTTGGCATCATGCCCTATATCTCTGCATCGATCATTGTTCAGTTGCTCGGTGCGGTTACTCCCTACTTCCAGAAACTCCAGAAAGAGGGGGAAGATGGCCGGCAGAAAATCAGTCAGATGACAAGGTACGGTACGGTTTTAATCGCTGTATTACAGTCATGGGGAGTAAGTGTAAGTCTTTCGAGTCCAGCATCATTCGGCAAGATAGTTGTGCCAGATCCCGGTATATTTTTCACCGTCACGGTTGTGATTCTTCTTTCTGCTTCAACAGTTTTTGTCATGTGGCTTGGAGAGAAGATTACTGAACGGGGTATTGGCAATGGCATATCGCTCATTATCATGATCGGTATTCTTGCTCGGTTTCCCCAGGCTCTCGTTTCTGAATTCCGTTCTGTCTCACTGGGCAGCAAGAACTGGATCATCGAAATCATGATTCTTGCCATGATGGCTGCGATTGTAGCTTTCGTCGTTATCCTGACGGTTGGGACCCGCCGTGTTCCAGTCCAGCATGCCAAACGGGTTGTCGGGCGCAAGGTCTATGGAGGCAGTACCCAGTACATTCCGATGCGGATCAATACAGCTGGCGTCATGCCGATTATATTTGCACAGTCCATCATGTTTTTGCCAGGCACTTTTCTCTCATTTTTTCCGGAAAATGAGGTAATGCAGAGTATTGCAGCCCTATTGGCCTATGACTCGTGGTGGTATGCACTGATGTTCGGTACCATGATTGTCTTTTTTACCTATTTCTATACAGCGATTGCCTTTAATCCAAAGGAAGTCGCTGACACCATGCGTCGTCAGGGCGGGTTTATTCCTGGTGTTAGACCCGGAAAAAGCACGGCTGACTTTATAGATAATATTTTGACACGCATCACGTTGCCGGGTGCCATATCGCTTGCAATTATCGCTATTCTGCCAACATTTCTGACCAAGTTTGGTAATGTTACTCAGGGATTTGCCCAGTTTTTTGGTGGAACCAGTCTTCTGATTATTGTCGGTGTTGGCCTTGATACCCTTCAACAGGTTGAAAGTCATCTGCTCATGCGCCACTATGATGGTTTCATGAAGTCAGGCAAAACACGCGGACGACAGGGCCGGTAATGGAAACGACATGATCACGATTAAAAGCGAGCGGGAAATTGAGCTGATGAGAGAGGCCGGTGCTTTGGTGGCCAAAGCACTTGATTTGCTTGAAAAAGAAATCAAGCCTGGCATGACAACCAAAGAGCTTGATGTCATGGCCGAGGAGTTTATCAGGGATAACCATGCCGTTCCAAGTTTTCTGAATTATGCACCGAAAGGGGATCCCGATGCCACACCCTATCCTGCAACACTTTGTGTCTCTCTTAATGAAGAGGTTGTGCACGGTATACCGAGCAAGAAACGGGTGATCAGGGAAGGTGATATTGTTTCTGTTGACTGTGGGGTTTACAAAGGCGGTTATCATGGCGATGCAGCTCGCACTTTTGTTGTCGGAATCATTGATGAAAAGATCCAGCAACTTGTTGATGTAACGCGCGAGTGCCTTGAAAGAGGGATTGCTATGGCGGTTACAGGCAATCGTCTGCATGATATCTCATCTGCGATTGAGGTCTATGCGCGTTCGTTCGGATTCAGTATTATTGAAAATATGGTAGGCCATGGTATCGGCAGTGAACTTCATGAGGATCCGGCGGTGCCCAATTACGGAAGGGCGCATACTGGGCCATTGCTCAAGGAAGGCATGACGCTTGCCATCGAACCTATGATCACCCTTGGACGATCCCGCAGGGCAGTAAGCAGTCGCGGAGGATGGGTAGCGGTAACAGAGGACGGGAAGCCATCAGCACATTTTGAGCACACGATCGTCGTAAGGGACGGACAAGCTGAAATACTGACGGGTACTTTTCTTGACAATAAACACCCTTGATCGCGTACAACACTTTATCGAAACAAAGGAGAAGACAATTTGGCCAAAGAAGAATCAATTGAGATTGAAGGTGTTATTTTGGAGGCACTTCCGAATGCGCAGTTCAAGGTAAAACTCGAAAACAGTCTTGAGGTGCTGGCACATGTTTCCGGTAAAATCAGGATGCACTATATCAGAATCCTGCCCGGAGACAAGGTTAAAGTCCAGATATCTCCCTATGATATCTCCAAAGGACGGATCACCTACCGATATAAATAAGTGACGAAATAAGTAATGAGGATATTGATTTGTTAATCTTTATTTATTACATTACAGGCCTTTTCTGGTTTCGGGGTAGTTAGTTTAATCATTGCATCTTGGTGTTATTAT
>CAJAOR010000089.1 GCA_903942355.1 uncultured Chlorobiaceae bacterium | reverse complement strand
TTGCTGCCGGCGAAAATCACGGTAGATGCGGGCAAAAGGGTATTTTGAGTGCTGAAGGGCTTCTGCCAGATGCTGCTGCATGCCCTGCAGCAGAGCATCGATTGTGGCTGACTCAGGCGAATGGCACGCAAGAGGGAGCATGTTGATAAAGTAACCGATGACGCGCATTTCTGCATCGGATTGCCGGACTGAGGCGGCTGTGCCAAGCAGAAAGCGGCTTCGACCTGTCCGGCGTCGCACTTCAAGTCCGAGGAGAGAGAGCATCAGGGCATGGAGCGTTGCCTTGTTTTTTTTTGCAAGGGATCGCAGCGCATCGGCTGTTGCAGGATCGAGACTGGTACGGAAGCAATGACTTCCGGGAGAGGAAACAGAGCGCGAGTTTGGACGCAATTTGTCGAGAGGCCATTCATCAAGGGCGTCAGGGGAGCTTTTGACAAGTTCACTGAGGATTGACTGCCAGTATTTTGCATCAAGTTGTGCAGTTTTGCTTTCCAGATAGGCCGCTTCACGAGCTGCCGACCGGTCAAATCCGAAGTTCAGCGCAGCGAGATCAGCGCCTCTGAGCAGTGCCGAGAGCTCTTCGATGAGGACGGCAAGCGAAAGTCCGTCTCCGACAGCATGATGCATGACAAACCAGAAAATGGTTTGACTGCTTTCGGTTATTTTGGTCAATCCGGCACGCCATAGACCAGGGGTGCTCATGCAGAAGGGTTCACTTTGGCGATGGTTGATCCTGGAAAGCGCCTCGTCGAAAGAGGACGCGAACTGATATTCAATCGTTGCATCAACGTGCTCTGCAACTACTCGCCGCAGGATACCGGATTCGTCTTCGGAAAATCCTGTACGAAGGGCATCATGTCGATGAATTATGGTATTCCACGCCTCTTTCCAGCGTTCTGCCGATGGAACTTCGCCTTGCAGCAGAAGCGTCAGAGGAATATTGAAACCGCTGGTTTCGAATCCGGCCTGCTCGGCTGTCCAGAACTCACGCTGTCCTTCAGTTGCAAGATCAGAGAGGAGGTCATCGACATGGTCTTCGGTCTGCAGTTCACGAACTCTTTGAGAAAAACCTGCGAGGGTCGGTTCGGCAAAAAGTTCACGGGCGGGGACCTCGCGATCGAGTTTCTTTTCGAGACGATGGGCAACAGCAATCGCCAGCAGGCTATGACCGCCCAGTGCAAAAAAATTGTCTTCGCGGTGTATAGGAGTTCGTTCCAACAGGTCGGCCCATATTCCGGCAATGCATTGCTCCAGCTCATCCTGTGGAGGAGTCAGCCCCGTGCTTGACGGTTGAATATTCAGTAACGCATGAAGAGCTGTCCGATCAACCTTTCCTGAAACCATCAACGGAATGGATGGTACCGAAATTACTCCAGACGGAATCATGTGGGAGGGTAGCCGTTCCATCAGGAATGTTTTCCATTCTGCCATGTCAGGCATTTGCTCTCCCGGTTTGAGGCGGACAACACCCCATAAACTCTTTGCTCCACCGTGCTGTTCGTCAAGCAGAACCACTGCCTGCGAGATTGCCGGGTACTGGGTCAAAGCATATTCTATTTCGCCCAATTCGATCCGGATTCCATTCATCTTCACCTGATCGTCAATACGTCCGATGATTTCAAGAGTTCCGTCTGCATGCCAGCGGCCAAGATCGCCGGTGCGGTAGCGACGGCCATGGG
>CAJAOR010000088.1 GCA_903942355.1 uncultured Chlorobiaceae bacterium | reverse complement strand
GGGTAAAAAAGGCGTTGTCAGAAGGGCTCAAGGTTATTCTTTGCGTCGGTGAAACACTTGCAGAGCGTGAATCAGGCGTGATGGAAACTGTTATCTCCTCCCAGGTCAGGGAAGGGCTCGAGGGTATCAGCGATATCAGCGCCATTGTTATTGCCTACGAGCCAGTATGGGCAATCGGCACAGGAAAAACTGCTAGCTCTGCACAGGCTGAAGAGGTACATCTCTTTATCCGCACCCTTATTGCTGAACTCTATGGTCAGCCATCAGCAGAGAAACTTCGTATTCAGTATGGCGGAAGTGTCAAGCCTTCCAATGCTGTTGAACTTTTTGCCATGCCGAACATTGATGGTGGACTTATTGGCGGAGCCAGTCTCAACGCCGAAGATTTCGCCGCAATTATCAAAGCTGCGTCACATTAAGTTTTTGCAGGATCAATTGACAGTGGACAAGAAGGCCACTGTCAATTATCCCTTCTCTTGTTGACTCACTCCTGCTCTGCCGCTTCCTTCGACTTTTTCATTGAACAGAAATCAGGCCCGCACATGGTGCAGAAATCCGGGTTCTTTTCCGTGTGACCGCTTGCGGCCATGCTCTCTGAATGCACCTCACGGGTTTTTACTGGATCAAGCGAAAGGTTGAACTGGTCTTCCCAGGCAAACGCATACCTCGCCCTGCTCATCAGTTCATCATGGAGCCATGCAACCGGATCTCCCTTGGCCAGATCGGCACCGTGGGCAGCAACCTTGTGGGCAATAACCCCTTCGCGCACATCATTGCGGTCCGGCAACCCAAGATGCTCCTTCGGGGTGACATAACAGAGCATCGAGCAGCCATAGCTGGCAATCAGCGCGCCGCCGATGGCTGAGTTGATATGGTCATACCCGGCAGCAATATCGGTAATCAGCGGCCCGAGGGTGTAAAAGGGGGCCTCATGGCAGTACTCAAGCTCTTTATCCATGTTCTCCCTGATCATGTGGAGCGGAACGTGTCCGGGTCCCTCAATCATCACCTGCACCTCATATTTCCATGCAACCTTGGTCAGTTCACCGAGCACCTTGAGTTCACCAAACTGCGCTTCGTCGTTGGCATCAAATATTGAGCCGGGTCGCAGTGCATCGCCAAGCGAAACCGCAACATCGTAGCGCTGCAAGATCTCGCAGATCTCTTCAAACCGGGTGTAGAGAAAGTTCTCCTCCTTGTGGTACTTGCACCATTTTGCCATGATGGAGCCGCCACGAGAGACAATGCCGGTCAGCCGCTTTTCAGCAAAGGGAAGATGCTCTTGCAGGATGCCTGCATGAATGGTAAAGTAGTCAACACCCTGTTCAGCCTGCTCAATCAGGGTATCGCGATAGAGTTCCCAGGTCAGCGCTTCAGCCTTGCCCCCAGCCTTTTCAAGTGCCTGGTAGATAGGCACCGTTCCGATCGGGACAGGGGAGTTTCTCAAAATCCACTGGCGGGTTTGATGGATGTTTGCGCCGGTGCTGAGATCCATGACGGTATCTGCCCCCCAGCGGCACGACCAGATGGCCTTTTCGACCTCTTCCTCAATCGAGGAGCCAAGCGCGGAGTTGCCGATATTGGAATTGATCTTGACACGGAACTTACGGCCGATAATCATCGGCTCAAGTTCAGGATGGTTGATGTTGGCCGGAATGATGGCCCGCCCTTCGGCAATCTCCTTGCGGACAAACTCGGGTGTTATCGGAGAAACCTTTACGCCACCTCTCGAAAACGAGCGGATCCACTCCTCAAGCTGCTGGTTCTCCCTGATGGCGACATATTCCATCTCCGGAGTAATGACTCCTTTCCTGGCAAAATGCATCTGGGTGAGAGCGGAACCCGCTTTCGCTTCGCGCCGAAATCCCCAGCTCTCCCGTATGGGGGGAAGTCCCTTTTCAGGGTCAATGCTGATTGACGGATCAGAAGAGGGGCCGCTGGTATCATAAAGAGGGAAAGAAGAGAATTCCTGGCCGTTGCAAATGTAGGATCTGCTCAGCTTCAGTCTTTTCATGCCCACTTCAATCGGAAAAAGGGAGCCCTTGATGTAGATTTTCTCTGACGGGACGGCGTTACTGCTCTTCTCCGGACAATTCATGTTTTCTAAAATGGTTAAACAGGCAGACGGTATGCGCCAAAGAGAAGCGGGAAGAGTGGGGCGATCCAGGAAACACAGAGCCGGCTTCATCTTTTCTTGCGTCAGCATTACCTGCATCAAGTTACAAGGGTTTATTCTCAGCTTCCTCTTTTCTTCTCCAACAGAGCCAAAAGATTGAGCACCCCCAAGATGAGAAACTATGCTTTACGATACTTAAATTAAGGGGATTATACAAGCGACCCTAACCAAGCTATGCTGCCGGATTTCTGAGACGGCTGATTAGGCGCATTTCCATTTTTACAAAATATTCGCTATAATTCTACCACAAATGTAGTCACACTCAACAAGGATTCAGAAAATGTCGGCTAGTACTTCAATACGCATCAATCAGGAGCTTTATCAACAAGCGAAGCAAGATGCCCTGCAGGAGCATCGCTCTATTGCTGGTCAGATTGAGTTCTGGGCACGAGTAGGCAGGGCGGCACTTGACAACCCTGATTTACCGGTCAGTTTTATAGCAGAATCACTGGCTTCGCTGTCTGAACCGCGAGAGCAATCTATGCCATTTGTGCCTCGGAGTGCACACCAATGATCTGGTCTGTTCGTCAAACGCGCAGATTTGCCCGACAGTACAAAAAGCTTCACAACAACACTGCTGCTGATGTGGATGCTGCTGTTGAGAAAGTAACGCAAAGTCCCAAAATCGGGGATCGTAAAAGGGGCGATCTGGCAACATTGTACGTCTACAAATTTCATAGTACAGGCCAATTGTATCTGCTTGGGTATACTCTCGACGACAGCGTTCGATTGGTTTATCTCGAAGCCGTTGGGTCACACGAAAATTTCTATCGAGACTTGAAGAGATAAGGGGCTCATTACATCAAACGCTTCATTTGTTCAATGAACTGAAAAATAATCCATGCTGACAAAAATTGAATCACAAGAGCGGGTATTCCGCCTACAGATAATGCTCCAGAGCAAGAGTGTCCAGGCAGCCCTCTTTATCATGCCGATTGATGTTTACTATTTTGCTGGTACCCGCCAGAACGCCATACTCTGGATTCCGGCGAAAGGGGAGCCCCTGCTGCTGGTGCGCAAAAGCCTTTCGCGGGCGAGGGAGGAGAGCCCGATTGCCGATATCCGCACTTTTCCTTCAAGCAAGGAGTTTGCCTCACTGTTTAGTGAGGATCAGCTCTCTATCGGCATGACTTTTGACGCCGTTCCTGTTCAGCAGCATCTTTTTTACACCAAGGTACTTCCGGGGCGCACGTTTGTGGATATCTCGATGATGCTGCGTGAACTTCGATCAGTCAAGTCGCCCTTTGAGTTTGAGCAGCTCTGTTACAGCGCAGGCAAGCTTGCGTCGGTCTTTGCCCAAGTGCCGCAGTTCCTTAAAGCGGGGATGCGGGAGCTTGATGTGTCGGCCGAAATGGAATACCGGCTTCGCAAGGCGGGGCATGAGGGGTATGTGCGCATGAGGGCTTTTAACCAGGAGCTTTTCTTTGGTCTGGCCGTCTCCTCCGGCGGGCTGAATGGCGGATTCTTTGACGGCCCGGTGACAGGAAAGGGGTTGTCGAGCGCCTCACCGCATGGGGCCTCCTGCGATGAGATTGGGGTGAACCAGCCGATTCTTCTCGATTTTGGAGGGGTGTTCAATGGGTACATTTCAGATATGACCCGCATCTTTGTCATCGGCACACTTGACCCGGAATTGCAGCGGGCCTTTGATGTTGCCCTTGAGATACAGGAGATGGTACGTCAGGGCATGAAACCCGGTGTCATCTGCGAAGAGCTTTTTTTTGCAGCAGCAGCAATGGCCGAGCGTGCCGGGTTTGGCTCCTGCTTTATGGGTATGCCGGGCGAGCAGGCGAAATTTGTCGGTCACGGTGTTGGCCTCGAGCTTGACGAGCTGCCGGTGCTGGCCAAAGGGTTTGCCTTGCCCTTGCAGGCAGGTCAGGTCATTGCAGTCGAGCCCAAGTTTGTGATCCCTGGCAAAGGGGTGATTGGTATCGAAAATACTTTTGTTGTCACTGATGATGGCGGACTCCGGTTGAGTGATCTGCCTGATGCCATTGTGTTTCTGAAGGCTTGAACATTCTGATGGCCGATATGATGCTATTTTTTTTCCTTTGTGTTTAGTCCGTATTAAAAAAGTAATCACGTACCATTAACCATTTCATGAACGAGAGCAAGGTTGCCAATGTCGGTGAGGAGCGCATTACCGGTATTGTTGAAAAGGTTAGTTTTTTCAGCGAGTCGTCGGGGTTCACTGTTTTGCGCCTCAACATAAAGGAGGAGCGTGATTTGGTAACGGTTGTGGGCTGTGTTGCCTCCGTTACCACGGGTCAGCATATCGAGGCTGTCGGTGGCTGGCATAACGACAAGACCTGGGGGATCCAGTTCAAGGCAACGCGTCTCGTGGTTATCCCTCCCGATACGCTTGAGGGAATTAGCAAATACCTCTCTTCTGGCATGGTGAAGGGAGTTGGCCCCCATCTTGCGAAGCTGCTGGTGAGGGCTTATGGAATGGAGGTCTTCACGGTCATTGAGGATAATCCTGAACACTTGCTTGGGCTTCCCGGTATTGGCAAGAAAAAGTTGCAGCAGATTGTTGCGGGCTGGTCGGAGCAGAAGGCTATTAAAAAGATCATGCTCTTTCTTCATTCGCACGGGGTGAGCACGTCGAGAATTGCAAGAATTTTTCGGGTCTATGGTGATGATGCGGTGGCGATGGTGAGCGCTAACCCCTATCGCCTGGTCCATGATATCCCCGGAATCGGCTTCAAGAGTGCCGACCAGATAGCACGGAACATTGGAATACCCATGGATTCACCGTTGCGTGCGCGTGCGGGCATTGGGTATACGCTTCAGGAACTTTCGCTTGAGGGGCACTGCAAGGTTCCTGAGCCAATGCTGCTTGATGCCTGCAAGAAGCTTTTGACTATTCCCGAGCCTGTTCTTGAAGAGGCGCTCCGGCAGGAACTCTCTATTGGTACCATTGTTGCAGTTGAGGAGGAGGGCAAAAAAAGTTACTACATGGTCTCACTTTTTCGTGCCGAGACGGGAGTGGCCAAAAGTATCCACCGTATCATGCAGGGTGCGCTTCCCTGGGGAACGCTTGATCCGGTAACGGTTATTCCTGAAGCGGAAAAGCAGTCAGCCATTGAGCTGTCGGAGTCGCAGCGCAGTGCCGTAGCGCTCGCACTGTCGAGCAAGTTTATGGTTATAACCGGCGGGCCGGGTGTGGGCAAGACGACGATCATCAACACGATTATCAAGATTTTGGGGAGGGACAAGCTCAATATTCTCCTTTGTGCTCCAACGGGCAGAGCGGCCAAACGCCTCTCGGAAGCGACCGGTATGGAGGCAAAAACCATCCATCGTCTGCTTGAATTCGATCCGTTTTTGCGCGACTTCCGACGGGGCAACTCCTATCCGCTTGAAGCTGACCTGGTTATTGTCGATGAGGCTTCCATGATTGATGTGGTGCTGATGAACCGTTTGCTGGCGGCCATCTCCAGTCGTTCAGCCTTGATTTTTGCGGGTGACGTTGACCAGCTTCCTCCGGTTGGCCCCGGGTTTGTGCTTGCTGATATGATCATTTCGGGCCTGCTTCCTGTGGTGCGCCTGACTGAGATTTTCCGTCAGGCAGAAAGCTCCATGATCATTGTCAATGCTCACGGTATCAATCGCGGGGAGTTTACGATTCCTGTTCATGATTCCGCCGCTGGTGCTGAGCTCTCCGATTTTTATGTGGTGCCGTCTGAAAGCACGGCGGATATCCAGCGCAGGCTTCTGTTGGTGGTTGCTGAGCGTATTCCCGAACGTTTCGGCATGAATGTGTTGCAGGATATTCAGGTGCTGACTCCCATGAACAAGGGGCCGCTTGGCACCAAAGCGCTGAATACACTGCTGCAGGAACGGCTTAATCCTGGCGCGGCCAGAAAAATTATGCGTTTTGGAACAACCTATGCCGAAGGTGACAAGGTGATCCAGTTGGTCAATAATTATGACAAGGAGGTTTTCAATGGTGATATCGGGCGGATTACGGCTGTTGACGAGGAGGAGAGCTCAATGCGGGTGGTGTATGATGGCCGGGAGGTGATCTATGAGTCGGGCGAGCTTGAAGAAATTGCCCTTGCCTATGCCATTACCATCCACAAGAGTCAGGGGTCGGAGTACCCGGCGGTGGTGATACCGCTCTCCATGCAGCACTATACGCTTCTTGAACGTAACCTTATCTATACGGCTGTGACAAGAGCAAAAAAACTGGTGATGATCATCGGTGACCCCAAGGCGCTTGCCATGGCCATCGGCAACAAACGATCATCACAAAGGCTTACCGGTCTTGCTGCGCTGATTTCGGGTGCAATGGGGGGGTAAGCTGCGGCAATGAGACTTCTGCTTTTTTGTTATATTTCGACCCATGTATCTCAACGGCTAAGGGCATGTTTTGCCTGATCACCCTTTTTATTGCTGTCTTATGAAGAGAATCAATCTCATCCGTCTCTCCCTTTTCCAGATGGGGTTTGGCATCATGCTCGGTTTTCTGCTCGATACCCTCAACCGGGTCATGACGACGGAGCTTCGTATTTCTGCGACCATTGTTTTTGGTCTGATAAGCCTGAAGGAGCTGCTTGCAATTTTTGGTGTCAAGGTATGGGCCGGAAATCTGTCAGATCGGTCTCAGATTTTTGGTCTCAAGCGCACACCCTATATTCTGCTTGGCCTTCTCTGTTGTGATTTCTCCTTCATGCTTGCTCCGGCGGCAGCCTATGAGGTCAGGGTTGGCGGGATCTCCTTTGCTGAACTGCTCCCGGCCATGATGAAGGATGTCGGCCTTTTAAAACTTTCGCTTATTTTTCTTGTGTTCGGTTTTGGCTTGCAGGTCGCAACAACAGCCTATTATGCCTTGCTGGCCGATACGGTCGGGGAGGAAAATATCGGCAAGGTTACCGGCGCGAGCTGGACTTTGATGGTGCTCACCACCATTGTTTCCACCCGTATTGTTGGTTCCTTTCTTGATGTCTATACACCGGAGCGCCTGATTACGGTGGCTGAAGTTGGCGGCCTGATTGCCCTGGGTATTGGTCTGCTGGCGGTGGTTGGTGTCGAGAAGCGTAATGCTGAAACAAAAGCGGGAGAGAGCAAGCACGCCCTCTCGTTTTCACAGTCGATCAAGCTGCTCTCCTCTTCGCCCAAAACTCTGCTTTTTGCCGCCTATATATTTATCTCTATTTTTGCACTTTTTGCCAATGAGATTGTGATGGATCCTTTTGGCGCTCACGTTTTCGGTATGCCGGTAGGCACGACGACCAAGCTTTTCAGACCTACTATGGGCGGCACGCAGCTTATTTTCATGCTTATCACCGGTTTTCTGCTCAGCCGTATCGGTCAGAAACGGGGTGCTCTTATCGGCAACATGTTCTGTATTGTTGGCTTTGGTATGCTGATTGCTGCCGGCTTTATTCGTGATGTCCAGTTTTTGCGCATCTCCCTTGTGGTGACCGGCATCGGCCTTGGCGCTTCAAGCGTCTCCAATATCTCCATGATGATGTCGATGACGGCTGGTCGCAGCGGTGTCTATATTGGCCTCTGGGGTACTGCGCAGAGCCTTGCCATTTTTCTCGGCCATCTTGGTGCGGGCATTATCATTGATTTGGTCTACCATTTTTCCGGTCAGTATGTCTGGGCCTACGCGGCTATTTTTGCGATTGAAATTGTCGCCTTCACCATTGCAAGCCTGGTGATTCCGCATATTTCAAAAGAGGCGTTTGAGGCTGAAAGCGAAGCCAAAATGGCGGAACTTGCCCTTGCACGGAAAGTCTGAATGCTCCATAATGCTCTTGAAAAAATGAAATATGTTTTTGGACCGGTCTCATCAAAACGGCTTGGTCAGTCGCTTGGTGTTGACCTGCTTCCTCCGAAGAGCTGTACCTGGAACTGCCTTTACTGCCAGCTTGGAAAGACAAGGCAGTTTGTTACCGAAAGGCAGGAGTTTTTTCCGCGTGAAGAGATTCTCAAGGAGATTCGTGAGGCTTTGACGGTCAATACAGGGCTCGACTGGATCACCTTTGTCGGTTCCGGTGAAACCATGCTTTACCAGGGTATCGGCTGGCTTATTGCTGAGGTGAAAAAACTGACCGCAGTGCCTGTTGCGGTCATTACCAACGGTTCACTGCTCTATCTGCCGGAAGTCCGCGAGGAGCTGCTTCAGGCTGACGCTGTGCTTCCGTCGCTTAATGCCGGGTCTGAGGCCCTGCATGCAGAGATCGGCCGTCCTGCCGAAGGGTTGACCTACCGGCAGCATGTTGAAGGGCTTGTGGCTTTCCGCAGGGAGTATACCGGGCAGCTCTGGATTGAGGTGATGCTGCTTGGCGGCATCAATGACTCTGATGAAGCGCTGCGCGATCTTGCTGCGGTACTTAAAGAGATAAATCCCGACACGGTGCATATCGTGCTGCCCACCCGGCCAGCCCCCGAGCATGAGATTCGTCTTCCATCAAACGAGCGTATCGAGCGGGCAATTGCCATCCTTTCAGAAGTAACAACCGTTGTTCATCCGCTCAAAGGCAACATGGATCTTCGCAGTGCTCCCGACCTGCTTAAGGCGGTCACGGCCATCATCTCCCGTCACCCGGTGCAGCAGCGTGAATTGCAGAAAGCTATTGCTGACTGTTTTGGCGGTGAGAGCGAAATGGAGGCGGCGTTCATGCAGGAGTTGCTTGCAACGGGCCAGTTCAAACTGGTCGAGCATGGAGGAGAGCCCTACTGGGTGATGGTGCATGATGATCCGGTTCAGCCGTAAAAAAGGGGCCTCAACAGTTAACTTCCTCGGCAGGGCAGGTCAGGAAAAACGTTGTTCCTCTGTTTGCTTCGCTTGTTACCGTTACCTTGATGTGTTGAAGATCAGCAAGTTTTTTAACGATCGACAATCCCAGACCAAACCCTCCTGTGCTTGAGTTTCTCGATTCATCGACCCGGTAGAAGCGCTCAAAAATCGCGGGCAGTTTTTCCTTGGGAATTCCGATGCCATGATCGGTTATGCTGCAGACAATCGTATTGGCCACACGTTTTACGGCTATTGTTATCGAAGAGCCGGTCGGTGAGTATTTGATGGCATTGGTGAGGATGTTTTCGAAAATCATGTCAAGCATTCCGGAATCCGCCCTAATCAGGTCGCTTTCGGTGTTATCTATGGATATCGCAATATCTTTTGTGCTGGCCGATTGCTGCATTCTTTCAACAACGCTCTCAATATGCTGGGAAAGCACTATAGTTTCAATATGTGCATTCATTTTATTGCTCTCATATCGGGCAAGCATCAGTAACTGGTCGATCAGTCGTGCCATACGGTTCAACTCCTTCAGGCAGAACTGAATTCTCGTTTCGTAGTGTTCCCTCTCCCTTGGCTTGCGAACCAGTACTTCAAGGGTCCCTTTGACAATGGCAAGCGGTGTTTTCAGTTCGTGCGAAGCATTGGCCGCAAAGTGTTTTTCACGCTGAAATGCATCCTCCATTCTGTTGAGCAGCGCATTAAACGTTGCTGACAGGCGATATAATTCGTCATGATGATAGGGCAGGGGAATGCGTTGATCGAGATTTGCCTGTGTCATCTTCTCTGCAGTAGCAATAACCTTTTCAATAGGGCGTATGCTTTTTCCGGCAATCAAACGGGTCAGAATAAACAGTGTCAGAATAATAACAGGAAATGAAAAGAAAAAGATATCCTGCAGATCGTGAAGGACGATCATGGCGTTTTTCAGTGGCACAGCAACAATAAGGTACCCTTCGGTTACGCCGCTGCTATTGATAAGAGGTACCTGTGCCTGGCGGACCATGACGCCCCCGAAATTGCTGTTGAAGGAGGTTGTACCTGTCTGGTTAGGATTAAATGCCAGAACGCACCAGGAAAGACTTGAGGATTTGTTGACGACCTGTCCGGTATTGTCAACCACTTGAATAAATTCAGTATCAACATTTATCTTTTTTTTCTTCTTCGACTCATTGTCGTTATCATTGTCATTGTCTTGAACTGCGGCATCGATATCCTGATTCTGAAAGCTTGCAAAGCCTTTAAAATCATGAGTTGATATTTTTGCATCTGAAAGGATTTCCGAAATTTCTTTTTTTATTTCTTCATCGAATTGCCTGTAGACGATGCGTTCAACGGTAAAGTAGATGACAGCAAATACAAGGGCGATTAAAAACGCTGTCATGAAGGTATAATAGAATGCGATTCTGTTTCGCAAACTCAAGACCGACCAACCTTTAAAGAAAGAGTGGCTCTCCTTGACAGAATTTTTTGCCTTGATAATCATGATATCCCTGGTTCACGAACGATATATCCTACACCTCGGATGGTTTGAATGATGTTTCCACATCCTGCGGCTTCAAGTTTTCTGCGCAGAAAAGTAATATAGACATCAATCACCGAGGTGTCGGAATCAAAATGGATGTCCCAGACATGTTCAATAATGCGGCTTCTGGTGCATACCCGGTCTTTATTGCGCACAAGGTATTCAAGCAGGGCAAATTCCTTGGGGGTGAGGGTGATTTCATTTGAAGCGCAGAATACCTGGTGGGTTACCGGATTGATCGTGAGGCTCCCAGCGTTTAACGCATCGTCAATCTGGCTTTTGTTTCTGAGCTGCACTCTGATCCGTGCAAGCAGCTCTTCAAATTCAAAGGGCTTTTTTATGTAATCATTGGCTCCGGCATCAAGACCAAACACCACATCTTCAAAGGTATCTTTGGCTGTCAGAAAGATTATCGGGACAGTAATGCTGGCTTTCCGCACCTGTCGGCAAACTTCAATACCGCTTAGGGCGGGGATCATCCAGTCAATGATGAGCAGGTCATACTCATTGATTAAAGCCATATCAAGTCCGGTTTTGCCATCGTAGGCAATATCGACGGCAAAGTACTCCTCTTCAAGCCCATCCTTGAGGAATCCGGCTATTCCAGGTTCGTCTTCAATAATCAGAAGTCTCATGTGCTGAATATTTTTGGGTATTAATCGTCATCACCATCTTTTGTTTCGGAATCCTTCGCTTGTGCCAAAATGGTTCCGAGAACGGCCTTTTCGTTCTTCCCGTTGCTGTTGGCAATTTGCTGAATGGTTAACGATGGATCCTTGACCAGTAGTGTCCGGTTAAAAGCAAAAAAGGTCTGAAAAACACTTGAGAAACGGTGATATTAAAAGTGACCAAACGATTGATATCAGCCCTATCCACAAGGAGTTCCAGACCATGAAACAAGTTACAACGATGCTGAGTGAGTTGCTAAAGATTTTTCCTCGATACGAATTTGAGAAACTCGAGAAGCAGCACCAAAGCAACCACTACACAAAGTATTTC
>CAJAOR010000087.1 GCA_903942355.1 uncultured Chlorobiaceae bacterium | reverse complement strand
TTAAGCCTCCAGCTTTTGAAAACAGGAATCCACATCAGATCCATTTCATCCAGAACACTCCACAAGGTCCTGATGGCACGTTTCAGTACAGAGGTATAGGCTACATCAAAAACAAATCCTCCCTCACGAAGCAGTTTGCCTGCATTGGCAGCCTCTTTTCTGCCCTGCTCGGTCAGGTCAATATCATACCATCCGGTAAAGCGATTTTCCCGGTTCCACTGACTTTCTCCATGTCGCAACAAGACCAGTTTAATCATATCATTCCCCTTTTTCAGGATTTTTTGTTCAGGAAAATTCTCTTTTCCTGTTAGTTGGGCGGTAATTTAATATTCTCTGCACCTTTTCTCAAACTTCATCCGCTCCAGAGCACGAAAGTTTCCATCCGAAGGCATTGAAAATAGTTGCAACAGAGCGGATTTTGTGAGAATTGTCTGTAGATTTATAAATTGAAATATGATATCTTAAGTAATTTTTGGCGAAGGGTGGTTGTCTGGTATGTTGCCAGTTACCCTCTCCTCAGTGGTAATGATGATCTGTAAATGCCCTTATACTGATAAAAACGACAATGAACGTAGACAATTTCAGGTTACTGATAGGCGGAAAAGAGTATGTACCCATCATTATTGGAGGCATGGGTGTTAACATTTCAACAACCGAACTTGCCCTTTCTGCGGCAAAACTCGGCGGAATAGGTCACGTTTCCGATGCCTTGATCGGTTATGTCTGCGATAGAATATTAAATACCTCTTTTGTCAGCCGAAAAAGAAAACAGTTCGCGCAATACAGCCAGAACCCCGATAAATCAGCCGTACGATTTGACTTAGATGAACTAGCCGAAGCACAGAAAAAATATATTGACTACACCATGTCCAAAAAAACGGGCAGTGGTGCCATTTTTCTGAACTGCATGGAAAAGCTGACCATGAACAGCAGCATCGAAACGCTGAAGGTCAGACTAACGGCAGCAATGGATGCCGGCATTGACGGTCTTACCCTTGCTGCAGGCCTCAACCTCCGCACACTTGACCTTATCCAGGATCATCCAAGATTCCGCGATGTCAAAATCGGCATTATTATCTCCTCAGTCAGGGCGCTTGCCATCTTTCTGAAACGTGCAGTTCGCCTTAACCGCCTACCCGACTACATTGTTGTTGAAGGGCCGCTTGCCGGTGGCCATCTTGGCTTCGGACCAAACGACTGGCACACCTTCGATCTCAAAACCATTTTTACCGAAGTGCTCGCTTTTCTGAAAAAAGAGGAGCTGAACATTCCGGTCATCCCTGCAGGCGGTATCTTTACCGGCACCGATGCCGTAGACTACCTCCGTATGGGAGCTGCAGGTGTTCAGGTTGCGACCCGCTTTACCATCAGCAAAGAGGCTGGACTTCCGGCGGATGTCAAGCAGAACTATATCAATGCAAAAGAAGAGGATATCGTCGTCAACATGGCCTCCACCACCGGATATCCCATGCGGATGCTTACCTCTTCGCCAACCCTCCGCTATGCCATAAAGCCAAACTGCGAAGGACTCGGCTACCTGCTGGAAAACGGCGGAAAATGCACCTATATCGACGAATATTATCAGGCCCTTGCAGAGAGAAAACCGGGAGAGCCTCTTGTTATCAAGGAGAAAACCTGTCTCTGTACCGGCATGGCCAATTATGATTGCTGGACTTGCGGCCAAACCACCTACCGTCTCAAGGAGACCACAAACCAGCTTCCAAACGGAAAATGGCAACTTCCAAAAGCCGAAGATATTTTTCTTGACTATCAGTTCAGCTCCGACCATTCCATCAGGCTCCCGGAACCAGAGGCTTCATAACAACCAGGCTGAAGATATGAAACGAAAAACAACCTTATTTCTTTATGCCGCACTGATAGCGACCACTCTTATTCTGGTTGTTTTTATCGTTAACCAGTTGAGTGCGGCAGCCGCTCTTCTCAGCTCTTTGCATCCTTTTGCAGGAAAACTCTTCCTGCTTTTCAGCACGTCCGTTCTGCTCTTGCTCCTTTACAGCGGCATCCAGCTTTTTTCTGTTCCGAAAAGGGCAGTGCTGCCAGAACATGAGAATTCGAAAGAGACGGAAGCTTACACAGCTCAGCTGACCTCCCGCTTGCCGATTCATCCCATGCACCCTGATGTATCAAAAAATGAAAAGGATCAACGCTGGGTACGCACCAACCTCAAATTCCTCGAGGTAGATGCATTCAACACCACCAGACAGATCGCCACAAAAAACTTTTTTGTAGGAGCTTTTGCCCAGAACACCTCATACGGCACAACCACCTCTCTTCTCAACATATTCAAGGTAGTCTGGAAAATATATGCCCTGCACAACCGCGAACAGAATCTCAGGGAGTTTATCACCCTCGTTCGCTCCGTCTATGCATACCTGCCGCTTTCTGACTTTAAAAAAGAGGATATACCGGCCCATATCAAGCCGATCATACAATCCTCATTCAGCAATACCCTCTCAACACTGCTGCCTGCAGGAAACCTGCTCAGTCCGTTTTTCCTCAACCTCTTTATGGCAGGCTCAACCAACACCTATCTCACCTGCCTTGCCGGTATTATCGCAACGCACCACTGCCAGATCATGACAGAAGAGGATAAAAAAGATATTATCCAGCAAAGCATGTTTGAAGCCTCCTTCATGCTGAAGGAGATTGTCAGGGAGTGCAATCCGGTTCTGTCGGTCACCATCAGCCAGGCCGTAAAAAAAGCAGGCATAGAAAGCCTCGACACCATCCCGACACCTTCAACAGGAAGCGGTATGGCTCAGGACATTGTTTCCCACCTTGCAAGCTCACTGAAACATATTCTTAAAGAGAATGGATAATTGACAGTTGACAACTATCCATTGTCCATTGTCAACTGTTCTTGCGAAGCTCTCTGAAAAAATCCTGAAGCAGATTAGCACACTTGTTCTCCATAATGCCCCCAAAGACTTCCGGTTGATGGTTAAGCTGCCGGCATCCCGTCACATTCATGACCGTACCAGAAGCCCCCATTTTCGGATCATAGGCGCCGAAAATCACACGCCCGATCTTTGCATTGACAATCGCTCCGGCACACATCGGACAGGGCTCCAGCGTCACTGCGAGGGTACAGCCATTGAGATACTTGCTGCCGACAGTTGCCATCGCTGAGGTCAAGGCAATCATTTCAGCATGCGCCGTAGCATCGCAAAGCGCCTCAACCTGATTATATCCCCTTCCGATGACGTGGCCATGACTGTCAAGCACAACCGCCCCAACCGGAACCTCCTTACGCTCAAAGGCCTTTATTGCTTCCCTAAAGGCAAGTTCCATGCAATACGCAAAATCCATCATACTTTTTATATAAATATTGGCGAGTCCGCGACAAGAGGTTGTACCGTAATCGTAATTTTCATTATACTGTGCTCTTTGCACAATCCAGCACCTACACGGCATTATCCTGTGCAAACTATTGTCAGTAACCCAATACCTAAAAATATGAACATTCATGAATATCAAGGCAAGGATATCCTGAGAAAATTCGGGGTTGCCGTGCCAAATGGAATTGTGGCCTATTCGCCTGAAGAAGCAAAACAGGCGGCCAAGGAGCTCTTTGATGAGCTTGGTTGTCCGGTTGTTGTTGTAAAAGCACAGATTCATGCCGGGGGCAGAGGAAAAGCAGGAGGTGTGAAACTCGCAAAATCACCTCAGGAGGCTTTTGATATCGCCCAGCAGTTAATCGGTCTCACACTGGTCACCCACCAGACAGGTCCTGAAGGCAAAGAGATCGGAAGATTGCTCGTCGAAGAGGGCATGAATATTGAAAAAGAGTTTTATGTCGGCGTCACCCTTGACCGGTCAACCTCAAGAAATGTGCTGATGGTTTCGACGGAAGGCGGCATGGAGATTGAAACAGTTGCCGAAGAGACCCCGGAGAGAATTCTGAAAATACAGATTGATCCTCTTTTTGGCATACAGGGTTTTCAGGCACGCGAAGCAGCATTCTTCCTTGGTCTTCATGGAGAACAGTTCCGCAACGCCGCTCACTTCATAACCGCACTCTACAACGCCTATATCTCAATTGATGCTGCCATCGCAGAAATCAACCCGCTGGTAGTCACCAAAGAGGGGCGAGTGCTGGCGCTTGATGCCAAAATCAATTTCGACGACAACGCGCTCTTCCGCCACCATAAGTTCCTTGAACTGCGGGATACCAACGAAGAGGATCCATTGGAAGTTGAAGCATCAAAATCCAATCTCAACTATGTCCGCCTTGACGGCAATGTCGGCTGTATGGTAAATGGCGCCGGCCTGGCCATGGGCACCATGGACATGATTCAGCTTGCTGGCGGCAAACCGGCCAACTTCCTCGATGTCGGCGGTTCAGCCAGCCCCCAGACCGTTGAAGAAGGGTTCAAGATCATTTTAAGCGACAAAAATGTCAAAGCAATCCTTGTCAACATTTTCGGCGGCATTGTTCGCTGCGACCGTGTTGCAGGAGGTATTATCGAGGCTGCAAAGAAAATCGGACTTCACCTGCCGGTTATTGTCAGGCTTGAAGGAACCAATGCTCCAATTGCACAGAAAATGCTTGATGATTCCGGCTTGAACCTCATTGCCGCCAAAGGTCTGCGCGATGCAGCCAAGAAGGTACAGGAAGCATTAGCCCTGTAGCACTGAACTGAAAGAGTGACACTCAAACGACCTAAAAACACCCTGCAAGCCTCCGCTTGCGGGGTGTTTTTGTATCAGTGAATCAGCAATGAACGCATCATGATGCCCGATGGGCCTCCGGCTGCAGACCGTCAAAGCGAATCGTAAGGATACTCAATGGCCACGAAGAGGTAACGGTGTGATCTCGTTTGCCCGTCGCGATCTCCGCAATGATATCAAGTTCCAGTTCGCTGTAGAATTTTCGGGCAGAGGTAAATCCGTCCAAAGCAAATGAAGCGATACCCTGCATGCTTGCCATCAACGGAACACCGCCTGCAAGCAAAATGCTCCGATATCCATCAATGCCAACGAATGCAGTTTTGGTATATCTTGCTGACTGGGCAATCATGACGGCAAGCTGTCCGGGAGTGAAATGGTGGAGGCTCTGCGAGAGCACCATAAGGTCAAATGACCCTGCTGAAAACTCCGACAGATCAAATGCATTGAGCAATCGAAAGCTTGCAGGGAGCGCTTTTTCTGCCGCCTGACGGTTACCCTCCTCAATAAATATCGGAATGATATCTGAACCCGTTACAAAAATCGGCAGATGTTTCCGTTGCGCCTCTTCAGCCAGTGCAAGCGTTAGCCCTCCCGATCCGCTTGCCAGTTCCAAAACTCTCACCTCCTCCTCTCCACTATTTGCCACCTCATCAAGCAGCGATAACAGCATGGCGACATATTTGGGGTAGAGGCACAGCATCTGGTTCTGCCGGTCAAGCGCCTTGACCAGTTCCAGCTTTTCGATTTCGGATAGTTTCCTGTCGTCCATATGCTCCCGCTCCGTCGTACGCATAAGTCTGTCGACCAATTCCGGCAGCAAAAAACCTCCGCCCATCTCTTTTGACACCTTGAATCGTTCATCAATAAAACGCGATACAAAGTTATCAGTTTTGGTTTCAAGCTCTTCCATACTCTGCCAGACAAGAGGAAAGTCCCCTGCTGAGCGAAGGTTTTCAAGAGCCTTGACACCGGCTTTTTTAAATTGTAGCATGAGGATAAAATCGGAAATTGGTTGTCACAAGAGACGGCTGATCAATTTACACTATTCATAAGGGTTTGGTTCAGTTTCTCATTTTTTTTCGAACATTTATTCTTTTGTTTTTCGCCATTCATCTAAAACAGTCGCCTATCACATAACAACCGTTTCCCGCATAAGAGAGATAAAATATGCTGCACATTGTCAGTTTGATTTTATCCTTTAGCTGTGATAATGTATCTTCATTGGCGTAACTTTTGATTCTGGGAAAGCGGATACTTTCCAAAATCGGATTTACAGCTCAAACGCTCATGCCTTCTGAACCGGGGTACCAACAACGGCAATAAGCCAACAATAGGGGAAAAAAGTGTGCCGTGGGAGGACGAAGCGAATGACAAGCAGAAAAGAGACGATCGGGCTTGAGGGCTCCATCTGGTTTCAGAAAGCTGAAAACCGGTTTCTTGGTAGCGACCGCATCGCCCTGCTTGAGAAAATCAATGAGCTTGGTTCAATCAGCAGCGCAGCAAAGGCGGCAGGAATCAGCTATAAAACAGCATGGCACCTGGTCAACATGATGAACAATCTCTCCGAAAAACCTCTGGTTGACTGCATGACGGGGGGCAAAGGAGGCGGAGGCACCGTTCTGACGCGGGAGGGTAAAATAATTGTCGAACAGTTCCGGATTGTCCAGGAAGAGCACCGGAAGTTTCTCCAGAATCTTGAGGGGCGTCTCGGAGATACCACTAATCTTTATCAATTTCTTAAAAGAATATCCATGAAAATCAGTGCCCGCAACGTTTTTTCAGGTACAGTTGAAGCCGTCACCAGAGGGGCAGTCAACGCCGAAGTCATCCTTCTGCTTAAGGGAGAGAGCCGTATCGCCTCAGTCATTACGAACGGTGCTGTTGATAACCTTGGCCTGAAAGTGGGGATGAATGCCTACGCCATCATCAAATCAAGCTCGATCATTATCGCCCAGGAACTGCTCGGCGCAAAATTAAGCGCCCGCAACATCTTGCCAGGCAAGATCAGTAAGCTTATCGAAGGACCGGTCAGCACCGAAGTTGATCTGGCAATTGGTGAAGGCAATGTCATTTCAGCCATCATCACACATGGCAGTTCTGAAAAACTGTCACTCAAAGAGGGCAATACAGCCTGCGCAGTGTTCAAGGCATCAAGTGTGATCATCGGTGTAAGCTGAGCACTTTTTTTGGCCGATCAAGCGATATGATCAAACTTATATTTGGAAAATTCCGGAAAAATCGTTAACAATCGTTAATAGAAAATCAAACAAGAGGCAACTTATGAGATCAATGGTTCCAACTATCTTTTCAATGTGCTGTTGCTGTTGCCCATGGCAGCAATGTTCTGGCACAAGGATATCGGAAAAGAGATTGTAACTAGCCTGAATAATTCATGATAGCCACAAAAATCGAAATTTTGAGTAAAAAATGGAGATGCTCATGGCTGTGTTCATGTGATAAGTGTCGTTATCGCAAATGAAGCCACTTGCAGGAGCTCATAACCGACTA
>CAJAOR010000086.1 GCA_903942355.1 uncultured Chlorobiaceae bacterium | reverse complement strand
TATTCGATGTCGGTCATTGTCAGTCGTGCGTTGCCTGATGTGCGGGATGGTCTGAAGCCGGTTCACCGGAGGGTTCTTTTCGGCATGCATGAACTTGGTTTGCAGGCAGGTAAGCCCCATAAAAAGTCTGCCCGTATTGTCGGTGAAGTGCTTGGCAAGTTTCATCCTCATGGTGATACCGCAGTTTACGACAGTCTTGTGCGTCTTGTGCAGGAGTTTTCCATGCGCTATCCCCTGATTGATGGTCAGGGAAACTTTGGTTCGGTTGACGGCGACTCTCCGGCAGCCATGCGATATACTGAGGTACGCATGAAGGCCATTGCCGGTGAAATGCTGAAGGATCTCGACAAAGGTACCGTTGATTTTTCTTTAAATTTTGATGACTCCCTTGAGGAGCCTACCGTTCTGCCTTCGGCGATTCCAAACTTGCTTGCGAATGGCTCGTCAGGTATTGCTGTGGGTATGGCAACCAATATTCCGCCCCAGAATCTCAGGGAGGTTGTGGACGGCATGATAGCCCTGATCGCGAACCCGGAACTGGAAGTCGCCGATCTCATGAAATTCGTTATTGCGCCTGATTTCCCAACGGGTGGTATTATTTATGGTTATGAGGGCGTTCGTTCTGCCTACCTGACCGGCAGGGGCAAGGTGGTTATTCGTGCGCGGGCCATTGTAGAGATTACGCCGAAAAACAGCCGGGAATCTATTGTGGTCACGGAGCTTCCTTATCAGGTGAACAAGGTTCGGCTGATAGAGAAAATCGTCGAACTGGTGCACGATAAAAAAATTGAAGGCATTGCCGATATCCGCGACGAGTCGGACCGTGATGGCATGCGACTGGTGATTGAACTGAAGCGTGATGCGGTGGCCATGGTTGTGCTGAACAACCTCTACAAGCATACCCCGATGCAGGACACCTTCGGGGTGATCATGCTGGCGCTGGTTGACGGAGTGCCGAGGATCCTCAATCTCAAGGAGATGATGGTCTATTATATCAAGCACCGCAACGAGATTGTTCTGCGCCGTACCAAGTTCGACCTTGCGACAGCCGAAAAGCGGGCCCATATTCTTGAGGGACTGAAAATCTGTCTTGATAATCTTGATGAGGTGATTTCGACGATTCGTGAATCACCCGATGCATCAACGGCTCAAGAACGACTCATGGAGCGCTTTGGTCTGTCAGAACTGCAGGCGAAAGCCATTCTTGAAATGCGCCTCCAGCGTCTGACCGGTATGGAGCGCAAGAAGATTGATATGGAGTACACGGAGATTCTGGCTCTTATCGAGGAGCTGCGCTTTATTCTCGGCAGTCCGGAGAAACAGATGCAGATTATTCGCGAAGAGTTGCTGAAGGTCAGGGAGGTTTACGGTGACGAGCGCCGGACGGAAATTGTGCCGCAGGAGGGGGATTTCTCCATTGAAGACATGATTGCCCAGGAAGATGTGGTGATCACCATTACCCATGAAGGCTTTATCAAGCGGTTCCCGGTTTCGGGTTATCGCCGTCAGGCCCGCGGAGGCAAAGGGGTAACGGGCGCACAGGCAAAGCATGACGATTTTGTTGAGCACATGTTTATTGCTTCAACACACAACTATATCCTGTTCTTCACCAGCAGAGGCCGTTGCCATTGGCTCAAAGTCTATGAGATTCCAGAGGCTGGACGTGCGGCAAGGGGTCGTGCGCTGGCCAATATCATGGAGTTGCAGCAGGGTGAAAAAATCAGGGCATACATCAATATTAGGAACTTTGACGAGCCGGGCTTTATTGTCATGGCGACGACCAACGGTATTGTCAAAAAAACAGCCCTCGAAGAGTTTTCCCATCCGAGAAAGAACGGTATTGCGGCTATTACCATTGATGAGCATGATGAGCTGCTTGATGCCCGTCTGACCGACGGTGATCATCAGATTATTCTTGCAAAGAGTTCCGGTTTTGTTGTACGCTTTCCCGAGGCGGAAATCCGCGCGATGGGCCGAACGGCTATGGGTGTCAAGGGTATCACGCTCGATGAGGGAGAGAAGTGTATCTCAATGGTGACTACCAAGCGGTTCGATACGGCACTGCTTGCCGTTACCGACAATGGTTTTGGCAAGAGAAGTCGTGTTGAGGACTATCGCCTGACGCGGCGCGGTGCCCGTGGAGTCATTACGCTCAAGGCTCATGAAAAGGTCGGAGCCCTCATTGGTCTGCTTGATGTCAATGATGACGACGATCTTATCATCATTACAACGCATGGTATCGTCAACCGCCAGCATGTTTCCGATATTCGGTTGACCGGCAGGAACACTTCCGGGGTCAGGCTTGTCAGGCTGATGGCTGGGGATGTTATCTCTGCTCTTGCAAGAGTGCCGAAGAGCGATGAAGAGCTCGATTCGGAGTTGCCTTTGGAAGATCCTGATGGCCAGATTGATTTGTTTGTATAAGTTATTCCGAACCATGGAGGAAATATGGAAGAGAAAAGACCCTATATCATTACGGAACTGCCGGGTACGAAATACTATTGTGCGTGCGGCCGCTCCGAGAACCTTCCGTACTGTGATGGTGCCCACAAAGGCAGCGGTATTCATCCGGCAGCAGTAGAGATAGAAGAGGAAAAAACCGTAGCAATATGCGCTTGTGGTCGTTCGCAGAAGTTCCCCTTCTGTGACGGTTCCCACAAGGCAGAGCAATAACCATAGTTTTTATTTACCATTAATCAAGGACGGACGGTTTCATGGCTCGACCGAAAAATGTCAAACATATTTTTGTGACCGGAGGGGTGATTTCCTCGCTCGGCAAGGGAATTCTGTCAGCCTCTCTCGGGAT
>CAJAOR010000085.1 GCA_903942355.1 uncultured Chlorobiaceae bacterium | reverse complement strand
TGTCCGATGATTCGGTACTGGATGTTTGTTTTTGAGCGAGTCACAAACCAGACCTTGCGCTGATCAAGGGTATACAGCCACTTGAAATCGATATAGGCCCGATCAAATGAAATTATGCTGTCCGGTAACAGGTGAAAATCAAGTTTCTCTTCGCTTCTTGCAACCCGAACATCATGGTGCTTACCATCACTCATGACCATGAATGCAGGTAGCGAGCCACGATGATCGTAGAGGTAATGCAATTTAATGGCTCCTTTGCGTTGACGGAATTCTGCCCAAGGAAAAACACTCAGGCAGAGATCAATGACGGTGGCGTCCATTGAGAACAGTGGGTTCTTGAAACGGAACTTATGGCCAGGAGTAACTGATCGGCACTTGTCGAGCAGTTTGTAGAACAGGCCCTCATAGATTTGGTATGGGCGGTTTTTCATGGCATCAGACAAGGTGCTTCGTTTTATATCGGTCAGTCCGAGGTGATACCATTTCTGAGAATGGACACCAAGACTTGTTTGAATGCCCCGCAGACTGTCATGGCCGACAATCTGTGCATAGGATAACGTGATCAGTTGTTGCCAGCCCGTAAAATACTTGGTGTAGTGGTTGCTTTGGTGCTGCTTTTCGAGTTTCTCGAATTCGTATCGAGGAAAAATCTTTAGCAACTCACCCAACATCGTTGTAACTTGTTTCATGGTCTGGAACTCCTTGTGTATAGGGCTGATAGAAAAGGTTTCGTCACTTTTAATATCGCCGTTTCTCAAGTGTTTTCCAGACCTTCTTTATTTTTTACCGGACACGACTGATCCAAAATAAAGAGAGGTGGCTGGGAGAGGCAAATGGCGATATAACCGTAGTCGGCACATCCAATGGCGTGTTTGCATGGCAGGTCGGCGCTGGTGTCGGGGTTAAAGCATCAGAAAACGTAACGATAGACCTTGCATATCGGTATTTTGCAGCACTAGACGCAGAGGGATTTGCAGCAGACAGGGAAGTTCATGTTTCGACGAGTAATTTTCTGCTAGGAGCACGCTACAGTTTCTAGGTGCATGCGCTTGACATCGTAAAAATGGATCAAAATGGCATCGGGCAACCGGTGCTATTTTGATGAATATCAGCACAACAGGGAGCATGCGTTCCGGCACCACCAGCGGCGATCATTCTGCTCAAACCCCGGCAGTGACCGCGCCCAATATTGCAGGTCTGTTGCCAGCCGTTCCCTATGCTCTGACCGACGGTTCGGTAACCGGCCTGCTTACCCCGGAGCGAGCCATCATGCAGTACCATGGCAAAGAGAGCATCGCCACCCTGGGCCTTGGCTTCGGCTATTTCAGGCCATTGTTTTCAAAGCGTACTTGTCGATGTTTGCTCAATCGATTTCCTTATGGCGTCCTTTACAGAGTAGATATTGATGCTATTCGTGTTGGTGCTGTCATGCATCTCAATCGCGATCCAAAGAATTGGCGTCTGAGAACTGGTAAGTTTTGAAGAAGTAAATTTCCCACCCCTCAAGCTCCAGCCCCCTTAATCTTGTTCAGCTCCTGTTCAATCTTCTCAATCAAATTATCAACCGTCAAGGCAACGCGGGCGAACCGCTTCTTCAGTTCGGTTGTCAGAGTTGCGGATATACCATATTTGCGGTATTTCTTGCGAGCCCGTTTGGAGATGTGGTTTGTATTGGGCTTTATTAACATTCGTTAATTATTGCTGTTGTTCTGTTCTTTGCAGACAGGGCGGATATGGTGAAAATGGAGTTACATCCCAAATTATTTGAGAGCATGGCTGAACAGGAGCTTGATTTGACTGCCTTGAGCAGGGTCGGTATGATGCGCCAAAAGCAGCCGGACTACTATGTGATGCGACTTAAGGCGGTTGCGGGCGATCTGAGTGCATCGGATCTTTTAACTATAGCCTCAGTTGCTGAACAATATGGGAGGGGTTTTGTGCATCTCTCTACCCGTCAAGGGGTTGAGATTCACTATGTGCATAGCGACAATCTGGAGCCTGCGCGGCTGGCTTTGCAGCAGGCAGGGATTGAAATGGGAGCTTGCGGTCCTCGGGTGCGGGTTATTGTTGCCTGTCCGGGAGGTGAAACCTGCCGGTGGGGGGTTATCGATACCAAGAAGATTGCCAGAGAGCTTGATACCAGATATTTCAAGAAGGAAACTCCTTCAAAATTCAAGCTGGCGGTCACGGGTTGTGCCAATAATTGTACCAAGGCAAATGAAAATGATATTGGTATCAGGGGAGCTATAGAACCTGAATGGAGCTCTTCGGAGTGTACTGATTGTGGCTTATGTGTCTCGCTATGTCCCCTGCATGCCATTGAACGGAAGGATAGTGATGAAGGATACAGCTATGTTATTGATCAGGATCGCTGCATTAACTGCAGTGTCTGTACCTCGCTCTGTCCTCCGAATGCCTGGGTTGCCGGGCGGAAAGGGTATACTCTTTTTATTGGTGGTACCATGGGCAGAATACCGCGCTTTGCTTCGGTGCTGAAAAAAATGGTGGTTACGGATGAGGAGCTTTATCTCCTTATTGAGAGGGCTATTGCCTTATTCAGGGAAAAGGGACGAAAAAAAGAGCGTTTTGGCCACATGATTGACCGGATCGGACTTGAAAGCGTCAGGGAGGAGCTCCTTGGCGAACAAGGATAGGGTGGCGGGTATTATCAAAAAAACAGAAGAGCTATGAGCAGGGACGCGGTTGAAGAGCTGAATTCGGAACTCTCCGGCAAAACCCCGCAGGAGATCTTGCGTTGTACGGTTGATTTTTTCGGGGCATCAAAGACGGCTTTTGCTTCAAGTTTCGGCGCTGAGGATCAGGTTATTATCGATATCCTGCACAAGGAGGCTCTGCAGGTACCGGTTTTTACTCTTGATACCGGGCGCCTGCCTCAGGAAACTTATGATGTTCTTGAGGCAACAAGGAGGCGTTATGGCAAGGCGGTTGAGGTGCTTTTTCCGGAAACCGGTGCGGTTGAAGACATGGTGACGCTTCATGGTCCTAACCTTTTTTATGAGAGTGTTGAACGTCGTCGGGAGTGTTGCGGTATACGAAAGGTGCAGCCGCTGGCCAAAAAACTTTCAACCCTGACAGCCTGGATATGCGGACTTCGCCGGGAGCAGTCGGTCACCAGAACGGCAGTTGCTCCGGTTGAATGGGATGCGGCATTTGGTCTTTACAAAATAAATCCCCTTGCGGAGGTGACGGAAGCGTGGGTCTGGGAGTATATTACAGCACACTCGGTTCCCGTCAATGCCCTACATGACCAGGGGTACCCGAGCATCGGATGTGCGCCATGCACGAGGGCCGTCAAACCGGGGGAGGATGTTCGGGCAGGGCGCTGGTGGTGGGAGATTCCGGAACACCGGGAGTGCGGGTTGCATCGTGAAAAACAGTAATTATTATTGACAGACAACGTATGGATCATCTCGACAAACTCGAAGCACAAAGCGTCTATATCCTCAGGGAAGCCTACCGTGAATTTAAAAGCCTCTGCATGCTCTGGTCAATCGGCAAGGACAGTACCGTCATGCTGTGGCTTGCCCGCAAGGCATTTTTCGGTCATGTGCCCATACCACTCGTGCATATCGACACCCATTTCAAGATTCCTGAAATGATTGATTATCGCGACCGGATCGCCCTGGAGTGGAATCTGAACATGATTTACGGCGAAAACCGGGAAGCCCTTGACGGGAAGCTTACTTTCCCTGACGGCAATACCGACCGGCTTACCTGCTGCAAGTATCTTAAAAGCGAGGCGCTGAAACATACTCTTTCAGGAGAGTGGCCCCGGTACCGTATGGATCATGAGCTTCAGCGGTATGTTGTTGATGAGGGGAAGGAGCCCTATACCGGTGTCATTGTCGGCGTCCGGGCTGATGAGGAGGGAAGCCGTTCCAAAGAGAGATATTTTTCACCCCGCGATAAGGACAATGTCTGGGATGTCGGTGACCAGCCTCCCGAGTTCTGGAACCAGTTCAAGACCGATTTTGCACCGGGGACCCATGTGCGCGTTCACCCTCTGCTTGACTGGACTGAATTGAATATCTGGGAGTATATCGAGCGGGAAAAAATTCCGGTTGTCTCTCTCTACTTTAATCAGGGTGAGGGAACAAGGTATCGATCCCTTGGCTGTTATCCGTGTACCAATCCGGTCAATTCTGAATCGCGAACGGTTCCTGAGATTCTCGAAGAGCTCAAAAGCGGACGGCTTTCGAATATCGCCGAGCGTTCTGGGCGTGCACAGGACAGTGAAGATGGCGGGCTTGAAACCCTTCGCCGTGACGGGTATATGTAATTCAATTGACCGTTGACCGTTGACAATGGTCAATTGATAATGGATAACTTTTTTTTGTTGAGATATGAATAGTGGACGGGCGCAGATGAATATTGTTATTGTCGGTCATGTTGATCATGGCAAGAGTACGGTGATTGGGCGGCTTCTTGCCGATACAGGGACATTGCCGCAAGGCAAGCTTGAAGCGATCAGAGAGAGCTGCCGGAGGAATTCAAAGCCTTTTGAATATGCGTTTTTGCTTGATGCGCTCAAGGATGAGCAGGCGCAGGGGATTACTATTGACCTGGCGCGCTGCTTTTTTAAAACTGCGGCGCGGGACTATATCATTATTGACGCTCCCGGACATATCGAATTTCTGAAAAACATGATTACCGGCGCTTCGAGGGCGGAGTCGGCTTTGCTTGTTATTGATGCTGATGAGGGAATCAAGGAGAATTCAAAACGGCACGGCCAGATGGTTTCGATGCTTGGCGTGAAGCAGGTGACGGTGCTGGCCAACAAAATGGATCTCGTGGATTTCAGCGAGGATATTTTTGAAAAGCTGAAGGCTGACTATACCGCCTTTCTGGCCCAGATCAATGTCACACCGGTCAGCTTTATTCCTGTCAGCGCCCGTGAAGGCGACAATATTGCATCAGTTTCTGAACGGATGGCGTGGTATAAGGGGGCGACGGTTCTTGAGCAGCTCGACCAGTTTACCAGTGACAAGGAGCTTCATGAGAAGCCTTTCCGTTTTCCGGTTCAGGACATTTACAAGTTTACCCGCAGCAATGATGATCGGCGCATTGTTGCCGGAACGGTGGCTGCCGGCTCGGTGAAGGTGGGCGATGAGGTGCTTTTTCTTCCTTCGGGCAAGCAATCAGCTATTCAATCGGTTGAGTCGTTCAATACGTTGCCAAAGCACGTTGCTTCGGCCGGCGAGGCATCGGGCTTTACTCTTTCCACCCAGATCTATGTGCGGCCCGGTGAACTCATGGTTAAACCATCTGAACCTCAGCCGGAAGTCGGCAGCCGTTTCAGGGTTAACCTTTTCTGGGTTGGCAGGGCACCGATGATCCGTCAGAAGGAGTACAAGCTCAAGCTTGGTTCCGCTCGGGCAACGGTGAAGCTTGCGGAAATATGCAATACGCTTGATGCTTCCGATTTAACCTACAGCAAAAGCAAACAGCAGATCGATTGCCGTGATGTCGGCGAGTGTATTCTTGAGACTTCACGCCCGATTGCCTTCGATACGACTTCTGCGAGTGAGACAACGGGCAGGTTTGTTATTGTTGATAATTATGAAATTGCCGGTGGGGGTGTTGTGGTTGAGAACCTTTCTGCTGGAGAGTCCCTTTTGCAGCAGCACATCCGGGATCGCGAAAACAACTGGGAAACAGGGCTTGTTCAGCTGGAGCAGCGGGCAGAAGCGAATCGGCACAGGGCAAAGTTTATCGTCTTTACCGGTGCTCCAGGCACCGGCAAACGGGCTGTGGCCAAAGCGCTTGAGCAGGGGCTGTTTCAAAACGGCATGCATGCTTACTATCTCGGTGTGGCGAACATCGACCGCGGTCTTGATGCTGATGTGGGTTCTCAGTCAGACAGCTCGGGAGAGCGGCTGAGAAGAATCGGCGAGCTTTCACGCATCCTTACTGATGCCGGGCTTATTTTTATCACCACCATTGATGATGCGGACGATTACGATATTGAGACGCTCAAGTTGCTCAACGAGCCGAACGATATTCTTGTCGTCAATCTGGGCGAAAATGGCTTTTCCCGTTACCAGCCTGATTTGCAGCTTCAGACTTTTGAAAACCTCGGTGATGCTGTGGTTCAGGTGGCTGCCCTGTTGAAAGCAAGGGAAATTATCATCGATTACCAGATATGAACTATCTGCCGGTAAGCCTGAACATCGGTAAAAAACATGTGCTTGTTGTCGGCGGAGGCAAAGCTGCCCTTGAAAAGCTCCAGATGCTCAGCCGGTTTCAGTGTTTTGTTACGGTTGTTGCCGAAGAGCTTTCCGATGAAATGCTTCAATATGGCAGTTCCAGCCATATTCGGCCATTTCAACCGGAAGATCTTGAGGGCGTTTTTATTGTCTATGCGTGCAGCAGCAATCGGGAGCTGAACCGCCTTGTCAAGCAGGAGGCCAATGCCCGGGGCATTCTGGTCAATACTCCTGATGACCCGGAACTCTGCGATTTTCTTTCGCCGGCATTCTTCAGTGACGGAGGGATGACGGTTGCAGTTTCATCCGGCGGCACCGATGTGTGCAAGGCTATTTCCTGGCGAAACCGGATAAAAACATTCCTTTCCAATGAAGATGACCTCATACCCTGATTTTGAGAGGGAAGATGTCGCCATCTATCCTGCATCCCAATTACCTGATCTTCTTTCCGACGGCCTCGATATTGTGGCGATTACCAGCAAAAGCGCCCTTCATGATGGAGTTTCCTGCCATCAAACGGGTGAAATGGTTGCGATTGTTGCAAAAAAGGAGCGCGCCGACCTCAAGGTACTCTATGCTCCCATCGACATTCGCCAGCGTTACGGAAAGGTCTATCTGGCCGGTGCCGGAGCAGGTGGATGTGACTCTCTGACGCTTCGGGTGGATGGCCTGCTGCGCCATGCCGCTTTGATCATTTATGATGACCTTATCGATACAGGAATGCTCAATGGTTACAATGCTGAAAAAGTCTACGTTGGCAAGCGGAAGGGTCACCATCATGCCGATCAGGAGGCCATTAACAGGATGCTTTTTATGGCCGCAACAAAAAAACAGATTGTTGTCCGATTGAAGGGGGGAGATCCCTTTATTTTTGGCAGGGGAGGCGAGGAGATGACCTATCTGCGTGATCGCTATGTTGATGTTGAGGTTGTCCCGGGTGTTTCTGCTGTACAGAGTGCGGCGGCTTCGGCTGGAATCCCTCTTACCCTGAGGGCGGTAAGCGGCGGTGTGACACTTTTGAGTGCCCACAATGCGCTTGCTGGAGCCGGCGACCGTACCCTGGTTTACTATATGTGCGCCAGCCGCCTGACGGAACTCCGCCGGACGCTTGTTGATGAGGGTATTGCTCCCTCAGTGCCGGTTGCCCTTGTTTATAAAGCCGGTTTTTTTGATGAAGCAGTGACCCTGACAACGGTTGACTTGATGAATCTGCGTGAGCATGATTCGCCATTGCTTGCCATTATTGGCCGAACGGCCTCTCTTTACAGGGAGCGCCCGAAAATCCTCTATACGGGAGATGAACCCAGCCAGTGCCTCATTCCGGGGAAAATAGTTCACTTGAGCGCCCTGAACCATGCCGGGAAACGTCTGCGGGATGGTGACCTTTCGCTCTTTTCTGCCATTGCGTTCACCAATCCAGAGATGGTTGCCTCTCTTCTTGACCTCTTTGGTCCCTTGCCGTCGCATCTTGTGCTCTATGCCTATGGAAGCGTCATTGCTGAAGAGCTCCGCAGGCAAGGGTACTCGGCGACGGTCATGGAACTTGACGAACAGGAATAAACAGCAGCGCCATCTTCAGATTTCGTAATCACCGGTAAAGACGCGGACACGGTTCAAAGAAACAAAGACTTTTTCGCCCTTGGCAAGCTGCAGATTCAGGTAGAGATCTCTTGGTATTTCAGCATCAATGGCGTGCTCAAACCCCTCGCATTCAAGGTTCAGTCCAATTTGTCCGCCCATGAGGCGTACCTCCCGGATGGTGCCGGCCAGGTCGGCCTGGTTGCTGCGTATTCTGCTTATACCGATTTCATGAGGCCGAACAAATGCCTGGCTTGGTTTTTCTTCGGTGTATTTCAGTTCATCGGGTGCATCAACATGGTGAGTGCCAAGACTGACCTTTCCGTTTTTGATACGCCCATGGAAGACGTTGACATTGCCAAGAAAGTTGTAGACAAAGGCGTTAGCCGGGTGATCGTAAACCTCCTGGGGCGTTCCCTGCTGTTCGATCCGTCCTTTGTTGATGACCACGATGCGGTCTGCAAGTTCAAGTGCCTCCTCCTGGTCGTGGGTGACAAAAATACTGGTGACATGGATTTCATCGTGCAGCTTTCTGAGCCAGCGGCGAAGCTCCTGACGCACCTTGGCATCAAGGGCTGAAAAGGGTTCATCAAGCAGCAGCACCTTTGGATTGACGGCCAGGGCTCTTGCAAGGGCGACACGCTGCCGCTGTCCTCCCGAAAGCTGTGAGGGGTAGCGTTTGATGGCCCAGTCCATCTGCACCAGCTTCAGGAGATGCTCCACCCTGTCCTGAATGGCACTGCGGGAAGGACGTTCACGGAAGGGAAGCACTTTGAGGCCGAAAGCGACATTTTCGAACACCGTAAGCCGGCGGAACAGCGCATAATGCTGAAAGACAAAACCGACATTTTTTTTCCGGGGCGGAAGGTTTGTCGTATCCTTGCTATCCAGAATGATTTTTCCTGAATCTGGCAGTTCCAGGCCGGCAATGATGCGCAACAGAGTTGTTTTTCCGCAGCCCGATGGACCAAGCAACGCAACAAGCTCTCCCGAAGCGACGTTAAGGCTGATGTTGTCGAGCGCCGTGTAGCCAGTAAATTTTTTGGTAATGTTCTGAAGTTCGATACCCATGTCAGATCCTAATGGTGAAAGCTGTTTTTCTGAAATTGTTTTTCCAAGATCATTTTGAGGCCAACGGTGAGGAGAGCCAGAAATACGAGGAGTGAGGCAACGGCGAATGATGCCGCAAAATTGTATTCGCTGTAAAGGATTTCCACATGCAATGGAATGGTGTTTGTCTGGCCGCGGATATGGCCTGAGACAACCGAGACTGCGCCGAATTCGCCAATGGATCGAGCGCTGCAGAGAATCATGCCGTACAGGAGGCCCCAGCGAATGTTGGGTAAGGTTATTTTGCTGAACATCTGCCATCCCTTGGCCCCCAGTGTCAGCGCAGCCTCCTCCTCATCGCGTCCCTGTGCCTCCATCAACGGAATCAGTTCCCGTGCAACGAAGGGAAAGGTGACAAAGAGGGTCGCAATAACAATGCCGGGGGTAGAAAAAATAATTTTAATGCCCTGCTCTCCGAGCCATGTGCCGAAAGGGGTACGACTGCCGACAAGCAGAACAAATATGAGACCGGCAATAACCGGGGAGACAGCAAAGGGCAGATCCAGAAGGGTTTTGAGCGTTGCTTTTCCCTTGAAGTTGAATTTTGTAATGGCCCATGCAGCCGTAACGCCGAAGAATGCGTTCAGCGGCACTACAATGGCGACGGTTATCAGCGTCAGTTTAACGGCCTCAAGTGCATAGGGTTCGCTAATGGATTCAAGATAGTAGCTCCATCCTTTCGAGAATGCCTCGGCAAAAACGAGGCCAAGCGGCAGAAAGATAAATCCGATAAAAAACAGGAGGGTCAGACCGATCAGCACCATTTGGACGGGCAGAGGATCGGAGATTCTTTTATGAACAACCGGTGCACTTTCTGATGTTTGGGTTTTCGGCATGATTTTTTTAACGGTATTCTTTCTGTTGCCATTCCTGTATTGCGTTCAGCAGCAGGAGCATGGAAAAGGAGATAACAAGAAGCACCAGCGCTACGGCAGAAGCTCCCTGATAATCAAACTGGTCAAGTTTTGACATGATCATCAGTGGAGCAATCTCGGTTTTCATCGGCAGATTACCGGCAATGAAGATCACTGAGCCATATTCGCCTATGCCGCGAGCAAAAGCAAGGGTTGAACCGGTGAGCAGTGCAGGAAAGAGATGAGGAAACAGGATTTTTCGGAAAGTTTGCCATCGGGTTGCTCCGAGACACTGTGCGGCCTCCTCAATTTCCTGTTCAACCTCTTCAAGAACCGGCTGAATGGTGCGGACGACAAATGGAAAGCCGATGAAGATAAGTGCTACGACAATTCCTGTCGGTGAGTTGATGATTTCAATATTATACTTTATCAGGGTTTGCCCGAGCCAGCCGACAGGCGAGTAGATGGTTGCAAAGCAGATGCCGGCAACGGCTGTCGGGAGGGCAAAGGGGAGATCAACAAGGGCATCGAGAAACTGTTTGCCGGGGAAGCGGTAGCGTACCAGCACCCATGCGGTCAGAAGGCCGACGATAGCATCAAAAACGGCTGCAAAGAGGGCGGTTGAAAAACTCAGTCTGTAGGATGCAAGAACACGGGGAGCTGTTACGGCATGAAGGAAGGGCTCCCAACCCATGGGAATGGTGTTGAAAAATATCATGCTCAGCGGTACAATCACGATAGCCGAAAGGTAGAATACGGTGTATCCCATCGACAGGCCGAACCCTGGCAGAATGTTTTGTCTCTTTCTCTGAAAAAATTCCATTGCATCTCTTTTGTTAATGCGAACTGCACGGGGCAAACGGGGGAGATCCCCCGTTTGCCCCTGAAAAGCTAGTCTTCAGTTACATGGCGTACAACCCTCTTCTTCAGGGTGTATAGATCTGATCGAACACGCCGCCATCGCTAAAGTGTGTTCTCTGGGCATTGCGCCAGTTTCCAAAGACTTCATTGAGCGTAAAGAGCTTAATGGCGGGAAAGTTAGCCGCATATTTCTTGAGTGCTGCAGGGTTGCGGGGGCGATACGAGTTCTGGGCAATGATATCCTGAGCCTGAGGAGTGTAGAGGAAATTCAGATAAGCTTCAGCAACTTTGCGTGTGCCATGTTTCGTGACATTTTTATCGACGATAGCTACGGGTGGTTCAGCAAGGATGCTGACTCCTGGAGCGACAATTTCAAACTTGTCCGTTCCGAACTCCTTCAGAATCAGGTGAGCCTCATTTTCCCAGGCCAGAAGGACGTCGCCAAGGCCGCGCTGTGCGAAAGTCATGGTTGAGCCGCGAGCGCCGGTATCAAGCACGGGGACATTGTGGTACAATGCCTTGATAAAATTTTTAGCCTGTACTGCTGATCCGGTCTGTTTCTGCTTGTAGCCCCAAGCTGCCAGGTAGTTCCAGCGGGCACCGCCTGATGTTTTCGGGTTCGGAGTGATGACGGAAACACCGGGTTTAACAATGTCGTCCCATCCCTTTATCTTTTTGGGATTGCCTTTTCGAACAACAAAGACAATGGTGGAGGTGTAAGGGGTGCTGTTATTGGGCAACCTTGACTGCCAGTTGGCTGGCAGGAGCTTGCTGTCGGAGATTGCATCGATATCATAAGCCAGGGCCAGCGTTACCACATCAGCTTCCAGACCGTCAATGACTGCCCGCGCCTGCTTTCCCGATCCGCCATGGGACTGGTCGATTCGCAACGTCTGACCGGTTGTCTTTTGCCAGTACTGGGCAAAAGCCGCATTTTCTCTTTGATAGAGCCCCCTTGTAGGGTCATAGGAGGCATTCAGCAGTGTTACTGCTGTTGCCTGGGCGATGGTTCCCGGAAGTCCTGATGCCAAAACCATTGAAGCCGCAAGCGTTATTTTTTTTATCCATTCGAGATTCATGTTTTCCTCCTGTGTTATTATAGTGGTTTATTTGGCAAAAAAGGTAAAAAAAAAGCCGGCTCCCTGTTGTGTCAGGAACCGGCATGGCTAAAGTGCTCCATGGATTTACCTACACGAGTCGTGGATATTTTTGTCAGCTTCCTTTCTGATCCGACAGCAGCATGTGCTGGAGCAGAGAGTATGTGATTCGGTTATAGCGTGCATGCTCTATCTATTTGATTTACAATTGTTAATAAAACGCAATGTTATAATGCTTTCCAAGCATATACCATAAAAATACCGTAAAGATGGTATCCGCTGGAGGCGGGGGAAGCGGAGTACCGATTGTAAAGGAGGATGCCGATAGGGGAAGGTGCAGGGTAAAGGGTTTCGCCTCCACCCTGAGTTCCCGCGGGATTATGGCGACTATTGCAGCGTCAAAAGGGTTCCGTTATTTCAACTTTGCCGATCAGCTCATAAGAGGTGGTGTCGGTGACGGTTGCCATGCAGAACGAGCCAATGGTGACGGAGAGGTCGCCAATGGAGAGTAGGCACTCATTGTCCACTTCCGGGGCGTCGTATTCTGTACGGCCAATTGCTGTGGTTTCCTCAATCTGGTCGATCAGTACCTTTACTGTTTTGCCTGCAAAGACAAGATTGTTCTGCTCTGCGACGGCTTCCTGTACCTCCATAAGCTCCGCTGCCCGTTCCTGCTTCTCTTCGGGGGTTATCGTCTCCTCAAGCGCAAAGGAGGGAGCATGTTCCTCGTGGCAGTAGGGGAAGCAGCCGAGCCGGTCGAAGCGTGTTGCTTCTACAAACTCCAGCAGCTCTTCAAACTCTTCACGCGTTTCGCCGGGATAGCCGGCGATCATGGTGGTGCGCAGGCGGATATCTGGGTTCTTCTGCCGGATGGTTTCGATAAGCTGGACGGTCTCCTGCTTGTTGATCCCGCGGTTCATTGAGCGCAGGATACGGTCGTTGCAATGCTGCAGGGGTATATCGAGATAGTTGCAGATATTCTCCCGTTCCCGCATGGTATCAATCACCTCAAGCGGAAAGTTTACCGGATAGGCGTAGAGCAGGCGAATCCAGTCAAATTCCATGTCGGAGAGGCGGAGTACCAGGTCGTTCAGCATTGATTTGCCCACCGTGTCGTAGCCGAACATGCTGATATCCTGTGCAATAACGTTCAGTTCCCTCACACCTGCGGCTTTCAGCAGGGCCGCTTCGCGCAGGAGCTGCTCTGTGGGTTGGCTGCGGTAGCGCCCCCTGATGGTCGGAATTGAGCAGAACGAGCAGGCGCGGTTGCACCCTTCGGCAATCTTGAGAAAGGCGTAGTGGGGAGGGGTGAGCAGCGAACGGCGGTCATAGAGCTCTTCGCGGTACTCGGCACCGAGAGCGGCAAGAATTTCGGGCAGTTCGCGGGTACCAAAAAATCCGTCTACTTCCGCCATCTCTTCGTGGAGCTCACGGCGGTAAAGTTCGGTGAGGCATCCCATCACATAAACCCGCTTGATTTTGCCCTTACTCTTTTTTTCAATGGCGGCAAGGGTTTCGGCGATTGACTCCTCCTTGGCATCTTCAATGAATCCGCAGGTGTTGATGAGAATGGTGTCGGCCTCATCAGCGGTATCGGTGAAGATGATGCCCGAGGCTTCAGCCTGTGCTATGAGCCGTTCGGAATCGACCGTGTTTTTGGAGCAGCCGAGGCTCAGAAGAAAGAGTTTATGCGTTGTCATTGTAGTTGAATCGTTCAAGAAAATCTTGTTTCCACTCCATGAAAGAGCCTTTCTGGATTTCCATTCGTGCCGTGGCGGTAAGCCACATGAAAAAGGAGATATTCTGCAAGGTACAGAGTTTAAGGCCGAGAATCTCACCGACGTTCAGCAGGTGGCGGATATACGCGCGCGAATAGTTGCGGCAGACATCGTTGTCGAACCCTTCATCAATGGAGCTGAAGTCGGCTGAATATTTTGCTGAGCGAAGGTTCATCTTGCCCTGGCGGGTATAGACCCGGCCATTGCGCCCTTCGCGTGTCGGGATGACGCAGTCGAACATGTCGATGCCGCGTTCAATGGCGTTCAGGATGTTTTCAGGCGTGCCGACTCCCATCAGGTAACGCGGCTTTTTTTCGGGCAGCAGCGGGTGAGAGAGCTCAAGAATACGGTACATCTCCTCAGCCGGTTCCCCGACAGCCATGCCGCCAATGGCGTAGCCGTCAAAATCAAGGTCAACCAGCGATTGGGTTGAGATGGTGCGCAGGTCGGCATGAATTCCGCCCTGTGTGATGCCGAAAAGGTACTGCTGGTGGCCGTAGAGCGGAGAGGTGAGGCTGAAGTGCTTTCTGGCCCGTTCAGCCCAGCGAATGGTGAGCTCTCCAGAGGTGCGGACATACTTTTTATCGGCGGTTGATGGCGGACATTCATCGAGCGGCATCATGATGTCGCTGCCGATGATGCGCTCGGTATCGACCACGTTTTCGGGGGTGAAGTGCTGTTTTGAGCCGTCAAGGTGCGATTTGAACATGACTCCCTCCTCGCTGATTTTTCGAAGATCAGAGAGCGAGTAAACCTGGTAGCCGCCGCTGTCGGTCAATAGCGGACCGTCCCAATTCATAAACCTATGGATGCCACCAGCTTTTTGCAAGATCTCGTTTCCCGGCTTCAGGTAGAGATGGTAGGTATTGGCCAGAATGATATGGACGTTGAGCTCGCGCAGTTCATGCGGTTCAACTGATTTGACGCTTGCCCGGGTGCCTACCGGCATAAAGACCGGCGTAGGAATGGTTCCGTGGCTGGTTTCAAGAACTCCGCACCGGGCAGAACTGTGCGGATCGGTGGTAATGACGCTGAATTTCATGAAAATATGAGCAACCTTGGTTTGACGCTGTCAAGGTAGGGAATGCAGCGGAGAATAACAACAGCGGGGTGTGGCGGTTGCGGATTCGACCAGTTCCATCAGGCGGGGATAGACGATATCGATTCGTTGATCTGGCTGGGCAGGGTCAATGATGTCATGAGGAAGTTTCAGGTCGGCCTTAAATTCATAGGTGATCAGGTTTGCCTGGTGCTTCTGCCAGATGTTCACCATCTTCATGGTCATGTCGTTATTGATCATCATGTCATTGGCGTTGAAGACGACAACGATCTTTTTGGCTGCCGGAGGGTTGAGATAGGCGTCGGCCTGAATAATAAAGCCGAGGCGAAGGAGCTGCGTCAAGGCGTGCCGTGAATAGCGGGGATAGTCGTGTGCCGGGAGAGCCTTTTCCTTGAGTACCGGATCCCACCATTCGAGCGCATCGGGCAACATGGTATAGATATTCATGGCGGCAGCAGTTAACGGCGTCGAAACTTTTTTGAATCCCACTGCGGGAGAGATGATAACCGCAAGATCAATATCGCTGCGGTTTTGTGCTGCCCAGGCGGTGGTTACCCCTCCTGCAGAAATACCCATCATGATTACCTTCTTGCCGAGTCCATGGCCAATATCCGCTGTCCGGTCGGCATAAACTGCCAGCTCTTCTGCAGTCAGCCGGGTATGTGCCTCGGTCATCAGGTTCTTCAGGCCGTGATGCGGGAGGGGAGCAATGAGTACGTTATAACCCGATTGATAAAAACGTTGTCCAAGCTCTTGAAACTGTTGGGGGTCGCTCGTATAGCCATGAACCAGAATGATGGCGCAATCTGTTTTTGTGCCATGGGTCATCAGTTGTGTGCGACAGAGAGGATTCATTCCCTGCGGTTCTGCTGCTCTGAGGATTTCAGTGAGGTGAAGCGCTTCGGTATAGTTTTGTGCCGGTCGAGGGTGAGAGGGGAGACGAGGGCAGTTCCATGGCATCAGGATGATAAGGGCAATGGCTTGAAGCAATCCGGCGACCAATAAAAAAATCGACCATTTCCGAGCACCAGATGTCAGCCGACCGGCCATGTAATTCTTTAGATAACGGGTGAATATTGCATCGGCAAAGATATTTTTGCTACGCGATATCCATAGAGGGTATCAGTTGTCGCGAAAATTCTTCTTTAACCATATATGTAATTTAGTGATAGTGATGGAATTTTAGAACTGTTTTCTCGTTCAATTTCTGTTAATTTACTCCATGGAGCTTACCCTGACCGCTACGGTCAGCTTTTCCTCAGCGTTTCCCTTATAGGTACCCCGTACTGGAGGTACATCGTCATAATCCCTGCCTGAACCGATTTTGATATATCGTTCATCGACAAAAAGGGTGCTGTGTGTCGGGTCCATGCCGATCCACCCTTTTTCCTTGCCGCAATAAACTTCGCACCAGGCGTGGCTTGCCTCATCCCGTCCGTCTGGTGTGCTCCCTCCGAAGAGGTAACCGCTGACGTAGCGGGCCGGGACTTCGAGGTAGCGGCAGGCAGCAAGCAGAATATGGGCAAAATCCTGGCACACTCCCCGACCGAGAGCCATGACGACGGCGCTGGTGCTGTGGACGTCAGTTACTCCGGGTTCATAGATGAATGAGTCGTTGATGTAACGGCAGATTGATTCAGCAAGCTGATAACTGCTGGAATCTGTTTTGAACCGGCTGGCAAAATCGCGTATTGCCTGATCGAAATGGACATAGCGGCTCTGGCATAAAAAATCCATCAGAAAAAAATCTTCATTGTCGCCAGCTTCAGAACGGCCCATGCCGGTTTCTACCACAGATGTTGCAACGATTTTTACCCGTTTGTGACTCTGGAGCAGGTTGAAGTGGTTGACCTGGTTGCCGTAGAAATCGGTGTATTCAAAAATAGTGGCAGGGGGATCGACCTGGAGGTTGAAACTGGTGCAGCGTTGCGGAGCAGCAGGGTTATTGTCAGGGTGGAGTCTTACCTCTGTGGCTGTTTCATAGATTGGATTATCATATTCAAACAGGGTTGAGTGTTCAACTTTCAGAATCATGCTCTTTTGGTTTACTTCCGGTTATTGCTGCTGCTGATGCTGCTGTGCCTGGCTCCAGTTGGCTCGTCCGCCCGCTATTCCGGTAAAGGGAAGGGCCTGTTCAATGTCCGATGACTCGATTTCCGGAGTGTGATAGGCAAAATAGGTGAGGTGAACCTGTTCTCCAACTTTCACCAGTCGCTGTTCAAGGTCTGCAAGATAGTGATGCAGCCCGGTGGCAAAAATATCCTCAATGGCGGTATAGCTTAGCTCTGCCTCCAGTTTTCCGATCAGCCGGTCGGCGTTGTTGACGTAGCGGTGACGAGTACTGCCTGAAATGCGCCAAAGGGCATCTTCAGCTGCACAGACAGAAAAGTTGATACTGCGCGGGAAGCTGCGATCAAGAATGAGAAAGCGCAGGATGTTGTCGGGATCGATTTTTGAAAGATAGACCTTGCGGAATGCCTCGAGCGCGCTGCAGCTTTTGAGCACGGCCATCCATTGAATGATATCCTCTGATCCTGCAACAAGTTCCGGCTGGCTTTGCGCTTCGGAGAGCAGCATGTGGTACTTTACATCGATCAGCCGTGCGATGTTGTCGGTTCGCTCAAGATACTTGGCAATCTGTATGAAGTCCCATCCTTCGTTGTGGGAGAAGGTGTTGTCGGTTATGCCCTGAAAGAGGTGCGAGGCGTTTTTGATCTCCTTGTAGAAGCCGTAGGGGTCGTTC
>CAJAOR010000084.1 GCA_903942355.1 uncultured Chlorobiaceae bacterium | reverse complement strand
CGGAATCATAAAAGCTCGAGCCACCGAGGTTTTACGGCGACCTACTGTATCGATAACCTCTTTCATTCCCAATGCTTTAATATTTAGTTTACCTTCATTTCAACAGGAGACTGCGAAGCATGCGGATGCTCTGCGCCTGCATAGACCTTGAGTTTTCTGAACAACTGACGGCCGAGATTGTTGTGCGGCAACATTCCCCACACAGCATTTTCTATAATTCTTTCCGGTTTTTTCTTCAAAAGGTCTTTGACATGGTCAACCTTGACACCACCCGGATACTGAGAGTGCGAGAAGTAGCTTTTCTGCTCCTCTTTTTTGCCGCTGAGTGCAACTTTTTCAGCATTGGTTACCACAATAAAATCACCGGTATCGATATGCGGTGTAAACTGTGGTTTGTGCTTGCCCCTGAGCACTTTTGCAATCTCAGAAGCCATACGGCCCAATACCTGACCTTCGGCATCAATAACATACCACTTCCGGTCTACTTCTGCAGGCTTTGCCGAATATGTTTTAAAACTTATCGTCTTACTCATTCTCTTGCTATAGATTAACTGGACTTTCCGAAAAATAAAGTTTCACAATGTAAATTATTCCACTTAATTCTACAAATTATACATTATATCTCAAAAGGAATTCCCTGAGGAGCCTGTACCAACTTTTATTACCAAGACCGCATCTGCTCTAATGAAGCCTTTAATTGCTCTGGTTGGCCGACCTAACGTCGGCAAATCAACCCTGTTCAACAGAATCCTGCGCCAACGAAGCGCCATTGTCGACCCAACCCCCGGTGTAACCAGAGACCGTCACATCGCAGAAGGCGAGTGGCAAGGCAAGCAGTTTCTTTTGATGGATACCGGTGGTTTTAACACGGAGAAAGATGTTATCAGCATAGCAATGCTCGAGCAGATGCTGACCGCTATCCGCGACGCCGATATTGTTATCTTTTTGACCGATGTGCGTGCCGGCCTCTCTTACGAGGATCTCGAACTCGGAAGATTGCTGCAGCGTACCTTTCATCACAAGCAACTGTTCTTTGCTGTCAACAAGGTTGAAACCCCCCAACTCTCCCTGGATGCCGAATCATTTATAAGCACCGGATTCACCAAACCCTACTTCGTCTCGGCAAGAGACGGAAGCGGTGTTGCCGATATGCTTGATGACATCCTTGAATCATTGCCTGAAACAGAAAAACAGTTATACGAAAAACAGACCGCTATCCAGCTTGCCGTGGTCGGAAGACCAAATGTAGGGAAATCAAGTTTTGTCAATGCCCTGCTTGGCTCAAACCGCCTGATTGTGTCGAACATACCGGGCACAACACGGGACGCCATCGACAGCCGCTTTACCCGCAAGCAGGAGGAGTTTATCCTGATCGATACGGCCGGACTGAGAAAACGGACAAAAATTGATGCGGGCATCGAGTACTACAGCTCGCTGAGAACCGAAAAGGCCATCGAGCGCTGCGACGTTGCCCTGGTCATGCTCGATGCAGCACCGGGAATTGAAAAGCAGGATATGAAAATCATCAACATGGCCGTTGAGCGCAAAAAAGGGGCGCTCCTCTTGATCAACAAATGGGACCTGATCGAAAAAGATTCAAAGACAAGCAAGATTTACGAAGAGAATCTGAGAATGAACATGGGCAACCTCTCCTATGTACCGGTCATCTTTATTTCAGCGCTTACCAAAAAGAACCTCTACCGGGCAATCGACACTGCCCAGGAAATCAGCCGGAACCGCGCCCGCAAAATCAGCACCAGCGTACTCAACAAATTCCTTGAGGAGGCGCTTTCACAGACACACGTTTCTACAAAAACGGGCAAAGAGCTGAAGATTAAATACATGACACAGATCAATGCCGCATGGCCGGTCTTTGCCTTTTTCTGCAATGATCCTCTTCTGGTGCAGGCCAATTTCAGGAAATTTCTTGAAAACAAGCTGCGCGAACACTTCAGTCTGGAGGGAGTACCCATTTCGATGCGATTCATGCAGAAATAAGCGCATGAAGCACATCAAAACCATAACTTTTTCTGTTTTTTTCTTTAAAATCAAACTATAGCACGCTATGACGACCATACATGATGAATCAACTCCTTCATCCTGCAACCATCATCAGGGCAATGATAAATCAGCACATGCATCCTGCGGTCATGAACACTGCAATCATGGCAATCCGCTGCATCAGGTAAAAAATATCATCGCCGTAGCATCAGGCAAAGGCGGAGTCGGAAAATCAACCTTTGCCGTAAACCTGGCCATTGCCCTTGCCCAAACAGGCTCAAAAGTCGGCCTGATTGATGCTGACCTTTACGGCCCGAGCATTCCGACCATGTTTGGACTCCTCGACGCCAAACCGGAAGTAGCCGGAAAAAATCTTGTCCCGCTCGAAAAGTACGGCGTCAAGCTGATGTCCATCGGCTTTCTGATCGAGATGGATACTGCGGTGATCTGGCGTGGCCCCATGGCTTCAAACGCCATCAAGCAGTTTATCAGTGAAGTGGACTGGCAGGAACTCGACTACCTGATTTTCGATCTTCCTCCCGGTACCGGAGATATTCAGATTACCATTGCCCAGACCATTCCCTTGACTGGCGCCATTATTGTAACAACACCGCAGGATGTTGCCATTGCCGATGTCTCAAAAGCGGTAAGCATGTTCCGCAAAGTAAAGGTACCTATTCTCGGGGTGGTTGAAAACATGAGCTATTATGAGCTTCCGGACGGAACAAAAGACTATATTTTCGGACACCATGGAGGAGAGATATTTGCCAAAACCCAAGGGCTTGCCTTCCTCGGATCCGTCCCGATAGACCGGGCTGTACGCGAAGGCGGTGACAATGGAACCCCCTACATGCTCAGCCATCCCGATTCAGCAACATCGAAAGCCATCAATCAGGCTGCAATGGAGGTGGCCAGACGGATTTCCATAACCGAAGCAGAAAATGCAGTAAAACAATCATAAATTGCATGTTGTTTTTTTCAGCAAGAGGTTTGATATTGCATTCCGTGCATAACGACGCAACCATTATTTCTCAATCATTGTAAACCAATTATACCATGAGCACCAGCAAGGATTACCTGCCGAACAGCGATGCACTTTACGACAGGGTGATTGCAGCACTTGAAACCGTACGCCCTTATTTGCAGGTTGAT
>CAJAOR010000083.1 GCA_903942355.1 uncultured Chlorobiaceae bacterium | reverse complement strand
TCCTATGAAGAGGCCTGTCATCTTGCCGGTACCGACAAGCTGGTGCAGGACGATGATGTGCTCGATACCTGGTTCTCTTCGTGGCTCTGGCCGCTGACAACACTTGGCTGGACAGACAAGCAGAGCGACAATGAAAATCTCAGGGCCTTTTATCCGACCGATACGCTGGTAACCGGCCCGGATATCATCTTTTTCTGGGTTGCCAGAATGGTGATGGCCGGGCTCTATTTCAAGGGGACGGTTCCTTTCCGCGACGTTTATTTTACCAGTATTATTCGTGACATGAAGGGGCGCAAGCTCTCGAAGTCACTCGGCAATTCGCCCGACCCCATCAAGGTGATGGATACCTACGGTACCGATGCCTTGCGTTTTACGATTATCTATATTGCGCCGCTCGGGCAGGATGTTCTTTTCGGCGAGGAAAAGTGCGAACTCGGCCGGAATTTTGCCACCAAAATATGGAACGCATCCCGCCTGGTCTTCATGCAGCGTGAGAAGTATTTCCGCGATCACGAAGAGTTTTCCGCCGTCTATCTCAATTATGATCCCCGTTCCGCAACAGGTGATCTTGCCGGGCAGTGGCTGTTGGCCGGATATCATGGTATGCTTGAGCGCTATCATACCGCGTTCAAGCAGTTCAGGGTCAATGATATTGTCAAAAATCTCTATGACTTTTTCTGGCGCGACTATTGCGACTGGTATCTGGAAGCCATGAAGGTCAGGCTTTCAGGAGAGTTGACAAGAGAAGAGGCCCAGCAGGTGGTCTGCCTTGCGGTGCATGTGCTTGAAGGTACCCTCAAGGCGCTGCATCCGGTGATGCCGTTCATTACCGACGAGATTTGGCATCAGGTTCTTCAGCGTCCGTCGGAAGAGAGTGTTGCCCTTTCGCCGATGCCTCTTTCCGACAGTGAACTTGCAGGAACTGATCTCCGCGGTTTTTCCCTGATACAGAAGCTGGTGACCGAGGTCAGAAGTCTCCGTTCCCTCTTCGGTGTTCCTCACAGCAGCAGGGCCTCAGTGCTTTTCAGGCCGGGCAATGAGGGTGACCGTTTGCTTATTGCAACCAATCTTCCGCTGATTGCTGCGCTTGGTCAATGCATTCCCCAACTCATGGCAGATGCAGAGCGTCCAAATCATGCTGCAGGTTCCGTCGTTGAGGGAAATGAACTATTTGTGCTGCTCGAAGGGTTGATATCATTCGATAAAGAACGTGCCAGGCTTCAGAAAGAGATTGGCAATATTGCTTCCTATGTCAGCTCCATTCACAAGAAATTGGCTAGCAGGGGATTTGCAGACAATGCTCCGTCAGATGTCATTGCCAAAGAACGCGAAAAACTCAGGGAGGCCGAGGAAACCCTCGAAAAACTCAACAGCAATCTTGCTGTGCTCAGTGACTGACGAAAAGGAGCCTGTTGAAGCTGTTTGCCGCGACCTGATAGCTTGTGGAAGGAAGGAAGGAAAAAACTTTATTAGATTTAATTAGCTTTTAATAATATCTTCCGACTTTTCCGGCTTGCCCCTGCAAGCTGTCAGGAAAGTTAAAACGCTGAAGTTCGCAAGGAGAAGTTACACATGAGGCAACTGAAAATAAGCAAACAGATAACCAACCGTGAGAGCCTCTCTCTCGATCGTTACCTGCAGGAGATCGGTAAATATGACCTGTTGACAGCCGAAGATGAGGTCAAACTGACCAAGGCGATCAAAGAAGGCTTTGATATGCCAGTCGATACGACCGAATACAAGAGGGCAAAACGCGCTCTTGACAAGCTGATCAAGGGTAACCTGCGCTTTGTTGTTTCGGTGGCCAAACAGTATCAGAACCAGGGCTTGACCCTTGGCGACCTGATCAATGAAGGGAATCTTGGTCTTATCAAGGCTGCCAAGAGGTTTGATGAAACCCGCGGCTTCAAGTTTATCTCCTATGCCGTATGGTGGATTCGCCAGTCCATTCTTCAGGCTCTGGCCGAACAGTCACGAATTGTACGGCTTCCCCTGAACCGGGTAGGAACGCTCAACAAGATCAGCAAAGCCTACAGTCAGCTTGAACAGGAATTTGAACGCGACCCGAACACAAGGGAGCTGGCCACCTTGCTTGAAATGGATTCGCAGGACGTCGCCGATACCCTGAAAATAGCCGGACGACATGTTTCGGTCGATGCCCCGTTTGCCCAGGGCGATGACAACCGCCTGCTGGATGTCTTGCAGAACGATGGACATCTGCCCGATTACGGCCTTAACCGTGATTCTCTTACCCTTGAGGTCGAACGCTCCCTCTCCGTCCTTGCTCCACGAGAAGCAGACGTCATCAAGTCCTACTTTGGCATCGGCATGGATAACCCGCTCACGCTCGAAGAGATCGGCGAAAAGTTCCGCCTCACCCGCGAACGTGTCCGCCAGATCAAGGAGAAGGCAATACGCAGGCTCCGCCAGTCGGCATACAGCAAAATTCTGAAGGAGTATATCGGAAGTTGATTGTCGGAAGCTGCGGTGAAAGGCGTGGCCGGTTCATGCGACATTTTTAATACCTATGAAAACCGTCATTGCCCATACTCCACAGCAGACTCTTCTTGCCGGTATATTTCTTTTGCTCGCCCTTCTCTTCTCTCCTCAAGCATCTGCTGCGCCGCTGCAACTTGGCGGGCGCAGCGCATATGACCTGGCAGGGCATATGGAGCTCCTGAAAGACCCCTCTTTAAGCCTAGGATTTACTGACGTACTGAAAGCAGCCGAGAACGGCCGTTTTCACCCTCTTGAAGGTAACCTCAATAACGGTTATAAGCGTGAAGCCTGCTGGGTCCGGTTCACCATTGAACGCAATGCTTCATTCCCTGAAAAGGGCTGGCTCAGGCTTAAACCGAACTATATCAATTATCTGACGCTTTATATTCAGACTCCCGGGCATGACCCCTCGCTTGCCTCCTCCTATCATATCGTGCGCCTTGGTAACCATATCCCAGCCCTTCAGCGTCCTGTACTCCATCCCGATTTTGTTGTTCCACTTGTTCTGCCCGCGTCCGCACCGGTAATTATCTATGCTCGGGTTTTCTCAAACAGTTCCATCAGCCTTGCAGGAAATATTCACACAACCGAAGACCTGCGCGACTACACAAATCTTCATGTCATCCTCCAGTCAGCCTTTCTCGGCATCGGTCTGACGCTCCTTGTGATAAACACAATTTTTTATATTTCAACCCGCGACACCCTTTTCCTCTATTATTCCCTCTACGTCCTGGCCGGAATAATTTTCAACTTCGCCGCTGAAGGGGTAATGACCCTTTTATTTCCCTCAGTAGTACACCAGGTCTCCGATTATCTCATCTATGGCGGAATTGGTGCAAATATTCTGGTTTACAGCGAATTCTCCCGGAAACTCTTTTTTTCGGTTGCAGGTTCATGGAGTCTGCGCTATATGCGCGTTCTCTCATTGCTTGGATTTCTTACAATGGCAGCAGTCCCTTTAGGCTTTTATCCGCTTATTGCTCCGCTTGCCTTTATCGGGACATTAACCCTGGTTGTCATACAGCTGATATTAAGCGTTAGGTTGCGTGCTCAGTTACCAAGTGCAGGAATCTTTATTGTTGTCGCTTTTGCGGTCAGTAGTCTCGGATATTTTCATATGCTGCTTCGTCTTATGGGCATCATACCGCTTGGCTTTTTATGGGATATGAATACTGTTCAGTTCACCACCATCTTCCATATAACCCTTATATCTATAGCGCTCTCCAGGCGGGTACTTATGGCTGAACGGGTGTTGACAGAGAGGTTTCAGCAGGAACTCAATATTGTAAAAGAGACTGAAAAAAAGGCACTTGCTCTTGCCTGCGATATGACGCAGGAACTTCGCAAAAGCAAGGAGATGCTTGAAGTTGCATTTGCGGCTGAACGGCAGGCTCTTGATCAGCAACATCGATTTCTCTCCATGTTATCACACGAATATCGTACTCCTCTTGCTGTTATCAGCGGAAACATTGATATCATTGATCTCCAGGAGGAAAGAGGAAAACAGTCCGGATATGATGAAGAGCTCAGTGCAATGCACCGTGCTGTTGACCGGCTTGTTGAAGTCATGGATGTCTCTTTGGAACGCAGTCGGCTCACTGAACCTGGTATAACTGAAGGGATAAAGCCTATAGCGATGGTGACTTTTCTCTCTGCACAGGTTACGATTATGCGGACGATGTGGCCTCTTCGGACCTTTACCTACTGCGAAGCCTCTGATATTCAGACCATTCTCGGAGATCCTCAAACCATTAAAACAGCACTTTTTAATCTCCTCGAAAACGCCCGAAAATACTCTCCCCCAAGCTCAACCATTGATGTCGAAAGTCACATCGAAGAGGACGAAGTAGTTATAACCATACAAAATCAGGGAAAGATTTTCACGAACCAAGAAGGAGAAGAGTTCTTTGATAAATATACCCGAGGGGTTAACAGCAACGATACCAGCGGAGCCGGTGTCGGACTCTGGCTGGTCCGGCATATTATTGAACAGCATAACGGCGTGGTAAGTCTTACCGCCACCGCATCAGGAATCCGAGCAACCGTACGTATTCCCCTGGCTTATGCAGCCTGCGAACCATTACCCGAAAACTCATCAGTCATGCCTACACCAGCACGCTTATGACACAGGATATGCCACAGAATAACCGCCCGGTAATTATTGTCGAAGACGATAAGCCCCTCCGTAACAGCGTTGTCAAATACCTGACACTTGACGGATACCAGGTCACCGGGGTAGGCTCAGCGCAAGAATTTTACCAGCAAATATTCGCCAAATCCTATGCGGTCGCCATCATCGACGTCGGTCTTCCTGACCAGAGTGGTCTGATCCTGGCCGAATACGTCCGAAAAAACACCGACATACGTATCATCATGTTTACAGCCCGTGCCAGCATTGATGACCAACTTGCCGGTCATCAGGCAGGGGCAGATATCTATCTCGTCAAACCGGTCGATTTCCGTCAACTCTCGGTCTCCATCGCAACGCTTCTCAGCCGCATTCCCACTTCAGCACATTTTATTACTGAAAAACCTCCGGAACCGCCTCTGCCGGAAGCATGGCGTCTCATTCCCATGCAATGGACGCTTCAGAGCCCTCTTGGGGTATGCATCAAACTTACGACCAAAGAGCTTGACTTTATGACCATGCTTGTCTCTCCCCAAAAAGCGGTGATTGCACGTCTTGAACTGCTGAAAAACCTTGGCTACTTCAACAATGAATCCGGCAACCACTCCCTGCAATCTCTCGTCAACCGTCTTCGTTATAAAATACAATCCTGCTGCTCACTCTCTCCCATCCAGACCTCCCATTCCGTCGGCTATATTTTTATTGACGAAATCACCATCGAGTGATTCTCCGCTCATTCCGCCCGGATATTCCGTTGATTGTGTTAAAAAAATGACAATTAATGTGTTGCAACAACACCTCTTTAATTTTTAATTAAAGACAGCAACAGTTATGTCTCTTTATGCGCAATCTCCGAAAACCCTTTATGAGTCAACTGCATACGATCGAGAACAACTCCCATAAATGGATAATTGTTGCCGAAGGTGACCAGTCTCTTTGCATAGGTATAGTCAACTATCTCATGTATCATGGATATACGGTTACAGGGGTCGGTTCGGCCTCTGACTTCTACCGGCAGGTTTTTGCTGAACCCTATGCAGTTGCGATCATTGATGGTACCCTCCCCGACCAGAGTGGCCTGGTCGTGGCCGAATATGCAAGAAAAAACACCGCCATGCGCATCATCACCCTTTCAGAACCCCTCTTCTCCTTCACGGTGCCAGCCAATATCAAGTCAGGAGCCGATCTGAATCTGGTAAAACCAGTTGACTTTCGCCTGCTTGCAGCTTGTGTTACCAACCTCTTCAGCCGTCTCGATTCGTAGATTCCCGATGACCGGCCGAAACCTCACACAAACCTCACAGAAACCTCACAGAAATAGCACAGCAAGAAGCAGTATGCGGGTTATTTTTTCATTTTTATACGCGACAACTTCGCCTGTGACGATTGTTGAAAAATGACATTTAATTTGTTGACTTACCGCATATAAAGGTTGTATTATTTTATCCAGAAATAGCCTTAATGCTTATCTCAAATTATTGTCTTGTACATTATTTATTAAAGCTTTAGGTAACAGTCCGGTTGCTTCTGGTGATCATTCATGAGCGTTAGGTCAGGGTTTAAGTGAATCTATTACTACTGCCTCGTATCGAGTGTCACGTCATGTATATAAAGACGTACAAATTACTAAATATTTCCCGAGCACATTCCACACTACACTGGCCTGTCAGGAAGCACGTTCTGTTGCGATTTATTTGTCGTATACAGTCAACCCTCAACCCCGAAAACAGAAAAAAAGGAGTCTTTGGTTTATGAAAAAAATGAAATTAGCCGCTATTAGTGCGCTTTGTATGGTTCCTGCAATGTTCTTGAGCAATGAGAGCTCCGCAGTTCCGGCATGGTCCAGAAAGTATCAAGTGTCCTGCTACATGTGCCACTCGGGATTTCCGACCCGCAACGCTGTCGGTGAAGCATTCAAGAACAATGGCTATCGCCTTCCTGACGGTAACGACGACGCTTTCACCCAGCAGAAGAATCTTAAGGAGGGCACTCCTGAATGGAAAAAAACGATTGATGCCCCTTTTCTCGGATCACTTCCCCAGTTTGACCCTTTAAGCCTTATGGTATCCGGGACTATTGTCAATTACAAAGAGGGCACAAAAAATGCCCTTGGGGCTACAACAGAGGAGCAGTCGCTCTATCAGGGGGGCATAAACGCCGTTTCGCTGTGGTTTGGTGCTTCAGTTGGCGATAATCTGACCATTGTCGGCGGTCTCGATGGGTTCGGTAAAGCCGATGCTTTGGGCGCCAGAGTCAGGGCTGTCTGGCAGTTCTCTCCAGGTTTCAACCTTGCGCTTGGCAATGCATTCAGCAACAGCTCTTTTGCCCAGTCCTTTCAGGGCGGAGTGAGAAATCTTTCAAGCGTACTTCCTACTCCGGTAACCTATGCCGAATTGAACTTTACAAAAGGCGAGCAGGGCGGGTACTCTCTTGTTGCTGGACTCAGCACTAACGCAACGGCCGTCAACACTTCACCAGCCGGCCCTAGTAATCTTGATGCGCCTAACCCGGGCAACACATTTGATGACATCAGATACCTTCGAGGAAAAATCAAGTTGTTCGGTACCGGCCTGCTCAGTGGTGCAGGTGGAGAGTTCGGCAACAGTTTCAACGGTATGGACAATTCTGTATCGATTGGAGCTGGAGTTGTCAGCATGAAAAGCGCGCTCGCTGCAAAGGGAGGACTGGAAACGGGATCATTTAAGGGAGAAACCCTTGTTTATGGTGCCGATATCCAGGCTTACTATAATAACTTCCAGTTGAACGTAGCCGCTAGCAAAGACAGCGACCTTAAGTTGAACAATGTGATTGTCGACGCAGGCTGGTTCGTTTACCCCTGGCTGTTTGCGAAACTTGCCTACTCGGATATTCGAAGTGCTTCAGCACCAGCAGCTTACCGTGAACAGCCAACAATTGTGCCGTCACTGACAGCCTATCTTGCACCGAATATTATGGTAGTGGGAAACTATACAGCATATCTGAAGGAGTGGAATTGGGATAAAGCGAAATCGGCAACTGCCACAAACGCAAACACTATGACACTTAATGCTTACATAGGATTTTAATGCAGTATTGTCATCTCATAACATATCAAATGGAGTGCTATTTATGTCCCGTATTATCACTATGAGCCTTTTTGGCATTGTTCTGGCAGGTCTTTCTGTCGATGCTTCCGCAGCATACGATGCGACAGCCGGCAAATCGCTCTATGAGTCAAGCTGTCGTGCATGCCACAAAAGAGGTATATTCAATGCGCCAATAGTCGGCGACCAAGCCGCCTGGGCGCCACGTATCGCCAAGGGAATTGAAACCCTCGTCGAGCACGCCGACCTAGGCTTTACCGGAAAGAATGGTATCATGCCTGCCAAAGGTGGCACATCGGCTAGCACAGTCGCAATCGGTAATACCACTGCCTACATGGTCGAGCAGAGCAAGTAAGATTCTCTGCACAAACAAACGAGACGCATAAAAAGCAAAAGAGCTACCTTTTCAGGTGGCTCTTTTGCTTTGCTTTATCCTATCGAATGATGCCCGTGCAATCAACTACTCGGGCGACTCATCCATACAAACAACCGGATACAATGGATCATAGGGTTGCTTGTACACCTCCAGAACCATCTCCATGCGTGCTACAAATTTACCGTCACTGAGCGGAGGAATCACCCATCCTTCTTGCTTCCAGCGCTTAATGACGTTTTTTTTAACACCCGCCGAACGGTCTCGTAGGAAATATCTTCAACATAGTTCAGTTCAACTGCCTTGTCGGCCAGCAATCTTAATGTCCATCGTTTATGACCTTTAGGTGCTTCGGAACAGCTCATTGCTATCAGATGTGCTTCAAGGTCACCATCAGCTTTTCGCTTATATACACGGGTTGAAGGTTTGCCGGTAAGTGCCATGTCTATGCCCTCTTCTACAAATCGCTTTTTAACCCGGTCTATCGTTTTCATGCTGACATTCAGAACACGCGCAATGGTTTCATTGATTGACCGTTTTTTCTGGTATTGGCCTTCATCACAAGCAAGTAAAATCAAGGCGTTCAAAACCGTTTGAACTGCATGCTTTCCTCTGCTGCTCATTGCATCGAGTTCATGCCGTTCTTCTTGTGTCAGGGTGACTTTGTACTTCTTCATATTCAATCCTCCTTTGGTTGATTATGAAAAACAATATACAGTTACTTATACGTCTTTCTATGCGTGATGTGACACTATGTACAGGCTCTGTCGCTTCGGCCATGCGCATCATCACCCTTTCAGAACCCCTCTTCTCCTTCACGGTGCCAGCCAATATCAAGTCTGGCGCAGATCTGAAACTGGTAAAACCAGTTGACTTTCGCCTGCTTGCTGCTTGTGTAGCCAACATCTTCAGCCGTCTCGATTCGTAGATTCTCGATCACCGGCTCAAATAGCACACAAGTCTCACGGAAATAGCGCAGTAAGAGGTCGTATGCAGGTTATTTTTGGCTTTTTGTTCGCGACTTTTTCGCTGGTAACGATCGTTAAAAAATGACATTTAATGCCTTGACTTGCAAGATATAAAGAGAGTATTATTGCATGAAGAAGAAGCCTTAAAGCTCTGCCTCAAACTTTATTGTTGCGTACATGATTTATCCGTTAAACCATATTTCTGTTGATCCTCTGCATGGTGATGCAGATGAGATCCCGGGTCAGTTCATGTTTATCGATATGGAATTTGAGGCGCTTGAGTCTCTGAACCGCAGCAATCCAGAGATGCATCGACATGCATACAACGAACTGATCTGGATTCGGAAGGGATCAGCCGTGCATCTGCTTGATGGCGAAAGCTTCGAATTTCCAAAGCATAGTCTTGTCAGCATTCCTAAAGGACGTATTCACAGCCTTTATCCTTCTAGCGATTGCAAGGTCTCCGTGATCAGGTTCAGGGCTGAGTTATTGGAAAACTCGTCAAACTTGATTTATTCCAAATTTAAAGCCAATACCGTCATCCAGACGACCACAGAACAAGCCGCTATCATAGAGTCTTATCTTGGGCTGCTCAGTTATGAGTCGGGGCAAGCTGACCCTTACTTCCTGAATAAGTTTCAGCATCTTTTGGCCACCTTCATTTTAAAAATCGAGGAACTCCGACTTCTTCAGTCACCTTTACAAGCTTATACGTTAAAGAAATCCGAGTTTATATGGGAACGATTCAATACGCTCCTCGAAAAGAAATTCCAGACCGAGCACAGCGTAAGTTACTACAGCAGAACGATGGGCATATCAGCTCGAAAGCTTTGCGAGATTAACATTATTCATACCGGCAAATATGTTTCCGAATTCATCATGGAGCGCGTCATTACAGAGGCAAAACGATTGATTCTTGTCACGGATCTCAGCCTCAAGGAAATCGCCTTTCAACTCGGCTTTGAAGAGCAATCCTATTTTACAAAAGTATTTAAAAAACATACAGGGATTACGCCGACGGAATTCATTCCCACCGATATTGATGCACTGATTTACCAGTCTTTTGCATGAAAGTATCATTACCTGGCGAAATTAATTTGTTGATTTGTTCTGAGTTAATACCGAATAAATATCCAAAAAAACACAACCAACTATAAAACAACATTACCAATGAATTATTCACGTAAAGCGCTGTACGGATTACTTTTTCTCCTGATAACCCTGATGACTTCGGATTCAGAACTCAGGGCAGCAGAGAAGGATATTGCCGGGCACACCATCAGTTCGGTATCCATTGATGGTCAGGTGTGGATGAAGGAGAATCTTGACGTTAGCAGTTATCGAAACGGAGACCAAATTCGATATGCCGCTACGAATCAGGATTGGCTTGACGCCGCAGCAAAAGGGGAAGGAGCATGGAGTTACTACAAGAATGATGCTGCAAGCAATGGAAAATATGGTCGTCTTTATAACTGGTATGCCGTGCACGATCCTCGCGGTCTTGCTCCGTCAGGGTGGCATGTACCGACCTCTCAAGAATTGAACAAACTTGCAACAGCGCTGGGTGGCATACCAGTTGGCGGAGGAAAACTGAAGTCTACCGGATCGTCGCTCGAGATCAGCTCCAATTTTGCAGCCGATAACGGCAACCGGTTCAGTGCACTGCCGGGAGGCATGAGAGGCACTGGCGGAGACTTTATCTTTATGGGTGATAATGCCTTTTTCTGGTCTTCTTCTGAATCAACTTCGCTGATATCATGGTACAGTGTTGTTGGTCACCTTCCAATAGTTGTTCAAGGCACCGAACACAATGCAGATGGCATGTCCGTACGCTGCATCAGGATTTAAAAGGAT
>CAJAOR010000082.1 GCA_903942355.1 uncultured Chlorobiaceae bacterium | reverse complement strand
TCATAGGTACCATCTCCATCAACCATGACAAAAATATCAGCGTTAACATCGGCAAACATTCGTCGCACCACATTGCCTTTTCCGCGCGACGTAACCGTTACGACATGCGCCTTTTCTGCCCGTGCAACAACCGGTGTACTGTCGCTTGAATTGTTGTCAAAGATGAAAATTTCAATACAGGGCATCGCCTCACGAAAGCCCCGAATCACTTGAGCAATTGCAATCTCCTCGTTAAAACAGGGAACAATAAGTGCAACTCTCAGATTACGATACGTCATAAGTGCATTCCTGGCTTTACCTGAAAAAAATTTCTTCGGTTCCTCTATCTTTCTGAAGATAAGTCATGAAGCTCTCTTTGAACCGGGCTATCGAAAGACTCATCTCATGAACCTCTTGTTCACCCGTTCAAACAGGGCTGTATCGGAAACGGAATCCCGGAATATAAGCCTCGGGCTGTATTTCATGATGGTCGCGTCATCCTCCATCATTCCATAGTAGAGATCAGCAGAACCATCCAGTCCCTCCCGATTAAGCGGCAACAGTGACGATTCGATGCCCATGGTGTGCCGATAGAAGTTTGTGCCAGGTTCAAAATTCCAGTTTACGCGCATGCGTAGCGGCAGAGACGGCTTTTGACGATCGATCTTCTTTTTTACGGCAAGCATGATGTCACGAGTGCCAGCGTCTGATTTCCAGTCATAGACATACCGAAGGTTCGCCGACAGCAATCCATTCACGCCGAGAGCGGCAGGCACAAGCACACCAACCAGCAGCCCTACGGTACCAATCCAGCGTGATGTTGCACGCGGCAGATGGCCGAGTACCAAAGCCACAAGCAGGAAGAGCGGAATCAGAAAGATACCGCGTCGCCCCTGCAGGAATGCTACGTTGAAAAGTAAATGCTGAGCCAAACTCTCCAGAACAATGATGCCGATCAACGTCACCATCACCATGAGCGCTGTAAATCGCCGTTTATCCCAACGATGCAAGACCCAAAGCCCAAGAGGGAGAAACAGCAGCGTCACTGAAAGCCAGATTTCCAGAAGCCATTTTTGATCGGCAAGCAATGGAGTGTCGTACATGGTACCCTCAATAAGGCTGCCGACCGTATCCGGCCAGAACCCGGTGGAGCCGCCCATCTCGAAAAGTTTGCTGTGATGGATAATGCTCAGCGGAATGATCAGGTAGGCGAAGAGCGGAAGCATGGAGAGAAGAATTTTCAGCAGCATTGCCCATGGTGATTCATCGGGCATCAAACTGAGACTGAGTGATGTTCCGCCGTAAGCCAAAGAGAGTGAGATGATCAAGAGAGCGGCCGCCAAAACGAGCAGAAAGGAGAGATTTGACAATGTGGCCAGCGTGAAGAACAGGAGACTTAATTTCAGGGGGAGTGAGAGAATCTTTCCGGGTGACTCGGCAAAAGCGGCAAGCAACGCATTGAGACCAATCATGGTGAAACCCAATCCCAGGCCATAGCCACGTGCAAGCCCAAGAAAGTCAAGTACATAGGGATTCGTGCCTACAGCCAGTATGCCCAGTACCTGCCGCCAGCCGGGAATCATGCGCTTGAGACAGAGATTCAGGCCAATCAGATAAAGCAAGCAACCAAGTATGCTCGGAAGCCGAAGCGTCAGTTCCGACACTCCAAAAAGCTTTACCGATATTTTGCAGAGCAACGTATAGAGCACATGGTTGTTATCCGGAAGGCCGGTTGTCCTGAAAAGCACGATATCTCGCCAACCGCCAGTAACATGCCAGGCGTAGGTCAGTGCTTCATCATGTGTAATGGGAATGTTCGCTGCACGCATCGCTACGTAGGTGAAAATGATCAGGGAGATTCCTGCTGCGGCCAAGGTCGGAGGGGAAATTCGGCGATTCAGGAAGCCTATGCACTTACCTGCTTTTTCGGAACGCAACGTCACTGAGGCTCCTTTGAGCCCTGCCCTGTCGACTCCCTTTCCCGCATTGACACAAGAAACACCTGGTGGAGACGATCCAGTAATTGAGGGTTGATTTGCTTCAGGCCCGGAAAGAGACTGAGGCCATCGACTCCGATCGAGAGCTCTCCAGAAACAATTGCCAGGGACTCCGCTGAAATTGGAGTGCCATTCGGGGAGTCGTTCACTCTGAGCATCATCGGCCTCATGCCTGCACCAGCGCGCATGGCAAAAAGCGTAAGCCTCAATTTCTCAACATCAAAAGTATTGCCCTTCAGGGATACGGTAATGTCAGGCACAAGAAAATCGAAGTTCCGGTCAAACATCGCAAAGTTTTGGCCTGATGTTTCTGCCGTTCGATAGTTGATGGCCGAATTGCTTGATATGGTCGCTGAAAATGCAACAGAACCTTTTCCTTCACTGCGCACCGTTTCCCCTATTTTTTCGGCAAAATTGGAAATAACCTGCGAGCGCCAGTAGCACCACTCGGTGTAATAGCGGTTCATCAGCATGCTCAAGGTCGGCGTATGATCGAGATGATTGTATTTTGCGAAAGCCTTGAGCATCTGCGGCGAATAATCGTACTCGGAACTCGGATAGGAAAGGTTGTCCAGACAGATTCCGTCAGGATGATAGGTGCGGATGAGATCCTTTACCGATTTGGCGATCGAGGAAGAGACCTCCGGATTTCCCGGTGACATCCAGAGTGCGGAGCGATCGTTGTTCTTTTCAGTCATCGCCCACTCAGGATGTTGCGTGAGAGCTGTGTGACTGGCCAGAGGCGAAAGCCATAAGTGTACTTTCAGCCTCTTTGACTGCAGGATGCCAACCATCTTGCCGAACAGCTCCCTGCTATCAGGCAAGCCATCAGAGCTGCTGGCCATGGGCTCTGGAACCTTAACGAAAACATCGGTAGCACCTGCTCCCAGGAGGCTGGAAGCGATGGATTCAGGATCGCCAACTCCATCGCTGAAATCTGCCCAAACAGCAAAATGCCGTGGACGCGGCTTTTGCAATCCTGCACAGTAGCTGTCAATTGAAAAGAATTCGCCGTGCTTCTTTTTGACATAGGCGATAAAGCGCTTCAAATCATCCGGATATTCAACGGAAACTGAAGGGTGAATAAGAACAACGAGTGGTTGGCCCGAAGAGGCCTTTTCCTGATAAAATTTTCTGAGTGTAGCCTCATACGAACTCTTCGAGAAATGGAAGACCTTGAGCATGTCATAATCCGACGCAATAAGCGTGCCATTCTCCCGCCCGGAGATCGGGAGCTCATAGATCAAGGCCTGATCTGACCATTGCTCCTTGTCCGAACTGTCCCCCTGAAAGCCCAATGCATTCAAGGTCTGCATGGTTCGTTCATCGTATTCCAGATATGGAGACCGAAACCATGCGAGAGGCTTACCGGTAATTGATTCAAGAATTTTTTTTGAAGCCGTCAGATCAGCCAGCACCGCCTTGGAATCAAGGGATTTGAAATGTGGATGAATGTAGGAGTGTGAGCCAACGGTATTGTCGCCCTTCGAGAGGGCGGCTACCAGTTCCTTGTGGTTTTGGGCAAATTCACCAGTAATGAAGTAGGTTGCCGGAACATCAGGGGCTAGCTTCTTCAGGGCATCTTCGTCAGTCGGGGCCTCAACGTCGAACGTCAGAAGAACTGGAGATGCAACGAGTACTGTTGAGCGCAACAGGCTAAACCATAATACAAATACAGTCGCTATGGCAAGAATGCGTCTCATAATCGTATCGATAATAAAAAATTGCCTAGCAAGAGCACAGCCATAAACCCGCTGCATGGCTATGCTTGAATTCTAATATATATGAACGCACCGTTAACCCGGCAATTACAGGCTTTTCTGAGCAGTGGAAAAAGCAAACTCTTCAATGGGGAGTTCTTTCTTTGATACACCCTGCATGACATCCTCAACACTCTCTTTCAGACCGATAAAAATGATTATGGCGTAGAGAAGAATCGCCGCGTTCATGAGTGAAAAACAGCCGAGGAAGAGATGATCTTTGATAATGCTATACATACCACCCAAAAGAAACTGTACCAGCAACACATAGGAAAAAATGATATACGATGAGCCCGCAGCAGTTCGGCCTTCTATTTTCGGCGTCCGCGCAAAGGGGATATGCTTGCCGGTAAAGGCCTGTTCGACAGATTTAAAAACTCCCCCAAGATTGACAGGAATCAGCAGTAAATTTAGAGCATAGACCCTGAAAACATCGGTTATCCTGTAACCATTCTGCTTGAGATCACGAGCATAAAGTATATAATAGGTCAATGAGGTCAACGGCAACCAGATGGTGTTGAACTCTTCCCCAAACGGCAAGAGCATCAGCATGAGCAACCCGATGTTGACGGCCGCAATAGAAACGAGATAATGAAATCGAAAAAAACCTTCTGAAATTCCGGATAAGGAGAAGTTCCGAAAAAGATACCGTACCAATTTTGGCAGAATAAGCAGGCCGCCGTTAGCCCAGCGTCTGCGCTGAATGACAAGGGAACCGAAATCGGGAGGGGTTGCACTGTATGCAAGCCGTTCGGGATGATTGTAAAGGTTCCAATTCTTCCCCGCTATATCAATGCTGGACTCAGTATCCTCAATGACGGTATGGTCCTGAATGAATTTCGAGACCTCGTAACCGCGCTCATGGGTCACTATTTTTATATCCTGAAGAGCTGCTGCGCGAATAACAGCATTGGCTCCAACCCAGTAGGTTGCATTGAAAAATGTGAATCCCTGATGAATCAAATACTGGATATCAGTCGTTGCTCCGGCAATTCTTTCAAGGAGACTGTCAGCCCCGGGAATTGCGCTGTAAGGCGTCTGAGCGATGCCAACGCGACTGTTTTCCGGATTTTCCATCATACTGATCAACCGCATGGAATATTCCGGCACCACCAGGCTATCTGCGTCCAAGGTGATATAATACTCTGTTTCAGGTATCGAGAGCGTAGCCTCTTTTTCCTCGCATCTGGAAAGCACCATACCGCCTGGCACACGTTCCTCCCTGTAATACCCGCCAACAAGGGCAATATAACTGTTCAGGTTCATTGCCTTATTGGCGGCATGGGAACAGTTCAAATATTTTTTTCGTTCGAAAGAATCAAACTCAACGTCGAACAGGATTACCAGAAAACGGTACTCCCTTCTTATAGCCTCAAGAGTTAAAACGGTACGGCTGATTCTTTTCTCGCTGAAAATCGACTGCAAGCGCTCATAAATCAAGGTCAGGAACAGACGGTCGACATGATTATGCTCATCGTAAGAGTCAATCAAACCGGAAAAATGGCTCTCCAATTCAGCCCAAAATTTCTTCAGTCGTTCAACCTCTGTAGTTATGTCGTTCGAAACAGAATCATTACGGCTCAAAAACTCATTCTCTGCCTGAACAAACGTCTGCTTGTGGGAGCTGAAATACTCTGTCAGCGTTATCGGCAAACTGCGAGCCTTGCTCAACTGCCAATAGTCGTGACCCGCAGTGCTTGAGACGGGGGGATTGTCAATCAGCAGAACAACACGACGCCTAGGATAAATCTGAAATGCTGCAGACAAAAGTGTTTGCATGATAACGCGCTGCTCCTCCTTGTATGACGGTACCAAAACCGTGAGTCGAGGGGCATCATTATTGAAAACTAGTTCTTGCTCTCTATCCGAATTATTCCCGGTTTTTGAGAACCTCTTAAAGTAGCCTATTCTCGTAAGATGGTAAAGTACACCGCCATAAACCAGAAAGGATGTCAAAACCAAAAACAACAAGTGCATGAATATTGGATACCATGCCCGCTCTTCAACCAGGATGGGTAATGAATAAAACTGTTCATGAATCATTGAGCCATAAGCAAGCAAGGTAAAAATCAAAAAGCCTAAAGTGAGACCGACTTCAAATTTACTGCTCTTTTTTGAAACTGAACAAGAATCAACCTGTGACCTGAAACTGAATATCACTACTAATAAATGTTAACTAAAATTTGTCAATCATGTATGCCGGAGTCTGCTTTAGCTACTGACCATAACTGCAGGTAACCTGTAGACCTCCAACTTGTCTTAATACAACAGATAGTACGACCTGCCAAAAGATTTTCTTTCAATAAAATTTATCCTGAAGCCCTGAGACGAAAAAAGCTTTCTGTTTACGACGTCGCGTCAACCATCATTTTGGCTATAATCCGTTCCAAAATAAATACTTAACCAATTAACTTCTTCCTGAAAAACAGCTTTCTTTCCTGAGAAAAAAAATATCTCAGATCCACCATCACAGCAAGATTCATGCCGGGAATCTCCTTGAGGCCGCAACCGCATAAGAAAAATGCCGACTGCGTTCGTTATGATGCCAGATCGAACAACACACCCTTTCTGCCCTTTCCACCGGTTTTGCGCAGTCCGGAACTGGCCAGACGGCCTCGAAAAGTTCCTTAGGGAACCCGCATAAATCGCAATGTAGATAGAAATCGAATTACCTTGAGAATGACGCCTTCCCATTCTATATTTTCATCATTCAGCAACAGCCTATGAGCAGAAAAATACTGATTGTCAAAAACATCACCCACGAAGGGGCCGGGCTTCTTGAAACCCTGCTCTGCGAGCACGGTATTGCCTCGCACAGTGAAGATCTTTCAGCGGGAGGAACGTTTCCCGATCCTCGGGGCTACAGCGCTCTTGTTGTACTTGGCGGACCCCAGAGCGCCAACGATGAAACCCCTGCCATGCTTCTTCAGCTCCGCCGTATAGAGCAGGCACTCCACGAGGAGATACCGTACCTCGGTATCTGCCTTGGGATGCAGTGCCTTGTCAAGGCGGGTAGCGGAAAGGTGATGCGTGCCCCGGTGAAAGAGTGCGGATTTGTTGACCCGGCAGGAAATCCGTACCGCATCGACCTCACCGCGGCAGGCCGAAAAGATGCTCTTTTCGGTGGACTTGGCAAGAGCTTTCCGGTCTTTCAGCTTCACGGCGAGACGGTGGAACTTGCTGGTTCGGATATGGAGTTACTTGCAACAGGCCAGCACTGCCCGATACAGGCAGTCAGGGTTGGAAAAAACGGCTACGGGCTGCAGTGCCATTTTGAAATGACCAATGAAATGTTTTCGGAGTGGTGCGATATTGATGCCGACCTGAAGGGGATGAATCAAGTCAACCTCATTGAGCAGTTTGAAAGCATCCGTGAGGAATACCGCACAACCGGTCTGAAGCTCCTCTACAACTTCCTCCGGATTTCCGGCCTTGTCTGAGCAACAGACCCTCTTCCCCTGAAAGCGCAAAAGCACCGTCAGGGGAAGAGCCTCTGGTACTACTCTTCTATGACAAGATCAATCGTGCGGCGCTGGAGATCCACACTGTTCACCTTGACCTTTACCCGCTGTCCAATCTGCAACCGCTTCTTGCGGCGCTTTCCAACCAGGGAGTAGGTTGTTTCGTCATATTCGTAATAGTCGTCAGTAAGGTTGCGCATGTGCACCATCCCCTCAATGGCAAAATCAACCATTCTCACATAGATGCCGTAATCGGTAGCACCTGAGATAACGCCAGGATAAGCCTTGCCGACATGGCTTGCCATATACTCGACCTGCTTGAGCTTGATCGACTCCCGCTCGGCCTCCACAGCGCTTTTTTCACGCTCGTTGGATATCTGGCAGACCGTCTGCATCTTGCCGGTCAGTTCAGCAAGGCGTGCAGGGGAAATCTTCCGGCGTTTCTTCCGGAGATTCTCATACTCAAAGAGCATACGATGGACAATCAGGTCAGGATAGCGCCTGATGGGCGAGGTGAAGTGGGTGTAATGCTCAAAGCCAAGACCGTAATGGCCCACATTGTCGCCGGTATAGACCGCCTTCGACATGCAGCGCAGCACCAGTTCGCTGACCAGAAATTCAATATTGGAACCCTTCACCTGTTGCAAAAGCTGCCGAAGCGCTGAAGCTGAAACAATTGGGCCCTCTTTGCCCCGGTTCAGCTTGAGGTCAAAGCCGAGCCTCTTGACAAAGTTTGCAAGAATGAGCACCTTCTCCTGCTGGGGAGCGCCATGCACCCTGTAGATAACCGGATGAGGATCCTTCTTGTTCTCCTTGAAGGTACTGGTCAGATACTTGGCCACCTTGCGGTTGGCAAGCAGCATGAACTCCTCAATGAGACGATGGCTGCCGAGGCGTTCCTTCTTCATAACCTCAAGCGGCTCCCCCTTGCTGCCGAGCTTGAAGCGCACCTCTTCGGTTTCAAAATCGAGTCCGCCGTGCTTGAAGCGCTTATTACGCAAAAGAACACTGAGGCGGTCAAGTGCCTGCAACTCGTCAACAAAATCACCCTTCCCCTTCTTCAGAATCTCTTCGACATCTTCGTAGGCAAAACGACGTTTGGAATGGATAATGGTTTTATGGAACTCATGCTTGCCAACTTCACCCCCGTCCGTGATGGTCAAAAATACCGAAAATGCCATCCGGTCAACACCGGGGTTGAGGCTGCAAATCTGTTCAGAAAGCCGTGCGGGCAACATCGGAATCACCCGGTCAACCAGATAGACCGAGGTGGCCCTTTTGAGCGCCTCGCGGTCGAGGGGAGAATCTTCTGGCACATAGTGCGACACATCGGCAATATGAACGCCTATTTTATAATGTCCGTCATCAAGCATCTCAATCGACAGGGCATCATCAAAATCCTTTGCATCGACAGGGTCAATCGTAAAGACAACCTTGTCGCGAATATCGAGTCGGCCTTTAAGGTCCTCATCGGTAATACCCTCAGGAATGGAGGCTGCAAAATCAAGCAGTTGCTTGTCGAAGGTTTCGTCAATCCCCTTGCTTCGGGCAATGGCGCTTACTTCAACAGCCGAGTCGCCAGCCTGGCCAAGGATCTCAAGCACTTTTGCCTGAATCTGGCCCTCCTTGCTGAAATCAAGCTCCCCGACAAGCACCTTCTGGCCATCAACCGCCTTGCGGGCATTTCTGATCGGGACAATGATTTCAGGCAGAATCTTCCGGTCGTCAGCCTTAAGCACAAACTTGCGGTTAGCCTTGGTCAGCATGCCGACAATGGTGGTAATGCGACGGGAAATAACCTTCTGGACCGTGCCCTCACAGCGCTGATGGGGGGTTGATTTGGAGGAATAGGTATCCGGTACCTTCGAAACAAGCACCTCGACTTCGTCGCCATGAATGGAGAAGCCCATATCGCCAGCCTTGATGAAAATATCATCATCGAAGCCCTCAACATCAACAAAGCCGTAGCCATTGGGATGCGTTGTGATATGACCGGTATAGCTCTTCACCGTGTACTGTTTCTTGCCGGGAATAGGGAAGGGCTTGGCAAGCTCAAGATGATCTTCGTAGGTTGTCGCATCTGTACCCGACATGCCGTAGCAGCGGTTTGAGTCTTTGTCAAGGGTACCCTCTTCCTGCAGTTTATGTAGTACATACCAGAAACCGGGAAGCTGTTTTGATTCGGTATATCCCAGCGCTTTGGCCAGCTCTACCGACTTGAATCGCTCGCCGTCATGATCAGCAAAAAAGGTAACAATTTCAGCCGCAAGAGAACTCTCTCCCCGGCGAAACAGAAACTCGTTGATAAGGATATGATCATTCGCCTTCACCCGCTCTCCGGTAAACTGCACAGAGGGCCTGTGGCCTTTATTTCCGGGGGGTCTTGATTTTCGTTTAAAACGCTCTCTTGCCACTACATTCACTCGTTTATGTTAGCATTTCATTTCCGGAACCATGCAGGGTTGTGCAATACCGGATCTCTGTTCAAGCAAAACCTTTTGATGCTTCTGAAAGTTAATAACATCAGAATACTTCAGCAAAAAATCAGCAATATGGACAATGAACACGCTTGAAACTCATGATGCTGCCAATGCAAGGGGAAAAAACCGGCGCGTTGAGAAAAAAAAGTAACGGCAAAAGGTTAATTTCCTGTTTCAGGGAAGTTATGTCAATAGATAAGGTCTTGAATGAAACTTTAGAATTTTAACATAATGAAAAGTAGCCACAAAACACCTTTGACAGCGGCAATTTTCATTGTTTTAGCTGTAATAGCCCTTTTTATAACAGCAAAAGAGCTCTCTGCCGGGCAACTCTCTTTTAATACCGTCACGATTGCCGAAAAACAATGGATGGCTGAAAACCTCAGTACCGGCAATTACCGCAACGGTGACCCTATTCCTCAGGTAGATGACCCCGAGGCGTGGAGTATGCTCACAACAGGCGCCTGGTGCTATTACGAAAACAAAAGCGGCAACAACGTGACCTACGGAAAACTGTACAACTGGTATGCCGTCAACGACCCGCGGGGTCTTGCGCCGCAAGGGTGGCACGTCGCTTCTGACACCGAATGGCAGGAACTGGTCAATACACTGGGTGGAGAGAAAGCAGCAGGCACAAAACTGAAATCACAGGTGCTCTGGAAAGAACCGCTTATCGGCACCGGCAACAGCACCGGTTTTACGGCGATTCCTTCCGGCTTCCGCAGCAGCAGTGGTCGCTATGCCCTGCTCGGTTCCAACAGCAGCTTCTGGACGTCAACGGAAAACAACGCATGGTCCGCCTGGTATCGCGAGATTTTCAACAGCTATTCAGCCGTCTACCGCATATCGAACAGCAAAACGCAGGGCTTTGCCGTGAGGTGTGTCAAAGACTGAGTGATCGGACAACTTTCCTGACTCACCTTCATAAGGTAAAACAGACGGGCGTATGCATTCTTTCCCTGGCTGATTACTATCCCCTTAAAACCACCTTCTCGTGCGGAAGTAAACCATCATGCATGCAACAGTGAGCCCCATAAATCCAAGCAGTGCAAAAAATCCCCACTGCCACTGAAGGCCTGGTATATACCGAAAATTCATCCCGTAGAGTCCGGCCAAAAAGGAGAGCGGCATGAAAATGGTGGCGATCGTGGTGAGCACCTTCATGATTTCGTTCATCCGGTTGTTGACAATAGCCAGCCAAGTATCATACATACCAAGAACGATATCTCGATAGGTTTCGATGGTTTCGTTGATAAGGATGACGTTGTCGTACACATCCCTGAAAAATGGCCAGGTTGCTTCATCATCAATAACCGTGTAATGATCCCGGCTGATGCTGTTGATGATCTCCCGCATCGGCCTTACCGATTTTCTTAAAAGAATAAGCTCCTTTTTCAGCGCATAGATCGCCTCAAACGTTTCCCGTCCTGATGTAGTGAAAAGCTCCTGGTCAAGCAGTTCGATACGACCTTCAAGCTCTTCAAGAACGGTAAAATAACTGTCTACAATGGCATCAATGAGAACGTAGGCAAGGTAGTCTGCCCCCCGTTTTCTTATCCCTGTCCCCGGACTCTTGATCCGCTCCCTTACTGCATCAAACATGTCTCCCGGTTTTTCCTGGAAGGTGAGAACATAATTTTTTCCGATCACCATGCTCAACTGCTCATCAACAACATCGTTCGTTCCCTCTTCAAGTTCAAGCGTTCTGAGCACAAGAAAGAGATAACTCTCAAAATCCTCGAGTTTAGAGCGTTGCTCAGTATGAAGGATATCTTCGAGGGTCAGCGGATGAATACCAAACAGCTTGCCCGCCCCCTCAATAACCGACACATCATGAAGCCCATCAATGTTGATCCAGAGAACCCGCTGCTGATCTCTCCATTCCTCGCATTCGGCAAGGCTTTTGACCGGCATGTGAAACTCACGCTCTTCATCGTAACCAAAAACCGTTATGACACAGTCTGCTGTTTTCAGTTCGCCGATATGAAGCAATGTCCCTGCTGGCTGACCTATCGTCCTTGCAAGGTTGCTCATCACCTTTTTCATGGGTCTGGACGGTGCATGAACCGCCCTTGCATGTTGCCGTATACTCTTTTTGGCTTTCATAAAACACTATACTTGTTACGCCGATCTTAACACACAAACAACCCCGGCATCTGTTCAATAAAATAGCTCTTCAAAAAAACCTTCTCAGGACCGCAGCGCATCGGTGCCGCCCCTGCCTCGCGTCCATTGCCAGTTCCGGATTTCCGGCATATCCTCACCATATTGACGGATATACTCCTTGTGGGCAATCAGCTTGTCGCGCACATGCTGTTTCACATAAGCCGCTTGCGGCCTGAGACGAGCAACCCGCTCAACCACGTCGGAAACAAGATGGAACCGGTCAAGATCGTTCATCACCACCATATCAAACGGTGTCGTCGTTGTCCCCTCCTCCTTGTATCCCCGGACATGCAGATTTTTATGATTGGTTCGACGGTAGGTCAGGCGATGAATCAGCCAGGGATAGCCGTGATAGGCAAAAATAATGGGTTTGTCAGTGGTAAAGATATCATCGAAATCCCGGTCTTTCAGCCCGTGAGGATGCTCTTCGCGTGGCTGAAGTGTCATCAGATCAACGACATTGACTACACGAATCTTGATATCGGGAATTTTGTCCCTTAAAATATCGACGGCCGCAAGTGTTTCGAGCGTTGGAACATCACCCGCGCAGGCCATGACCACATCCGGCTCTCCATCTTCGGAGTCGTTTGATGCCCACTCCCATATACCGATACCGCTGTTGCAGTGCCGAGCAGCAGCTTCGGCATCGAGCCACTGCCATGCCGGCTGTTTGCCGGCAACAATAACATTGATATAGTTGCGCGAACGCAGACAGTGGTCGGTAACCGAAAGCAGCGTATTGGCATCAGGCGGCAGATAAACCCTTATAACATCGGCTTTCTTGTTGACGACATGATCGATAAAACCCGGATCCTGATGGGAAAAGCCGTTATTGTCCTGCTGCCAGACGTGGGAGGTTAACAGGTAGTTCAGCGAAGAAATGGGGCGACGCCAGGGAATTTCATCATTGGTTATCTTCAGCCACTTCGCGTGCTGATTGAACATCGAATCGATAATGTGAATAAAAGCCTCATAGCAGGAGAAAAGCCCGTGTCGGCCCGTCAGCAGGTAACCTTCAAGCCAGCCCTGGCAGGTATGTTCGGAAAGAATCTCCATGACCCTGCCGTTCCGGGAAAGATTTTCATCATATGGCATGACATGCTCCATCCATGCCCGGTC
>CAJAOR010000081.1 GCA_903942355.1 uncultured Chlorobiaceae bacterium | reverse complement strand
GACCATCCGCAGCATTACGGAAGAGACCGGTGCAGAAATCAACATTGAAGATGACGGCACCGTCACCATTGCCTGCTCAACCAGTGAAGGAACAAACGCTGCTCTTGCTACCATAAAAAGTCTTACTGCCAAACCTGAGGTAGGCACGATCTATATTGGAAAGGTGCGCGATATTCGTGATGAGCTCGGTGCTTTTGTGGAATTCCTTCCCAAAACGGATGGTCTGGTACACATTTCCGAGATATCAAACACAAGAGTAACAAAGGTGAGCGATCACCTGAAGATCGGAGAGAAAGTGAAGGTCAAGCTGGTGGATGTCCGCAAGGATCCCCGCACAGGAAAAACAAAGTTTGCCCTCTCAATAAAGGCAGTTGAACAGGATGCAGCCAAAGAGAGCAGCACAGAAAACCACTAAAAGTTAGCAAGCGTGAAAAAGCAGTGCAGGTAACCCTGTGCTGCTTTTTTTTTAACATTGAGGATCAAACCGTCATATATCAACACCCCATGAGGTACGAATTTTCAAAAACAGAAGCAAAATGGCAAGCCAGGTGGCAGCAGCATAACACCTTTAAAACTGCAGAAGAATCTGGCAAGCCGAAATACTATGTACTCGACATGTTTCCCTATCCCAGCGGGACAGGACTTCATGTCGGACATCTTGAAGGATACACCGCTTCAGATATAACGGCACGCTACAAAAGGAGTTGCGGCTATAATGTGCTCCACCCGATGGGATGGGATGCTTTTGGTCTTCCGGCAGAACAGTTTGCCATCAAAACGGGAACACACCCGAAATTAACGACAGAAGAGAATATCCGAAGCTTCAAGGGAACCCTTCAGGCCATGGGTTTTTCCTACGACTGGTCGAGGGAGATCAATACAACCGATCCAGGGTATTTCAAATGGACCCAATGGATTTTTCTCAAGCTTTATGAACGCGGGCTGGCCTATATGTCGGAAGTGGACGTCAACTGGTGCGAAGAGCTCAAGACCGTTCTGGCTAATGAAGAGGTTGAGGAGAAAATTGCCGACGGCTACACGGTCGTGCGCCGCCCTCTGCGTCAGTGGGTGCTGAAAATAACGGCCTATGCCGATCGCCTGCTTGCTGACCTTGATGAACTCAACTGGCCGGAAAACGTCAAACAGATGCAGCGCAACTGGATTGGACGTTCAGAAGGGGTTGACATTGATTTTGAACTCCGTTGCCACAACCGCAGCCTGAGGGTTTATACCACTAGGCCCGATACGCTTTTCGGAGCTACCTATCTGGTCATTTCACCGGAACATCCGCTTGCCGAAAAGCTTGCTACCGCGCAGCAGCTGATTGAAGTTAAAGCCTATATTTCTGAGGCCAAGCTCAAAACAGAGCTTGAGCGGACAGGCCTTCAAAAAGAAAAAAGCGGCGTGTTTACCGGTTCATATGCAATAAACCCTGCAACGGGTGAGCCTCTTCCGGTCTGGATCTCCGACTTTGTTTTGATAAGCTACGGGACCGGAGCCATCATGTCTGTGCCAGCACATGACAGCCGCGACTGGGAGTTTGCCCGGCAATACAACCTGCCCATCATTGAGGTCATCAAAAGCCCGCATGATGTTCAGGATAAAGTTTTTGAAGGAAAAGATAGCGTCTCGGTCAACTCTTCCAACAATGAAATAACGCTCAACGGACTTCCTTTCAGCGAGGCTTTTGAGCGAATGGCATCGTGGCTTGAAACAAAAAAAGTTGGCCAAAGAAAGGTTAACTACAAGCTTCGCGACTGGATATTCAGCCGCCAGCGTTACTGGGGAGAGCCAATCCCGATCAAGCATTACGACGATGGCACCCTTCGGCAGGAAACAGCACTTCCCCTTGTCCTTCCTGAGGTTGAGGCTTACCACCCGACGTCAACCGGCGAATCACCGCTTGCCAACATTCCCGAGTGGCTTTATGGACGCGATGAGCACGGATCGTTCCGAAGGGAAACCAACACCATGCCCCAGTGGGCTGGAAGCTGCTGGTACTTCCTCCGTTTCATTGATCCTGATAACCGGGAGCAACTGATAGATCCCGAAAAAGAGCGGTACTGGATGAACGTCGACCTTTATATCGGCGGCGCTGAACATGCCGTGCTTCATCTGCTCTATGCACGATTCTGGCATAAGGTGCTTTTCGACCTCGGAGTCGTCAGCTCAAAAGAGCCATTCAAAAAGCTTTTCAACCAAGGGATGATTCTTGGTGAAGACAATGAAAAAATGTCGAAATCACGCGGCAACGTCATTCCGGCTGACCAGGTCCTTGGAAAGTACGGAGCTGATGCCGTGCGCCTCTATGAGATGTTTTTGGGCCCCCTTGAACAGGTTAAGCCCTGGAACACCAACGGAATTGAAGGCATAAGCCGGTTTCTGTCAAAAGTGTGGCGACTGATTTATCCTGAACATGAGGAGCAGGCGACCCGGCTTTCCGAGGATGCAATGCCTGAAGAACTGCAAAGACGCATGCATAAAACCATTAAAAAGGTCGGCGATGATACGGAAAACCTCAAATTCAATACCGCTATCTCGGAAATGATGGTCTTTGTCAACGAATTGCAGAAGGCTGGCAGCAAAAACCGCGAAGCTATTGAAACACTGCTCATTCTGCTGGCACCCTACGCGCCGCACCTCACTGAGGAGCTTTGGGAAAGCATCGGTCACACCGAGTCAATCAGTCTGGCATCTTTCCCCTCTTTTGACCCGAGCCTTGTCGAAGAGAGCATTCTGACCATTGCCGTACAGATCAACGGAAAACTGAGAGGCACCTTTCTTGCCCCTGCCAAAAGCCCGAAAGAGTTTCTTCTTCAGGAAGCAAAGAGGGTGGAATCAGTCCTTAAATTTGTTGAAGGCCAGACAATCCTCCGTGAAATTGTTATTCCTGAAAAACTGGTCAACTTTGTCGTGAAATAATGGTAATTTTGCCGGATAATTGCGCGTAGTGCAGAAATGCGTTATTGTCTGGCAATTTTATTTTATGTAAAATTAAGATGATATACATAAGATAGGCTAGCCAGCTTTTTATCTCCGTTTCAACCCGTTATTTTTTACGTTCCCAAACCTTTTGGAATGGGAAAACTACTCTTTTTTTTAACTCATAAAACATGGGCATCAATGGCTACAGACGACGCAACATCAAACGTACAGCACACCG
>CAJAOR010000080.1 GCA_903942355.1 uncultured Chlorobiaceae bacterium | reverse complement strand
TAAAATTTTCATAGATTTAAGGTCAGCGTGCTAATCAGTATCAAGTGAACGGGTATGGGTAATGGCTAATTTGTCTTTGTATGTTTCGGCACAGACCGAACAGAGTGATGTGACCGAGTTTTTTCAGAAAGGACTCATGAATGCCGGTGAGCATCCGATTGCATTTTTTGAAGGGGTTTTTTATGAATCACACCAGGAGCGTGTTGGTAATATTGCCTTTCAGGATTATCTGATCTATACTGACAAGGCGGTTTACTTCTGGGCAAGGGGTTCTAACAAGGATTATCTCGATCGGTTTAATCTTGGTGCTGTCACGGTCAACAGCCGGAATAAAGACAATGATTTTGCAACGCTTAATTTCAAGGTTCGCCGTGAGGAGAAGGATCCGGTCTATGTGATTTTTGACATGGTTGAACTGATTGAAGCCGAATTGATTAGCCGGCTTCATACTGTTATCGAATCTATCATAGAAGAGCATCTTGGTCTTGATTACAGGAAAAATATTCCTGACGAGGTTGCTCATCGTATTCTTCAGAGTGCAAGAAGTGTCTGTGTGCCTCGTGCTATCTCTCTTCGCTTTGATGCTTCTGATTCCGCCCAGCGGGAGAGCCATATTGGTTATGGTCAGGATTTGCTTGAGCAATACAAGGCCTCCATTGGTTACCCTTCGGATGAAAGAGGGCAGCCGGGGGTCCCGTTGCAAGGTGCTGGACAGGGAGAAGAGTATAATTCTGAAGGTTTTGGTCCGGCGGAACTGATAAGGGGATTTGAGCAGATACTTCCAACCGATCCGGCTTCATTGAAAAGAATTGCCGGTTCAATCAAGGAGATGATTGGAGACGCTCCATTCAAGATTCGAGATCAGGTCAAGAGTGACCTGCAACATGTTCCAGGAATGCTTACCGCGCTCAATGAATTGCTCAACAGTATAGCAGATAATCCCCAGGCCGAGCGTTTTGTTCTCAATATCGTTAAAACGGCCGTCAAAAATGACGGGGTAATCGGATCGGTTGGAAAGCTTCTACGGCTCTCCTCCAGTTTTAGCGATACCTCAAAGAGGAAAGTACAGCGTCCTTCAGCAAAAGCGGAAAATGCAGGATCAGATGAGGAGTTTCCACGGGCTCAAACGCGCGATGCAGATGAAGATAATGACCGTATGTTCAGAAAAAGAAGCATTTCGATAAAAAGCAATGATGATGCAACGCCCAATGATGATTGCTTCAGCAGCGATCCTTTTGCGGGTGAGCTGAGTAATACAATTTCTGCGGCCTCCGCCCAATCAAATGTGAGAATTGATGACCTTGAAGGTGATACCGCTCCAAAGCGCAAAAGTATTGCGGTCAAATCTCTTGATGAGGAGATTCCGTCAATCGTGAAAATGATGACTACGGATGACTCACATGTTTCGGAAGAAGGTATTTCAGGAAAGAAAATCAGGATCATGTCGGATTCAGATGATGTCCTTCCGGCTGATAAGCTCTTTACGGTATCGCAGTCTGATGATGCCCTGAAAAAAAGTACATCTGATGCCACTCTCCTGACGGGCAAGGAGCCTGGTAATGAAGGCGCAACTCATCGATAAAAAGCGTTTAGTCAAGATTCAGTCCACTCAATAGTTTTATATCAACATGAGAATTATTCTTTACTTGGGTAAAGGAGGGGTAGGAAAGACTACCGTTTCAGCATCATCTGCAACGGCAATTGCCCGAAGAGGACAGCGGGTTTTGATTATGAGTACCGATGTGGCTCACAGTCTTGCCGATGCGTTGAGTAGCGAGCTCTCCTCCACACCGGTGGAAGTTGAAAAGAATCTCTTTGCCATGGAGGTGAATGTCCTTGCGGAAATCAGGGAGAACTGGACAGAGCTCTATTCCTATTTCTCATCGATCTTGATGCATGACGGCGCAAATGAGGTTGTTGCTGAAGAGCTTGCCATCATGCCGGGCATGGAGGAGATGATCAGTCTTCGCTATATCTGGAAAGCTGCCAAGTCGGGTGATTATGATGTTGTTGTTGTTGATGCGGCCCCAACCGGCGAGACCATGCGGTTGCTTGGAATGCCTGAATCGTACGGCTGGTATGCCGACAAAATTGGCGGATGGCACTCAAAAACTATTGCTTTTGCAGCTCCGCTCCTCAACAAGCTGATGCCGAAGAAAAATATCTTCAAGCTTATGCCGGAGGTGAATTCGCATATGAAAGAGCTTCACGCTGTGCTTCAGGATAAATCCATAACCACCTTCAGGGTCGTTCTTAATCCTGAAAACATGGTTATCAAGGAGGCTTTGCGCGTACAGACCTACCTCAATTTGTTCGGCTACAAGCTTGATGCCGCCATTGTCAACAAGATTCTTCCTGCAAGCTCAACCGACAGTTACCTGCAGAGCCTTATCGATATCCAGAGCAAGTACCTCAAGGTGATTGAAAACTGCTTCTACCCGGTGCCGATTTTCAGGGTAAAACAGTCTACAGCAGAGATCATCAATACCGACAGGCTTTATGCGCTGAGTCAGGAGATGTTTGGTGACTGCAATCCGGCTGATATCCTCTACACTGATGACAAGACCCAGATGCTGGAGAAAATCAACGGAAAATATGTTCTCAGCCTTTACCTTCCGAACGTTGAGGTGAAGAAGCTTAATGTGAACATCAAGGGAGATGAGTTGCTTGTGGATATCAATAACTTCCGCAAAAGCATCATTCTGCCCAATGTTCTTGTTGGCCGGAAGACCGAAGGTGCTGATTTTGCGGGAGGGAACCTCAATATTACCTTTGCCAACTGAGTTTGTTGCAGTGGCTTTTGCCGGGATAATTTTTACCTTTGTACATGACGGAGAGCTTTTTCAAGAGGCTCTCCGTTTTTATTTGAGGCAGATACTCTCTTTGATTTTTATCAGTACCGAGCGGTCGCTGCAACACTGGAGCAGTTGCAGGATGCTTTGCTGCATTCCGGGGTGCAGGGGATTGGCAATGTCGAGCAGGGGAATAAGGACAAATTTTCGGCAATGCAGTTCAGGGTGCGGGATGGAGAGCGTTTTGGTAAGGAGCCGCACGTCGTCATAGAGCAGAATATCGAGGTCGATGACCCTTGGGCTCCAGCGAAGGTAGGCATCCGGCCTTCCGAGTTCCTGTTCAATGGTTTTGCACTGCCGGCGTAACTCTTCGGGCTGAAACGACGTTTCGAGCAAGACAACGCCATTATAGAAACGGTTCTGTTCGCTCTCGCCGACCGGTTCAGTCATATAGATTGCTGATACCGCGCATACTCTTGTTCCGTCAAGCCGGGAAAGCCGGTCAACAGCTTCCTGCAAGTGGTGGAGACGGTCTCCGATATTGGATCCTATCCCGATAAAGACCTGGTGAATCGGCATTATTTCAGTGACGGGCGATGGAGTAGTCGGCTTCAGCATAATCACAGATGCCGTCAACGGGCGGGTTGCGTTTGCGTACCTTGATGGCGGCTTTCTGGATAATGGGAAAGTCTCTGAGAAGGTCGTTGGCTATCTGACAGGCAACGGCCTCAATGAGAAAAAATTTCTTGAGGGTCAAAACTGACCGGATTTTTTTGTACACCGCACCGTAATCGACGGTTTTTGTAATGTCGTCATTTTGCGCGGCATCAGTGAAGTCGAAAGAGAGTTCTGCATCGACTTCATATTTTGCGCCAACGGTATGCTCTTCCTTGAGTACACCGTGGTGCGCATAGAAAACAATGTTTACCAACCGGACGCAAGAGTGTGCGCAGTGTGTCATAGTAATTATGATGTTATGAAATCGGCGGATATCGGCTTTTAAAGCGTACAGTGACTGGTGTTCAGCGCTTGACTTTTTTTTCGTATTTGTTGCCGACAAGCTTGCATTCGGGCAGGCAAAACCACAAAAGCATATCCGCGCTACCGTCGTGCATGACTTTAAAACTTCCTGAATCAAAAACGACTTCAACGATAGCGCCTTCCCATTTCAGCAGGTCCCCTTCGTAAATCTCATGACCCTCTTTGTCGTTCAGTCCGGTAAACTGCAACCATTCAGAGCGTTGTCTGAACTTGAGAAAATCGACATCCCGGCTATTCACGGTAGAGAATTTCCAGATATCCTCAAGCGACGCTACGTCCTGAAATAAGCATTTAAATCTTATTTTATTGATATCCATGATGCTTACATAAAAAAGTCCCGAAACCGGGCAGTGCTTCGAGATTATTTCATAAGCCAATATCTGCCCACATCATTCATTTAATAATATAACAATTCTCTATCTCCTTCTACAACAAGCCTGACAATCACTTTTTCAAAAAGAAATTTCTCGTTTCCTGCAAACAGCCATATCGGCTTCCGGTTTTGCTGGTGCGGATGACTGTTTTTTTTGTGCTGGGTATTGGCAAATTCACTACCTTGGGGCGGCAACGTGATTTTTTTCAATGCATACGGGAACGGAGACAATGATAAACAAGGCTGGTAACGATTTTTATGAGGAGTGCCGTGCAAAGGCCATTATGCTTGCTCTCGAGGAAGATTGCTGCACCGGTGATATCACCACTCTTGCCACCATAGATCCCGCTCAGGGTGGAAGCGCCGTCATCAAGGCCAAGGATGATGGTATTCTGGGCGGAGCTGACGTTGCCTGCCGGATCTTTGCCGCTTGTGATCCTGGACTTTCCATTGTGCTGCATCACCGTGACGGTGAAGCTGTCCGTTGCGGAGAGATGATTCTTGAAGTGACGGGAAAGCTTGCTCCGCTGCTTATTGGCGAACGTACCGTCCTTAATTTCATGCAGCGCATGTCGGGGATTGCAACAAGAACAAGGGCCTATGTTGACAAGGTGAGCCATACGGGTACTAAAATTCTTGACACCCGTAAAACTGCCCCTGGCTTGCGCTATTTCGACAAGGAGGCGGTCAGGATTGGCGGAGGTCAAAATCACCGTTTTGGCCTTTTCGACATGATTCTCATCAAGGATAACCATATTGATGCCTCCGGAGGTATTGCACAGGCTATTCAAGCTGCACAGAGATACCGTGCAGAGCAACAACTTTCGGTGAAGATCGAAACGGAGGTGCGTTCAATGGACGAGTTACGTGAGGCTCTGGCATGCCTGCCGGACATTATTCTGCTTGATAACTTTACGCCGGAACTGCTACGCGAGGCTGTCAGTTATGCCAGAAGTCGCAGCAGCACTGTTCTTCTTGAATCGTCGGGCAATATCGACATGCACAACGTGCAGCAAGTAGCTGAAACCGGCGTTGACTTTATCTCGATCGGAGAGCTGACGCACAGCGTCAAGGCTCTTGATCTTTCAATGACGATCGTTCTGGCCTGACAGGGGGATGGCAATGGAGATTGGAGTGGATATTGTCGATCTTGACCGGGTTGAGCGGATATACAGCCGCTACGGGGTGAAGTTTCTTCAGCGCTTTCTGTCCGAAGAGGAAATTGCAATCTGCCTGCATAAGCCGCAGGTGATTGCCAGTATTGCCGGCCGGTTTGCGGCCAAAGAAGCTGTCGTCAAGGCACTTGGAACCGGATTTTCTGCCGGTGTGCACTGGAAAAGCTTTGCAATACTCAATGATGAACAGGGTCGGCCGTTTGTGCGCCCTGCCTCTGCGATCTCGTTTCCTCTTGGCTGCGTCATTAAAATCTCCATTGCTCACGACCGCCATTCCGCTGTTGCTACGGCGCTTATTGACGGTTTATAAGGGCGGGTTATATGGGACACAAAAAAAGCAGGAGTTCCGCTAAAGAACTCCTGTTTTTGACAGATGAATCTGATCTTTTACAAATCAGCCCTCGTGAACCGGAACCGGTTTTTCTTCTTCGGTGATGGTTACTTTCGACTTGATAATGCTATAGATCTTCTCTTTGAGGATGGTATCGGTGATGTAATCCCGGAACTCAGGTGAAAGATAGGTTTTCAGGATCTCTTCGGCATTCATGGATTCGCTTTTTTCGGCCTCTTTTTCTGCGTAAGCCTTTATGTCCTCATCCGATACTGAAAGAGTTGCATCTTCAGCTATTTTCTGGCTGATCAATAGCCACTGGGCATGTTTTTCGGCATTCGGCCTCATGGCAATGCGGAACTGCTCTTCGTCAAACGATTTCGGGAAGCTGCCGCCCATTTGGCGTTTGGCATTTTCAACCAGCATTTTCGAGAAGGAGGCAATCATGGAATTCGGCGCAGGAACCGGATTTTCTTCAATCAGCTTCGCGGAGATGGATTCTAGGAGCTCTTCTTCGGTTTTGGAGGTAAAGTGCTGTTCGATCTGGATACGGACGTCGGCCTTGAAATCGGTTACTGATTCAAAGCGCTCTCCGGTGATCTCCTTGACCAGTTCGTCGGTCAGTTCAGGCAGTTCGAGCCGTTTAACCTCACTGATCGCAACACGGAAACGTGAAGCTGGTTCGGAGCCTTTCGCTTCATTTTCAACGTCGACGCTTTCACCGGCTTTTTTTCCTGTAAGTGCTATGCGGAAAGGATTCTCCTCGGGAAGGTACTCAAGGGTGAAATGGTGATTTTCGGTTTTCTCGTCTTTTTCGGGTTCACCGGCTTCATCAAGCTTGTATACATCGCCGATGACGGTATCAGTTGAAAGTGCAGCCTCATCGATGCTGACAAGAGCGCCATGTCCTTTTAAAATTAGGTTTATTTCAGGCTCAATATCCTCATCGGTAACGACATAGCGGTTCTGTACGAAGGTATATTCACTGAAATCCTTGACTTCGAATTCGGGATGGATTTCGTAGGAGAGGCGGATTTTCAGCTCTTCAGGTTCAAACGTGAAGTCGATGATCTGTGCACGGCTTGCTGGCTTGATGTTTTCGGCGTCAGCGATCTCGCCGAAATATTTTGATGCCATTTTTTCGGCTACGGTTGCCTCAATGGAGGGGCCAGCCAGTTTTTTAATCAAGCCTGCAGGTGCATGTCCTTTTCTGAAACCCTTGATCTGGATGTTTCTCTTTGCCTCTTCGAGTTCCTGGTTGTATTCGGCACCGAATTCTTCAGCGGAAAGAATAATTTCCAGTTCCTGTTCGGTTTCGCTGACGTTCTTGATATTCTTTTGCAAGGCTCTCTTTGGTTAATTGGTAATGGTGAAAAATTAAAAGTTAAGAAGATACGAATTAATCTTCTGTTTTAAAACAGGGCTTTGCCTGCGGGCGGGTTTGCTTACCGGCCCGGTTTATAGACCAGCGTTGAGTAAGGGACATCATGCAGCATGCGCCTGGCGGCTTCGGCAATATCCTCCGAGCTGACAGCTTCGATGGCGGCAGTTTTTTCTTCCGGCTCAATATACCTTCCGAAATAGGAGAGGTCGGATGCCGTCTGTGACATTCTTCGTGTCATTTTTTCCATGCCCATGATATGCGAGCCGAGCAGTTTCGTTTTTGCAGCCTGAACCTCCTCTGGATCGGGATGTTTCAACGCGTCGCTCTGGAGCAGTTCCCTGATGAGATCAAGGGTCACCTTTGTTTTGTTGCTGTCGGTTCCGGCATAGATGTTCAGTGCGGTCAGATCATCGTAAAAAGTGATCGATGAATAGACGTTGTATGCCAGTCCCCGTTTTTCCCGCAGTTCCAGATTGAGCAGCGAGCTCATTCCGTTGCCGAGCATGGAGTTGAGTACCATCAGGCTGTAAAAGTGCGGATCCTCCCGGGCTATAGCTGTGCCGATAACAATCTGGGCCTGGCAGACCCGTTTTTTCAAGGTCAGGGTAAAGGGGGTGTAATCTTCAGCAAGGAACGGCTGGCGGACATACTGGTTGCCGGAAGGCTGCCTGAGCTTGTCGAGAAATTTTTCGCCAAGCCGCATGATCTCGTCATGATGTACCATGCCGGTAGCCGTGACCAGCATCTTTTGCGGAATATAGTGCTGCCGCATGAAGTTCTTCAGGTTGTCATCACTGAACGCTTCAACGCTTTTTTCTGTACCAAGGATTGGCGTGCCAAGAGGGTGACGGGGAAACGAGCGCAGATCAAACTCTTCGAAAATAAGCTCTTCAGGGGTATCATTGACGCTGCTGATCTCCTCAATGACCACCTCTTTTTCTTTTTCGATCTCTTCTGGAGGAAAAACCGGATCGCAGACAAGATCGGAGAGGAGGTCGAACGATGGTTCAAGGTGTTCGGCAAGGCAACGCAGGTAGATGCAGGTCTGCTCCTTGGTGGTATAGGCATCGAGATAGCCGCCGTGTTTTTCAATGTTTCGGGCGATGTCGATGTAGGTTCGGTGCTTTGTGCCTTTAAAAAGGGCATGTTCTATAAAATGGGCCAATCCGGGAGCGTCAGCGGGGTCATCGCGGGAACCGGCATCGATCTGTATGCCGAGCGTAACGCTTTTTACCGAGGGGACCGCATCGGTGATAATCCTCAATCCGTTGGCCAGAACACCTTGCTGAACTGAAGCTTCTGAAAAGGGAGACGGCTGACGGCGGGAACTTTCTTTCGTCATTACTGAATAATTTACTGATAAGCTGGTTTACTGAAATCCATGCACATTGCCGCGAACGTGAAGATAAGGAAAGTATAAGGGTTTTGATGGGGGAATAATTTAGGGGCAGGCCTGCACATGAAAACATAAGCCAGCACACCCTATACTTGAAGATTTGAAAAAAAATATGATGATAAGCAGAGCACTTCTATATTGAGGAAGAAATAAAAGCAGTAATACTCAAATCGCATGGAAAATTTTCTGCACCCGTTAGCCGAAGTGTTTGGCTTTGCGGTCACTGATCAATCACACAAGGCACAGCGGTTCCGTTCCCACAGACTGTGCCCTTTCAACAACAAGGTGCCAAACTGCACTAAAGACAAGGCAAAAAATCCTCTCGGAGTATGCACTATTTTGCAGAACAACAAGCCGGTCATCACTTGCCCTACCCGGTTTCGTGAAGAGTGGATCATTACTGATGATGCAGCAGCCTTCTTTTTTGGAGAGGGAGCCCTTTGGAGTTCATTGACTGAAGTTCGCCTTAATGACATCTATGGCAAGTCAGCAGGAAATATTGATGTGGTGCTTGTTGCCTATGATGCACAAGGAAAGGTTGTTGATTTTGGAGCACTTGAGGTTCAGGCTGTTTATATCTCCGGAAATGTCCGGGATCCTTTTGAGTTTTACATGAAGGATCCTGCGGCTCATGCCTTGATGGACTGGACAGCACAACCAAACTATCCCCGTCCAGATTTCCTTTCTTCATCCAGAAAAAGGCTTGCGCCCCAGCTCTTGTTTAAAGGCGGTATTCTGCATTCTTGGAACAAGAAAATGGCCGTTGCGATCAACAAAAGCTTTTTTGATACCCTTCCACCACTGAAAGCGGTTTCTCCGCGTGATGGAGATATTGCCTGGTTTATTTACGATCTTGAACCGGTAACAGATGGTGATCATTACAGGTATCAGCTTAAAAAAGTTGATGTCATGTATACTGAATTTCAACCCGCCCTGCTGACGATAACAACAGCGGTTCCAGGTACTGTTGACAATTTTGTGAGACTGCTTCAGGAAAAGCTTGATGAACAACTTGAAACACCACCAAACACCAAGACGTTAGATAAACCATTTTGAGATGAGTGCGACAAGACAGCAATCATTGTTTCCGCAGATGCCAGAGACCATCAGTCACCCCAAACCAGTGAACGTCTCGTCAATTCCGCAAAGAAGCCCCTTTCGATACCCTGGCGGGAAAACATGGTTTGTTCCGACCTTCAGAAACTGGTTGGCTTATCATGCAATAAAACCTGCGATTCTTGTTGAGCCTTTTGCAGGAGGGGGCATTATCAGCCTTACAGCACTTTTTGAAAATCTTGTCCAAAACGTTGTGATGGTGGAACTCGATGAAGATATCGCGGCTGTATGGCATGCTATCGTCTCAGGCAATGCCGAGTGGCTTGCCAAAAGAATTATTACTTTTGATCTTACAAAAGAAAGCCTTATACACGAATTATCGATCAACAAAGGAGACTTGAAAGAGAGAGCTTTTCATACCATCCTCAAAAACAGGACTTCTCATGGTGGAATTATTGCGGGAGGTTCCGGATTGCTCAAGCATGGCGAAAATGGAAAAGGAATATGCTCACGATGGTATCCGCAAACACTTGCCATGAGATTTTCAGGCATAGACAAGATTGCAGGCAGAATTGATTTCCGGCAGGAAAATGGACTGGATGTTCTTAAGGAGTATAGGGATCGTCATGACGCAATGTTTTTTATTGATCCCCCTTATACTGCGGGTGGGAAAAAAGCAGGTAAGCGTCTCTACCGTTATTGCGAGATTGACCACGAACTTCTTTTTGAACTTTGTGAATCTTTGGCTGGTGACTTTTTGATGACCTATGATAATGCAGCAGAGGTCAAAATAATGGCTCGGCGGCATGGTTTTCAGATGAGACTCATTCCAATGACCAATACCCATAACAGAACAATGGAAGAATTGGTGATCGGGAAAGATTTGACATGGATGGATAGTTTTCAGGCGGTACATGAGCCAGATGTTATCTATTCAAAGGAGGAATGAAAGTCTTTTTTTCCACTTGTTTCATTCCCCTCTCCTCAGAATACTGCATACTGCAAATGACTGTCAGCAAAAACGGAAAAGCTTTTCAGCGTCATCTGTGACAACAGAAATGCCGTCTGCTGGACTTTTGCTGAGGAATGTTTGCTTTACGAAAATAGAGGAAAACAATACCCGCGAAATTCTTATTTTTAAAAACAGTGAAGGTCAGGCTGTTGTTTATAACCAGACAGTTTGGCTTCTTATTTCATTTTCAGCGATTCATGCTTAACTCATCCATTGTCATAACCGGGGCTACCGGATATATAGGCTCCCAGGTGGTTCTGGCTTTGCTTTCACGACTTTCCGGAGAGATTCGCTGCAAGGTTGTTGCCCGGAAGAGTTCGGACTGCTCTTTTTTTGAGGGGTTGCCGGTTGATATTGTCCGGGCGGACATTCTTGATCCTCTTGCCCTGATGGATGCTTTCCGGGGAGCTGAAGCGGTCTTTCATTGCGCCGGGCTCATCTCTTATACCCGGTACTCTCGCAATGCCCTTTATGAGACCAATGTGATCGGCACAAGGAATGTTGTCAATGCCGCTCTTTACAATAATGTCCGAAGGCTGGTCATAACCAGCTCTATTGCTGCGATCGGTGCTTCGGAGGATGGTTCGCCGGCCAACGAAGCGACCATGTTTCAGGAGTGGCAACGCAGGAACGGTTATATGGAGGCCAAGCATCTGGCTGAACTGGAGGGATTGCGCGGCGTTGCAGAGGGTCTTGATGTTGTGCTGGTCAATCCCGGTGTGGTCATCGGCGTAGACCGCAAAAACCCGGCATCGGTCAGCTCTTCGAATGATGTGCTGAGTCTCATTTATCAGGGAAAACTGCCGCTCTTTCCTTCAGGGAGTACGGGTTTTGTTGATGTCCGTGATGTAGCTGATGCTCATCTGGCTGCATGGGAAAATGGTCGTTCAGGAGAACGGTATATTGTTGTCGGCAGCAATCTGACCTTCCGGCAGCTTTTTGACTGCATGCGCACTCTTGCCGGGAGCAATACGGGCAAAGCGTTTATGGTCCCGAAGAGTATCGGTTTGCTTGCCGGTTTCGGCGGGGAACTGTGGTCGATGTTGCCAAGCCGTTCCTCTTTTGTCAGTCTGGAGAGCATACGTATTGCCTCAAGGCTTCTTGCCTTCAGTAACACCAGGTCAAAGCAGGAGCTCGGTCTCTGTTACCGGGAGCTCTCCGAGACGCTCAAGACGATTATCATCTGAAGAGCCACACTTTCTTCAATTTTACCACGCATATAATTATGGATATTCAGAAAATTGAAAAAAAGGCCGTTGCTGTTGATCCGGCAAAACTCAAGCAGCTGAACCTGGCGGTTGAGGCGCTTGAGAAACAGTTTGGCAAGGGAGCGATCATGCGCTTGGGTGACGATTCGGCTGGGATGAAGGTGCAGTCGATTTCAACCGGCTCAATGACGCTTGATTTTGCT
>CAJAOR010000079.1 GCA_903942355.1 uncultured Chlorobiaceae bacterium | reverse complement strand
GGAGATGGTGCCGCAGATTATCTGTGTCAGCGCTACTCCGAGTGAACATGAACTGCTTCGTTCCGGTGGCGTGGTGGTTGAGCAGCTTGTGCGTCCTACCGGTCTGCTTGATCCTCCGGTGGAAGTCCGCCCTGTTGCGGGGCAGATAGACAACCTTCTGGCTGAAATCCGTATTCATATCGCCAAAGGCAATAAAGTGCTGGTCATGACTCTGACCAAAAGAATGTCGGAAGACCTGCACGACTTTTTCAGAAAGACGGGCATCCGTTCGCGTTACCTGCACTCGGAGATCAAGAGCCTGGAGCGGATGCAGATACTCCGGGAACTCAGGGTAGGTGATATTGATGTGCTTGTCGGGGTCAATCTTCTCCGTGAAGGGCTGGATCTTCCGGAAGTATCCCTTGTTGCCATTCTTGATGCTGACAAGGAGGGATTTTTGCGCAACACCCGTTCGCTTATGCAGATTGCAGGAAGGGCAGCCCGAAATGTTGAAGGACTGGTTGTGCTCTATGCTGATGTGATAACTCGCTCCATCCGTGAAGTGCTTGATGAAACAGCAAGACGTCGCACCATCCAGCAACAGTACAATAAGGATCATGGCATTACGCCCCGTTCAATCATCAAATCGGTTGACCAGGTTCTTGACACCACTGGTGTGGCAGATGCAGAGGAGCGGTACCGGAGAAAGCGTTTCGGTCTTGAACCAAAGCCAGAGAGGGTGTTTTCAGGATTGATAGACACCTTGACACCAGCTAAAGGCTATGCCATGGCGGCGGAACTCCGTCTTGAAATGCAGGAGGCAGCCGTCCAGATGGAGTATGAAAAAGCGGCCTATCTGCGAGATGAAATAACCAAGCTTGAACAGGCTCTGGAGCGCTTGCCCGCCGGGGAATGATTTTTTCTTCGATTCTGCGATTTGTGTTGTTATGGAGAAATGCGTTATATAGATATAACGTGCTTATAGACGGTTTTCCGTTTTTTATTTGTTGTTCACTACAGCTCATCCGCAATGTTAGCCCAGATCGAGAAGGAGCATTACAATAAACTCAATGAGATACTCCTGCTGTCTCGCAAGAATCTCAAAAATTTTGATGAATCACTGATTCAGCGCGCTTTTTTTATGTGCTATCGGGCACATGAGGGTGAAAAAAGGGCGTCAGGCGAACCGTTTTTCTACCATCCTGTTGAAGTTGCCACCATTCTGCTCAATGAGCTTCCTCTTGATGGTGTTTCTGTGGCTGCAGCGCTTCTCCATGATGTGATTGAAGACAGCGGCTATACCTATGAGGACATTGTTGCTGAACTTGGTGTTGAAGTTGCCGAAATTGTTGAAGGGCTGACCAAGATTTCCGGTATCATGATTAACCGGGAGACGACCCAGGCGGAGGGGTTTCGCAAGATGCTGCTCTCAATGGTCAAGGATATCCGCGTTATTCTCATCAAGTTCTGCGACCGGTTGCACAACATGAGAACACTGGAGTCGCTTCCGGAGCACCGCCGCCTGAAGATTGCTCTTGAAACGAGAGATATTTATGCCCCCCTTGCGCACCGGTTCGGTCTTGGAAAAATGAAGGTCGAGTTCGAAAACCTGGCGCTCAAATTCATTGATCCGGAGATGTACGATTTTCTTTTCCAGAAAATTCGAACGAGCAAGGGAAACCGGGTCAACTATCTGAGCAAAATTATTAACCCTGTCAAAGCTGAACTTGAACAGCAGGGGTTCAAGGTTGAGGTACAGGGACGGGCGAAGCATCTTTTTTCGATCTACAACAAGATGCGCAACAAGAACAAGAGCTTTGAGGATATTCACGATCTTTATGGCCTCAGGGTGATTATTGACACGGATCGTATTGCGGACTGTTTTTCGGTCTACGGCTTTATTACCCAGCAATATCCTCCTGTTCCGCAGTACTTCAAAGACTATATCTCGGTACCGAAGAATAACGGATACCAGTCTCTTCATTCGGCAATTATCGGCCCGAAAGGCCATATGGTTGAACTGCAGATCCGCACAAAGCGCATGCATGAGTTTGCGGAGCTCGGTGTTGCGGCCCATTGGCGATACAAGGAGAAAATATCACGCGATGATGTCAACATTGATTCGTTTCTCCGCTGGGCCAGAGAGCTGATCAAGGATGCCGATTCGGCCGCCTCTTTTATGGAGGGCTTCAAGCTCAATCTCTATAAGGATGAGATTTACGTTTTTACTCCGAAAGGAGACATGAAAACCATGCCTGCTGGGGCCACGCCGATTGATTTTGCCTATGCTATCCATACTGAAATTGGCAACGGCTGTATCGGGGCCAAGGTGAACGGAAAGATTGTTCGCCTGAACGCCCAGCTCAAATCCGGTGATCGGGTCGAGATCATTACCTCAAAAAACCAGAAGCCGAAATCGGACTGGCTGAAAATAGTCATCACCCAGCGTGCCAAGCTGAAAATACGATCAGCCATCAATGAGGAACGGCGCTTGCAGGTCGAGAAAGGCCGGGGCATGTGGGATAAAATGGTTTCAGGCACAAAAAGGCTTTTTTCGGACAGTGATATCATTCAGCAGGTGAAAAAATATGGCCTTAAAACTCCGGCCGATTTTTTCAGTGCTCTTGCCAGCCAGCAGATTGACGGTGAAGAGGTCATTGAGCGGGTGACCAGTTCCCGAAAAGAGGAATCAACGGCGAAAACCTTGGCTGACGAAGCTCGCGAAGTAGAGGATTATCTGCAGATAGCCCGGCAGGAGAGGGATCAGGATGGTTTCCCTTCAAATAAAGACGAGGTTGTTATTGCCGGCATGAACAATATCGCCTATGCCTATGCGAACTGTTGCCAGCCTGTTCCCGGTGATGATGTGATCGGGTTTGTTACTGCTGAAGGTGTCAAGATTCACCGCAAAAACTGCATCAATGTCAGTAATGAGAATCTGCTGAAAAGCGAGCGGATTGTCTCGGTGTCGTGGAACCGGAAAGTTGAGACCGATTTTCTTGCCGGCATCAAGATTGTCGGTGAAGATCGCCTGGGCATCATGAACCAGCTCACGACGGTCATTTCCAAATTCGATACCAATATCCGCACTATTTCGCTGAATGCCCACGACGGGATGTTTGTCGGCACCATGATAGTTTATGTTCGCAATGCTGAAAAGCTGAATACCCTGATGGACAAGCTGAAAAAAGTTCAGGGAATATTTACGGTTGAACGTCTTATAAGCTGAGGGCGTATTGGCAGAAGTGCAGGGAGTAACCTTGTGCTAAGGGTTGCAACCCTGTAATGATCGATCGATATTTTTTATATTGTTTTTTACTGACAGAACACAACAGCATAAACCAGAGCGAGGAGAGCGATATGAAGGTGACGATGGCAAGACTTGTAGCATTTTTTCTTTTTTTCAGCACTCTTTCGGGGTGCGGATACAACAGCATTCAGCAGAATGAAGAGGCTGTCAACAGTTCATGGGGTAATCTTGAGTCCCAGTTGCAGCGCAGGGCCGACTTGGTGCCAAATCTTGTTGCAACTGTCAAGGGGGCGGCAAATTTTGAAAAGGAGACCCTGACGGCGGTGGTTGAAGCGAGGTCAAAAGCGAGTTCCATTCAGCTTACTCCTGCCATGCTCAGCGATCCGGCGGCGATGGCAAAGTTCACCAGTGCCCAAGGGGGACTCTCCTCGAGCCTGTCGCGCTTGCTTGTGGCGGTAGAACGGTATCCTGAACTGAAGGCCAACCAGAACTTCCGTGATCTCCAGAATCAGCTTGAGGGTACTGAAAACCGCATCAGCGTTGCCCGTCAGCGCTATAACGAGGCCGTACAGGTCTTCAACTTCTCAATCAGGAAGTTTCCGGACTCAATTACCAACAGTATGCTGCTGAAACTGAAAGCCAAGGAGTATTTCAAGGCCGATGAAGCCGCCAAGACGGTGCCTATGGTTAAATTTTGATACGGTAACCGGTTATGAATTTATTACAGAGATCCAGCCTGAGGGTGGCGCTTTTTTTGCTGGTCGCACTGCTTCAGTTTGTGCCGCTCAGAAGCCTTATGGCAATAGACGTCCCGGCGCTTTCAGGACGGGTCAACGATTATGGTGCGATGATATCCCCACCGGTGAAGGCGGAGCTTGAGACCAGGCTTCAGCAGTTTGAGACGGCCGAGTCAACGCAGATAGTTATTTTGACCATTCCCTCCCTGAAAGGCGAACCGGTCGAGAATTTTTCGATACGGGTGGCCGAGGCATGGAAGATAGGCCATAAAGGCTCTGATAACGGTGTGTTGCTCATTGTCTCCCGGGATGACCACAAGGTGCGCATTGAGGTTGGCTACGGTCTGGAAGGCAGTTTGACGGATCTTCTTGCCGGGAGAATTGTCCGTGACGAGATTGCTCCTGCTTTTAAGGCCAACCAGTTCGACGCAGGATTCACTCAGGGGGTTTCATCGATTATTGCTGCGGTTCATGGAGAGTACAAGGCCAAGCCTCAACAGAACGGCAAAAAGCCTTCGTTTCCCCTCTTGTTTATCATATTCTTCTTCATCTACCTTATAAGCCAGATATTCCGCGGCCACAGAGGCGGCCCGATGGCCAATGGCGGTCTTGGAGGAGGATTTTTTGGAGGCGGCGGCGGTTTTGGAGGCGGTGGAGGAGGAGGCTTCGGTGGCGGCGGCGGTGGTTTTGGTGGCGGTGGAGCGTCAGGTGATTGGTAAATGCCACATAAAAATAAGTTCAAGATGAGTGATCCAGCAGAACAATTTCTTGCAGCGGGCGAGCGGCTTCAGATTGAGGCGCGAATAGCGGAGGCGGAAAAACGCACTTCGGGAGAGATCGTTGTCATGGTGGTTCCTTCCAGCTATCACTATCCTCTCGCAAGCATGATCGGCAGTTCGCTGTTGGCAGTTCTTTTTGGTATTGCAGTGGCGCTGGTTGCCGGCCAGGAGAGCATGTGGTTCTTTCTTGAGATTTTTGGTCTGTCGTTCATTGTGCTTCATGAACTGATAAAACGGGTCAATACACTCAAACGCCTTTTCGTCAAAGCCTCGGACATGAAGGAAGAGGTTGAAGAGGCAGCCATCAACTCGTTTTATCACAGGAATATCAACCTGACTGTTGATCATACCGGCATTCTCATCTATATCTCCCTCTTTGAACGCAGCGTTCGAGTGATTGCAGATCAAGGCATTAACGCTAAAGTTGATCAGAATGTCTGGCAGGAGATTGTCGATACCATTGTTTCCGGTATCAAAAGCAAAGGGCATGTTGCAGCAATTGCGACTGCAGTTGACCGGTGCGCCGAAATTCTTGCAGCTCATTTCCCCCTGAAGCCTGAGAATCGCAATGAACTTGACAACTCGATCATTTTTGGCAAGGGAAGGTGAGTGTGCTGTTGATATTTGGTGTGCAAAATGGATGCCCTTCTATGACAAATGTCACTTCCCGAGGAAAAAAAGCTTTGATTTTCCTGTTTAAATGTTTTTTTACAGTCAGTTGTAAATCCGCTCAATAACTTTAGTGTAGGGTCGTTATGAAAAAAACAGCATTGTACTCTTGGCATGAACAGGCGGGAGCAAAAATTATCGATTTCGGTGGCTATCTGATGCCGGTTCAGTACAAGGGAATTATTGTTGAGCATAATGCTGTTCGTAGTGCGGCCGGGCTTTTTGATGTATCGCATATGGGTAACTTTTATGTCAAGGGTGCACGGGCAAAGGAGTTTCTCCAGTTCATGACAACCAACGATCTTGACAAGGCGGGAGACGGTCAGGCGCAGTACAATCTCATGCTTTACCCTCATGGAGGTATTGTCGATGATCTGATTATCTACCGTATTGATGCGGAAACATTTTTTCTTATTGTCAATGCGAGCAACGCTCCGAAAGATTTTGAGTGGTTGCAGCAGCATATAAAAGATTTTGAAGGAGTTGAGCTTGAGGATCATACCGACCGACTCTCCCTGATTGCGCTGCAGGGTCCGCTTGCCCTGAATATTCTTTCAACTGTTTTTCCTCTCCTTGACCTTGAGGCTCTTGGCTCATTCCAGTTTCGTAAAGTGCTGTTCCAGGACTCAGAAGTGATCATTGCACGAACCGGCTATACCGGCGAAAAGGGAGTGGAGATCTGTTTGCCGAATGAGATGGCTCTGCCGTTATGGGAAGCCTTGGTTGAAGCGGGTAAGGAGAGCGGTATTCAGCCTATTGGACTTGGCGCACGCGACACGCTTCGACTTGAGATGGGTTATTCACTCTATGGTCATGAGATTGATCAGGATACCAATCCGCTTGAGGCTCGGCTGAAATGGGTCGTGAAAATGGGTAAAGGTCATTTTATCGGCAAGGAGGCTTGCCAGCAGGTTGAGTGCAATTTGAAGCGGGGAGTTGGGGGTTTCAGTCTTGACGGTCGCGTTCTTCCGCGCCAGCATTACAAGGTTTACAACACCGACCGCCAGGAGATTGGCTGGGTGTGCAGCGGCACTCTTTCGCCGACACTCCAGGAGCCTGTAGGGACCTGCAATGTTGTGCGCGAGTATCTCATTCCGGGGACTCCCATTCTGGTCGAGGTTCGCGGGAACTTCCATACGGGGGCGATCAGGAGCCTGCCGTTTGTAACAACCTCTTTGGGCTGAACGCAATAAGGTATCACGGGAGTGATTGTACAGGTGAAAATGAAAAAAATCAACAAAGGTGTCAAGCAGAGTTCTCTGGAAATGAAATCATTGAAAAAAGAGATCGCCGGGATTGCAATCATATTGTTCTCTCTTTTTTTGATCAGCGCTCTTCTGAGTTTTCATCCGGATGATGAGGCCTCTTTTGGAGCGCTTGCGTGGCAGGATATTTTCAGCAAGGCAGCCGGTGATGCGGCTGAAAGTATCCACAATCCGTTTGGCTTGCTTGGCGCAAGGCTTTCTGCCTTCTTTATCCGATCATTTCTCGGTTATCCGGTTATTCTGCCGGTAACGGCGGGCTTGTTTCTGGGCTGGTCACTTTTTCGTGCCAAAAGTCTTAAACCGGTACTGCTGTTTTTTCTGTACAGTGTAGCGGTTTCTGTCGATGTCGCGACCATTTTTGGCCTTACTTCAGCCGGGTTCAGTGACAATTGGGCGGGAGCGGTTGGCCGGATGATTGCCGCGCTGCTTTCCACCGTTATCGGTTTTACCGGTGCATGGGTTCTTCTTGGTGCTATTGCGCTGGTGTTGACCGTCTATATGGGACGGGAGCTTTTTGTCATCGGTATGGGAATCGTGCTGTCGATTATAAAAAGGAGCACGGTTCTGTTAGCTGCTTTCAGGGTAAAGCGTGCTGAGAGTCGAAAAAAAAAAGCTGAACTACGGAAGCTGAAAGAGAAAAAGAAAGAGCAGGAAAGGGAGGAACAGAAAAAACTGGCTCAGAAAAATGAGGAGTGGAAGCAACAGGCGCTCAAAGAGAAATCGAAACTGAAACCATTGGAATCCGGAAATTCGGTTGCAACGGTCGCTACGATGCAGTCTGAGCTTTTTCAGCCGGAGGAGGGACCTCTGCCCGATTCCGCTGTTGTTGAGACCGCTCCATTGGTGATGTTGCCTGATGCGCCTGGAGAACCTGAAATGATTGTTAACCAGACTGTCCATGAAAAAGCGGCAGATCTTGACGAGCGCCGTCTGAAAGTGCAGACCAAGGACCGTGAACCCTACCGTTTTCCGTCGATCGACCTTCTTGAAAAAGTGCCTGATGACAATGATCAGATTGATGAGCACCATCTGGCCGAAAGCAAGCGCAAACTGCTTGAGAAACTTAAGATCTACAAGATTGAGGTAAAGAGGATTGCAACCACCGTCGGCCCCCGTGTCACCCTCTTTGAGTTGGAGCTTGAGCCGGATGTCAAGGTCAGCCGGGTCAAATCCCTTGAAAATGATCTCGCCATGGCGCTCTCGGCAAGAGGAATCCGAATCATTGCCCCTATTCCGGGAAAGAATGCTGTTGGTGTGGAGATTCCCAACGGCAAGCCAAAAACGGTCTGGCTGCGTTCGGTGCTCCAGGTTGAAAAATTCAAGAACAGCACGATGATGCTGCCGATTGTGCTCGGCAAAACCATCACCAATGAGGTCTATATTGCCGATCTGGCCACGATGCCGCATCTCCTGATTGCCGGTGCGACCGGAGCAGGAAAGTCGGTCTGTATCAATGTCATTATCTCGAGCCTGCTTTATGCATGCAGTCCCGACAAGGTCAAGTTTGTGCTGATTGATCCAAAAAGGGTGGAGCTTTTTCAGTACCAGCATCTGAAAAACCATTTTCTCATGCGTTTCCCCGGTATCGACGAGCAGATTATCACTGATCCGCAGAAAGCGGTCTATGCGTTGAGGTGCGTTGTCAAAGAGATGGAGCTCCGGTATGAAACCCTTGAGAAAGCAGGTGTCCGCAATATCGGCGATCATAACCGGCGTATTCCCGAGGAGGCCTTGCCTTACATTGTCGTGGTTATTGATGAACTTGCTGATCTTATGATTACGGCAGGGCGTGAGGTTGAAGAGCCGATCATCAGGATTGCACAGCTTGCCCGAGCGGTAGGTATTCACCTGATTGTGGCAACCCAGCGTCCTTCAGTCGATGTCATTACGGGTATTATCAAGGCTAACTTTCCAGCCAGGATAGCCTTCCAGGTGGCAAGCAGGGTTGATTCTCGCACCATTCTTGACGGCTCCGGGGCTGAACAGTTGCTTGGCAACGGTGATATGCTCTATCAGCCGTCAAACCAGCCGAAATCAATGCGTATTCAGGGGCCCTATGTCTCTTCGGGTGAGGTTGAAGAGATTACCTCCTTTATCGGGTCGCAGCATGCCCTGAAGACGATGTATGTGCTTCCCGCGCCGGATTTGCCAAGGGGCAACGGCATGCAGTCGTCGGGGAATTCGGAAAGAGAGGGGAGGGACGCGATGTTTGAGGATGCAGCACGATTGGTGGTGACCCATCAGCAGGCGAGTGTTTCGCTGCTGCAACGGCGTCTCCGGCTGGGATTCAGCCGCGCGGGGCGGGTTATGGACCAGCTCGAATTCAGCGGGATTGTCAGTGAGGCAGACGGAAGCAGAGCAAGGGAAGTCCTCATTAACAATGAAGACTCCCTGGAACTTTTATTGAGAAATCTGGACGGCTGAGTTGATTAAACGGATTCAACGCGTACAATTTCCGGAACTGCTTTTTTGATCGCCTGTTCGACACCGGCACGAAGGGTCAGGGTGCTCATGGGGCATGAACCGCATGCGCCAAGCAGTTTTACATCGACGGTCATCTCTTTGGTAATGCCGATAAGCTGGCAATCCCCTCCATCAACCTGCAAATAAGGGCGTACGGTCTCAAGTGCTGCAATCACCCTGTCGTAAAGTGCATCGCTGTTCGGCAGGTAATCCTTGCTGGTGCTCATGGTAT
>CAJAOR010000078.1 GCA_903942355.1 uncultured Chlorobiaceae bacterium | reverse complement strand
TGCTGAGATAACGGTACATGTACCCCATAATGTTCTTGTTGCAAATGAGGGCGGAACAAACTATGAACAGGCCATCGATGTTTGTGTCGATGCATTGAGCCGGCAGCTTAAAAAGTACAAGGAAAAATTGCAATAACAGCCTGGCCGAGGAAGTCAGCGGTGCGGCACTGAAAAACGCTCTTCTGATTTCCTTGGGTTTATTTTCATCCCTATTGCCGGAAGCCATGAATCTTGATCAAAAAGGATTAAAAAAGCGATCAATAACGGTCGCCTATTTTTTTAATACGATCGGCAAAAAGCACGATATCAAATTACGGCGTCTGAACAATGTCGATGAACAGAAACGACGGATTTTTGAACGTGATCTTCATCGCCCGGGACTTGCATTGGCTGGCTTTACCAATCTGTTTACCTATAAAAGGGTACAGATCATCGGAAATACGGAAACAAGGTTTTTAAACCACCTTGAGGAGCGGGAGAGAAATCGGGTGTTTGAGAATCTTGTCCGATTTAAAATGCCATGCATTATCCTGACCAGCAACAACAAATTGCCTCAGGATCTGCTCGATATGGCGACCAATGCTGGCATTCCGGTTTATATAACCCGTCACTCTTCAACGAAAACGATCTATCTGGTCACCGGGTTTCTTGACGACCAGTTTTCGCTCTATCAGCAATATCACGGCTCGATGGTCGATGTCTACGGTGTTGGGGTGCTGCTCACCGGTAAGAGCGGTCTTGGAAAATCCGAGATTGCGCTCGATCTGGTTGAAAGGGGGCACGGTCTGGTAGCGGACGATGTCGTCGTTATCCATCGGAAAGGGGAGTCGATGATGCTCAATGCCAAAAGAAACAATATTATCGACCATTTCATGGAAATCCGGGGTCTTGGCGTTGTGGACGTTAAGGCGAACTTCGGTATCAGGGCTATTCGTGATATCAAGGAGGTACAGGTTGTTGTAGAGCTGCTTGAATGGAACAAGGAGATTGCCTATGAACGGCTCGGATTGGATACCAAATTCAGAAAGATTCTCGGTGTTGACGTTCCGCTGGTGGAATTGCCTATCTTTCCCGGCAAGAACATTACCGTAATCATTGAGGTGGTTGCCCTTAATTTCCTTTTGAAGCGATACTCCAATTACGTTGCTGCCGAAGCACTGACCAGTCGGATAAATAATGTGATTAACTCTGAGAAGACAGAGGAGGATAGTGATGACTGAACAATGTGCAAAGAGCTTTTCCGCAACAGGCAGGCTTGTGGCTTATCTGCTGCTCGTTGTGCTCACACTCTCTTCCTGCCGTAGTCACAACGGGAGAGGCGGAGATGCTGGCAAGAGCAGGGCAGCCATGGATTCTACCCTTGTTATTGCCATGCTCGGTGATGCTGACTATCTTAATCCGGTACTGGCAAGTACGGTTACATCAGGAAATATTCTCGGTCTTATCTATCCGTCTCTGCTGCAGAGTGAGTTTGATACCACCAGCGGGCTTATGAATTACATGGCCCTTGAAAAAAAACTGCGGGAAATAACGCCGGGTCAAGGGAAAAAAACTCCAAAGAGCGCTCTTGCAAAGAGCTGGCAAATGTCGGAAGACCAGCGATCCATTACCTACATTCTCAGAAGCGATGCATTCTGGAATGACGGAAAACGTGTGGTATCAGGTGATTTCAAGTTTTCTTACCAGTTATACGGTAATCCAGTGATAGCCAGTGCCCGACAGCAGTACCTCGCAGAGCTGATCGGTGCCGACAAGGGGAAGGTTGATTTTGATAAAGCCATTGAGACGCCAAACGACACAACGCTTGTCTTCAGGTTTTACAAGCCCGTTCCTGAACATCTTGCACTCTACCATACATCACTGACACCCCTTCCGGCCCACCAGTGGAAAAATGTCAAGCCTGATGAGTTCCGTCACTCTCCGCTCAATCTTGAGCCGCTAGGCACAGGCCCCTACAAGCTCAAGATCTGGCAGCAGCAGCAGGAAATTGTTCTGGCATCAAGCAAAAGCTCCAACCTTCCGAAGCCGGGCACTATTCCGCTGATTACCTTCAGGGTCGTACCTGACTATACCGTCAGGCTCGCGCAGCTTCAGACCGGTGCGGTGGATGTGGTTGAAAATATCAAGCCAGAGGATTTTACTTCACTCCTGAAAGCCAACAGTCAGATTGCAATCAAAACAGTTGGGCTGAGGGTTTATGACTATGTCGGATGGTCAAATATTGACCAGAATGAGTACCATAAAACCGGCAAGATTAAGCCTCATCCCCTGTTTGGTTCTGCTCGGGTACGCCTTGCCCTGACCGAGGCTATTGACCGCGAAGCCATCATTGATGGCTATCTGAAGCAGTATGGCGTGATCTGTAATACCGATATTTCACCGTCACTGAAGTGGGCCTATAATGATCGGATTGTGCCTCATGCCTTCAATCCGGCAGTTGCGTCCGCCCTTCTCAGGGCGGAGGGCTGGTTGCCGGGGCCGGATGGTATTCTGCAGAAACAGGGCAAAAAGTTTAGTTTTGTGCTCTATACCAATGCGGGCAATGCGAGAAGAAACTATGCTACGGTCATTATTCAGCAGAACCTTCGTTCAATCGGTATCGACTGCAAGCTTGAAGTCCAGGAATCCAATGTCTTTTTTGAGAGCCTCCAGCAAAGAAAACTTGATGCATGGATGGCTGGCTGGTCGATCGGGCTGGAAATAGATCCTCTTGATGTCTGGGGCTCCGATCTCAAAAAGAGCCGTTTTAATTTTACCGGTTACCAGAATCCTCGAGTTGATGAGCTTTGTAATCTTGCCAAGCAGAAAATGGATCCTGTTGGCGCAAGACCTTACTGGCTTGAGTATCAGGAAATTCTTCACCGGGATCAGCCGATCACCTTCCTCTACTGGATCAAGGAGACCCAGGGTTTCAACAGAAGGATTGAAGGCGATGAACTCAATATTTCCGGAACATTTTACAATATTGACGACTGGAGGCTGCGTCCTTCAGCTAATGTTGCGCTATAACATCTTATGCCGATGAACACACAACTGCAAAGTATTATTGACCAGATCGAGGCAGGGCAGTACAAAGAGGCCTATCAGGCCCTGATCGTGATACGAAAAGATCCGGCACTTTCAGACGAGATCGTAGAAGTAGCAGAAATTGCAAGCATTGAAATCGGAGTGACCGAAAAACGCAGGCACTTGGAACCTAACGGCGGTTTTTATGCCAAAAGCGCGATATTGAGGCTGCAGGAAGCCTTAGGTGATCAATATGCGGCTGAGCGGTTGAGACAGTTAAAGGAGCAGATGGACCTTGCTATTGATGCGCAAGTCAATAACAGAAACTGACAGCATATTTTATAGAGCGAGTCTGTTCGCGACACCCCAAATAATAGGGCGCTAAGCCGTTTTGGCGAACTTTAAAAGCAGCAGTTATATGATGAATCAATTTTATTCTTGGTACTGGTCTAATTCCTCCCCGGTGGTATTCTATCTGGTAATGGTATTGTCCTGGGCAGTATATTTCATTCCAGCCGTTGTGGCTTTCTTGCGAGCACATCACAGTAAAGTGGCGATCCTGACTTTGAATATCCTTCTCGGATGGACCGGTATTGGCTGGATTGTTGCTTTGGTATGGTCGCTGGCCTATCCTGGTCACGATTGAAGGGAACCAATCTGTCAAGAGCCCCGTTGACGGTATCGCCTGCCATTATTGCCTGTACACAGTCTAGTGATTTCTCTCTGTTGCTGTTATCTGTGAAATATGAGTATATTTGTTTCAGTTCCCTTGACGACGGAGTTGAACGGTACCAGGGGGCAAAAAAATGGTCAACCCAGCTTCATATTGACTTGTTCATGAATACTGAATCATTGCGCTATGCTGGACAGTGTTTATAAAAAGCAGCTTGAACGCATCCTTGATGATGCCGATATCAAAATAGGAGGTAATCGGCAGTGTGACATCCATGTCCATAGGCCGGAACTCTACCGTCGCGCTATAACTCAAGGAAACCTTGGTTTGGGTGAGGCATATATGGAAGGTTGGTGGGACTGTGAACGGCTTGATGAGTTTTTTTACCGGATCATCAGTTCCAGAGCAGAGGATAAAGTTTCTCCTCCTGTAATGCTGTTTGGCAAGGTGATCAGCAAGCTCTACAATATGCAGCGTCCTTCAAGAGCCTTCAGGGTGGCAGAAAAACATTACAATATTGGCAACGACCTGTTTAAAGCAATGCTGGACAAGCGGATGCTTTACAGTTGTGGCTACTGGAAAGAGGCCAAAAACCTTGAGGAAGCACAGGAAAAGAAACTCCACCTGATTTTTCAGAAGTTGCAGCTTAAAGCTGGAATGAGGGTGCTTGATATCGGATGCGGGTGGGGTGGTGCTGCACAATTTGCTGCTGAACACTACGGGGTATCGGTACATGGAGTAACGGTGTCAACAGAACAGGCTGCCATTGCTCGGGAATACTGCTCAGGTTACCCGGTTACCATCGAAGTTACAGACTACCGGAAGCTGCACGACTCCTTCGACAGGGTCTATTCCATTGGAATGTTTGAACACGTTGGCGCCAAGAATTATCGGGCCTATTTCAAAATTGTCCACCAATGCCTGAAAGAGGACGGCTTGACCCTGTTGCACACCATCGGGGGAAACAATTCAACCACCAGTGTTGAGCCATGGGCCAACAAATACATCTTTCCGAATGCAAATATTCCTTCAGCGAGCCAAATCACCTCGGGCTATGAAGAGCTCTTTACGCTGGAGGACTGGCATGTCTTTACCCATGACGATTACGCCCGGACCCTATTGGCGTGGTATGAGAACATCGAAAACAAGTGGTCATTGCTTCAACCCCGATACAACGAAGAGTTTCAACGCATGTGGCGATACTACCTGCTGAGCTGTACCGGTGGGTTCAGGTCGAGAACGAACCAATTATGGCAAGTGCTGCTATCGAAAAACGGTATTCAGGATAGCTTCAGCATACCGAGATAGAACAACAATTTTGAGGAGGGCGAACCATGAGAGTACCATCCTGGATTTTACTGATGATGACCCTGCTGATATTGGCAGGGTGTTCCACTTACTCGGTTGTAACAGACTACGACAACAGCTTTCCTTTCGCCAGTTATAAAATCTATCATTGGGCAGATGATCCCATTGCGAAAAGCAGCAGTAACGTTCTTGCAAGTAATCCTCTGGTTTTAAAACGCATTAAAAACGCAGTTGACAGAGAGTTGGCAACAAAAGGATACGTGCTGAATAATAACGGGCCAGTTGATTTCACCCTGTCCGTTTATGCAGGTGTACAAGAACGTGAAAGGTATAATTACCCTCCGATGGACTTCTCCTATCACCACGGTTATTACCATAACAGGTTTGGCCATAACAGGCTTGGCATTTATGACCCTTACTGGTGGGGACCTTACGTAACCTATTATGAAGAAGGCACGTTGGTTATCGACGTTATGGACCAGAAAAGCAATGAACTGGCATGGCGTGGCATTGCTCAGGGTATCTTGAAACATTATGATACCGGCAAAGAGATGCAACAGGACATAGACGGTGCCGTCACGAAAATGCTTGCAGGGTTTCCCCCACTTAACCGATAATAAAACAAGTCTTGATCATATTTGGTAAACCAGAATCGAGTTTCAGATTTTGTCTCCACTGCCCGATACCGATATGAACCGTGACTCTTTATCCGTCAAATTAACCTTGTCGCGATTCATTACACTCAGTTCCGGGGCTTTCGGTTTTTTTGCCCTGCCAATAGCTTCAGCCCCAAAACTCAAAGCCTGATGCTTGGAGGCATGGGCCTTGATACCTTCGGTTGATAAGACTTCTTGAAAAGTGAAGGTATTTGCATAGAGAACAAAAATATTCACCCGTCAATAAAATATTAGCCCGGTTTCTCTGTTTATCTTTTATCTTTCCAAGCATTCCCGGAGTATACAAAAGGGTTTGAAAAACGGAATTCTTTTCAAATTCGCCAAGTTTTGTTGAAGCTGGTGCAGTCTTTGAAGTCTTTTCAGTCTCCAAAACGTATGTAGAATGAGTTTTTTAGCTTCTTCTGTGCAAGAGATTATTATATAATGCTGATTTACATTCTTAAACGGCTTTTGATTGCCGTTCCGCTTGTTTTCGGGGTGCTTACCCTGACCTTCTTCATTATCAGGCTTGCTCCGGGCGATCCAGCGGCGTTTTTTATTCAGCCGGGGATAAGTCCGAATGTTGCCGAACAGATCAGGGCGCAGTATGGCTTGAACGATCCCGTACCAGTACAGTATGTCAAATGGCTGGCCAATGTTTTGCAGGGTGATTTCGGTCGCAGTTTCAGTCGTGCCCAGCAGCCGGTTTTCGATGTTATTGCCGAAGCGCTGCCGATAACCGTGACGATTGCCGGGCTGACCCTTATCGCAAATTTTACCTTCGGCATTCTTATCGGCATTATTTCGGCAGTTCGACAGAACAGTTTTCTCGATCGCTTTTTGACCGTGACGGCCCTCTTCTTTTATTCGATGCCAGAATTCTGGTTTGCCTTGATGATGATTATTCTTTTTGCACTGAAGTATCCCCTTTTTCCGGCTTCGGGTCTGAACGAGATTGGTGCGGAGGGCTTCGGCCCCCTGGGTTTTGTGCTTGACCGGTTATGGCATCTTGTTCTGCCGGTTACGGTACTCAGCATCAACGGTGCTGCAGGTATTGCCCGTTATGTCAGGGGCAGCATGCTCGAAGTGATCCGGCAGGACTATATCCGCACCGCAAGGGCCAAGGGATTGCCGGAAAAGGTGGTTATTTTCAAGCATGCCCTTCGAAATGCTCTCCTGCCGGTGATTACGCTTATGGGTAGTTCACTGCCTTTTATTTTCAGCGGAGCGTTGTTTATTGAGGTGATTTTTGCTTTTCCAGGTATGGGAAGGGTAACGGTAGAGGCAATTTTTGCAAGAGATTACCCGCTCATTATTGCCAATACCTTTGTTTCCGGTTCGCTGATTGTGCTTGGCAATCTTTTTGCCGATGTCCTCTACGCTGTTGCTGATCCGCGAATAAAGCTTTGACGGCTCTTGCCGTTCCACTTGTAATCTTTTCTGTTTGAGAATAGAACTGCTCAATACGCCTCCTGATGCCGCTGAAACGAGGATCGAGGAACAGATACGGCCGCTCCGTATGGATGCTTTTGCGGGCCAGCAAAGGCTTACTGATAATTTGAAAGTTTTTATATCGGCCGCCAAAATGCGCGGGGAAGCGTTGGACCATGTTCTGCTGTCTGGCCCTCCGGGGCTTGGAAAAACGACGCTTGCCTACATTATTGCATCTGAAATGGGGAGCAGCATCAAATCGACCTCAGGTCCGCTGCTCGACAAGGCAGGAAATCTTGCGGGACTGCTGACGGGTCTGCAGAAGGGTGATGTGCTCTTTATTGACGAAATTCACCGAATGCCCCCGACCGTGGAGGAGTATCTCTATTCTGCCATGGAAGATTTCCGTATCGATATTATGCTCGACAGCGGTCCCTCTGCAAGGGCGGTTCAACTGCGAATTGAGCCCTTTACCCTTGTCGGGGCAACCACCCGTTCCGGTCTTTTGACCTCTCCACTCCGGGCACGATTCGGCATAAACAGTCGCTTTGACTACTATGCACCGGAACTTCTTGAAGGGATTATCATCAGGGCCTCCGGTATTCTGGGTATTGGTATCGATGCTGAAGCGGCAACGGAAATTGCCGGACGCTCAAGAGGTACTCCCCGAATTGCCAACCGATTGCTCCGGCGTGCCCGTGATTTTGCACAGGTTGACGGCATTGAGCTGATAAACCGTGCCATTGCTATCAAGACCCTTGATTGTCTTGAAATTGATGAGGAGGGTCTTGATGATATGGATAAAAAAATCATGGAGACTATTGTCAACAAGTTTAACGGTGGCCCGGTCGGGATTGCCTCTCTTGCCGTCTCGGTGGGGGAAGAGCAGGACACCATTGAAGAGGTTTACGAGCCATACCTTATCCAGGCTGGTTATTTGACAAGAACGACAAGGGGTCGGGTTGCGACCCGACAGGCGCTTGTACGCTTTTCAACTGGTTCTGAAATTCATGAATGTCCCTTGTTCGATACGAAGCCGAATAGCTGAATTGCCGGCATCCCGAAATTATCGGGTCAGTTTTGGCTCCTTTCTGTTTACGGCTCTGCTTGCCGCTCTTTTTTTTCTGTCGTCATGTTCCTCTTCGGTGCCGGTACTTTCCGGAAGCAGGGAGCCAGATTCTCTTGCTGAAGTCTCCAAAAGAGATTTTGTTTCTGCTTCACTGCAATGTGCAAAAGGGGAGTATTCTGGAGCTGTAGAGCGTTACGGGAAGCTCCTGAAGGTGCAACCCGAAAATGCAGCCATTCATTATGCCCTCTCGAAAGCTTGGGCAGGCCTTGGTGTTCTTGACTCTGCCCGAAGGTACAGCGAACAAAGTGTTGTACTCAATTCAGGCAACAAGTATTATGCCGGTTTCCTTGCTGCTCTTGCTCATCAGATGCATGATTATGGGCGGGGTGCTGATCTTTACCGGAAGCTTTCCGTGATGGAACCGGGTAGCGCGGAACCGCTTTCCAATCTTGTTGTTGAATATATCTTAGCCGATCAGCCAGAAAAAGCCCTTGCGGTCTTACAGGAAATGCTGGCGCTTGATCCGAAGGACGAAGCAACCCTCATACAGATGCTGCTTCTGCAAATTAAGCTGACCCATTATCAGGATGCAATTGGGACGTTGACTGCCCTCGTCAGGCATGGTGACGGCAAAGATAAGTTGCGTCTCACCCTCGGTGAACTTTATCTGCAGACAAAACAATACGATTTATCATCAAGAACGTTCCGGGAGCTTCTCAAGGAGAATCCCGGCTTTATTCCAGGCTGGCTGGCGTTGTTCGAGGTCTCCGTCCAATCAGGTAACCATCCTGCTTTTCTGGACGATCTAAACCGTTTTTTCGATACCAATCAGGTAAGCCTTCGGCAAAAGATCGATTTTGCCAGGCTTTTTCTTGTGCGTTCATCCAGAGAGAGCTCTTTTTCAGAACCTACCTTGGTCATGATTGATGAAATAATACGGCGACATCCAGGCATTGGGCATGTTTATGCGCTCCGTGGTATCGCTTATATGCAGAAGCAAGATGTAGCGGCAGCAGCAATCGATTTCAGGAGGGCCCTTCTTCTGGAGCCCGGTGCTGTTGAAATATGGGAGGAGTTTATAACGGCCTCTCTTATCCAGAAAGAGTTCCTGGAAGCAGGTAAGGCGCTCTTGAAGGCTAAAAAGAGGTTTCCAGCCATGACCTTGAGGCTTAAGGTGCTGGAGAGCGAATTGCTTTTTCAGACAGGCAAGATCAAAAAAGCAGCATTGCTGCTTGAACCTGTGGTTCGGTCAAAACAGGCACAAAAGGAAAAAAAACTTTATCTCCAGGCATGCACCACTCTTGCCTTTTGTTATGATGCGCTTGGTTACGGTGAGAAAAGTATCTCTCTCTATGAGACGATTCTTCTGCTTGTGCCAGATAATATTTTGATGATGAACAATCTTGCCTATGTGCTCGCTCAACAGGGAAAAGAGTTGCCGCTTGCCAGAGAGCTTGCCATGAAGGCCGTCGCTGCTGAACCCGCCAATGCCGGTTATCTTGATACGCTTGGCTGGGTGCTGTTCAGGATGGGGGAGTACCAGCATGCACGGGAAGTCCTGGAAAAAGCAATGGAGCTTAATCCTTTTGAGGCTGAAATAGCGGGTCATCTCGGTCACGTGTACGAGAAACTTGGAAACACGGTAAAGTCGCTTGAAATGAAGGAAAAATCGCGGCATCTTAAGGCGAAATAGGCCTTTTCCATGTAGGGGATGTTGCAGCATGGATAAAAAAAAACGGCGGATGATCCGCCGTTTTTTTTTCAGGATAAAGGTGTTATTTGATTTCATCAAAGGTGCGCGCTGCAAGATATTCGTACTTGGCCCACCGTGCATCAACCTCTTTTTGGATTGCTGCGTAGTACTCTTTTGCATGAGCCGGATGGCTCTTCTTGAGCATCCGGAATCGGTTTTCCATATCAAGGAACTGGGCAACCGGTATTTTTGGCTTTTTTGAATCAAGCATCAGCGGATTTTTTCCTTCGAGCAAGCGGTCAGGATTGTACCGGTAAAGAAGCCAGTGTCCTGAATCAACCGCAGCCTTCTGATTGTCAAGCGCGGTAGTCATGTTGATGCCGTGGGCAATACAGTGTGAATAGGCTATGATGATTGACGGACCGTCGTAAGCCTCCGCTTCGAGGATGGCTTTCAGGGTTTGGTCATCGCGGGCACCAAGGGCAACGGAAGCAACATAGGCATTTCCATAAGTCATGGAAATCATGCCAAGATCTTTTTTTGTTACTGTTCTGCCGGCAGTCGCAAATTTCGCCACCGCCGCTTTCGGCGTAGCCTTCGATGCCTGTCCGCCGGTGTTTGAATAAACTTCGGTATCAAGCACCAGGAGGTTTATGTTTTTGTCGCCGGCTGTTACATGGTCAACGCCGCCATAGCCAATATCATAGGCCCATCCGTCCCCTCCGACAGCCCAGACACTCTTTTTGACAAGCATATCGGCTACCGAGAGTAGGTTCTTTGCCTCTGAGGAATCCATCTGGCGGAGCTTCTCTTTCAGTATAGCCACCCGTGTTCTCTGTTCAAAGATGTCCGGCTCAGTCAGTTGCGTTGCCTCAAGTATCTCCTTTGTGAGTGTCTCGCCGATATCGGAACCGATTCTCTGTAAAATCTCGAGTGCGTACTCCCGCTGTTTGTCAATTGAAATCCGGAAGCCGAGCGAAAATTCAGCGGTATCTTCAAAGAGCGAGTTCGACCATGTCGGACCACGGCCATCGGCATTGGTCGTATAGGGTGTGGTCGGAAGGTTTCCTCCATAGATTGATGAACACCCCGTAGCGTTTCCTATGACAAGCCGGTCGCCAAACAACTGGGTTATGAGCTTGATATAGGGGGTTTCACCGCAACCTGAGCATGCGCCTGAAAACTCGAAGAGCGGCTCTTGAAGTTGCTGTTCCTTGATCAGCTTGATGTTGATTTTAGCTCTGTCGTATTCCGGAATATTGAGATAATGGTTCCAGTTGTCAACCTCAGTTTCACGAAGTGATTTTTGCTCATGCATGTTCAGAGCTTTTCTTTCTGGATTTTTTTTGTCTCTTGCAGGACAGACATGGACGCAGAGTTCGCATCCGGTACAGTCTTCAGGTGCGATCTGGATGGTATACTTCATCCCTTCCCAACCGGCGCCTTTTGCTTCAGCGGCTTTAAAGGTGCGCGGTGTGTTCTTCAGATATTTCGAATCATAGACCTTTGCGCGTATTGCTGCGTGGGGACATACAAGAGAGCATTTGCCGCATTGGATACAAAGATCAGATTCCCATACTGGAATTTCATCCGCAAGGTTGCGCTTCTCAAATTTAGCGGTACCAATCGGGTACGTGCCATCGGCAGGCAGTTCGCTGACCGGAATGTCGTCGCCCTCACCGGTAATGATTTTTGCCAGAACGTTGCAGACAAAATCAGGAGCCTCACCAACAATTGGCTCACGGAGTTTCTTGGAACTGTCAGCTATAGTGCCGATAGTGACCGGATGCAGGTTTGAAAGGGTGTCATCGACAGCCTGTATGTTCTGATTGACAACATCATCACCCTTCTTGCCGTAGGTCGACCGGATCGAAGATTTGATTTTTTCAATTGCTTCTTCACGAGGCAACACACCGGATATGGCAAAAAAGCAGGCCTGC
>CAJAOR010000077.1 GCA_903942355.1 uncultured Chlorobiaceae bacterium | reverse complement strand
GGACTGCCGGATTTTGGAACCATTACGATCCGCTACGTTCCCGACAAAAGCTGTATCGAGCTGAAATCGCTGAAATACTATTTTTTCGAGTTCCGTAACGCCGGTATCTTTTATGAAAATATCACCAACAGAATCCTCGATGATCTTGTTGCCCTGCTTCAGCCAAGATCGCTCAGCGTGATAACGGAATGGAAAGCAAGGGGCGGAATAACCGAAACCGTCACCGTCAACTATAGCGCCCGCAACTGAATTGGTAGCGTAAAAAAGCCCCAGAGGAACACTCTGAGGCTTTTTACTGTCATTTCTCAAAAAACGTGATGACGTTAGATCCGTAAGTTATCTGGTTAAGGAACAGCATGATTATTTCATCATCCCTGCACCGATAACGATCATCTCTATGGTATGGTTCCCTGGTTCAGGAACTGCTCGATTGTTAGAGCATCTGCCGGAGTAATCATGCCACCCGCTTTGGCTTCCATACTTTTAACAACTATATCAATCTTGCCTGTCTTTTTGTACTTGCTTTTGAGAGCATCCATTGTGGAAAGCTGCGTATGGCAGATGTTGCATTTGGCTGTCCAAAGATCCTGTGCCGCCTTGAAATTAAACCCGGGAGGAGCAAGAGGGACACCGGGAGACAAAACAGGCTTTTCAAGATAGGCTTTCAATTCAGCTATAGAACGAATGTATTTACCGTCAAGCGTCGTCGTGCGTCCGGTTGTTGACATCAACAATCCTGAAGGCCTTAACCAGAGAGAGACAAACATCAACGCAACAATGGCAATAATGCTGAGCGGAAAACTTAAAAACCACTTGTCGCTAATTCTGGCCGACATCTTACCAAGACCCATAATAACCAGCGAGGCAAACAAGATCAGCGAAATCCAGCCCGCAAAGGAGCGTAAAGGCGTCAAAAACGGCGAGAGGGTATCGGCCGGCAACTTATACCCGGTCAAAAACGACAACCCGAAAAACGAAGCCCCCATCAAGACAGCCCCGCCCACCGCTAAAGCAGCAAGCTTACCATTTGATTTGTTGTCCATGTCTGGTAATGAATTAGGTTTAGTGGCTTACCCAAAAAATTATTAAGTAAGATAAGCATAAATAGTAAAGACGGCAAACAGAAAGCTTAAAAAGCTTGTCGCCAGCAAGAGGAAACTTCTGATCTCTTAAAAGAGGAGTAGGCACGCATAACAAATAATGGATTTTGGAGAGTTCCAGGGCAAAGCACAGGTAAATGCATCAATAGCGAATGAAACTCCCCGCCGCAAGCGGCGGGGAATAGGACCCGTAGAGATTGAAGCGGGTAAAAAAACGCCCTCATTTGCAACTCAGTTGATTTTTTAGAATACTGGAGAGCGAAATATCCAGTCAATAACAGAAGGAATTTTTTTGTCTTATGATCACCACAACGAGCAGTGTTATCGATTTTGAAAAAGCGGAACGTGATTTCATGTTTCTTCTTCTCTGCTTTCAGGAGGTACTCCACGACCTTGGAGAGCATGAACTTGCAGAGCACCTGCCCTGGCAAAATGCCGGTATGTCTCTTGAGCGCTATCCTGACAGCGAACGCGCCCTTCAGGCATTTTCAATATTTTTTCAACTGCTCAATATGGCTGAAGAAAACTCCGCCGCCCAGAACCGGCGGGTGCTCGAAGCTGAACAGGGACTGGCACATCTCACCGGCCTCTGGGGACGAACCCTGCTTCGTTTCAGGGAACGGGGAATTTCAGAAGCCGAGATTTGCAACCTGCTGCCTGAGGTCTCCATAGATGCCGTTCTGACAGCACATCCGACCGAAGCAAAACGCAAAACCGTGCTTGAACAGCACCGGCAGCTTTACCTGCTTCTGGTTCAACGGGAGAACCAGATGTGGACCCCACTGGAAAAACTCGACATCCGCAATGAGATCAAGGTGGTCATGGAACGGCTATGGAGAACAGGAGAGATTCTCTTCGAAAAACCGGAAGTTGCCGATGAACGGCGGAATGTTATTCACTACCTCTTCAAAATTTTTCCTGAAGTGCTGCCGATGCTCGACAAACGACTTCTGCAAGCATGGAGAGACACAGGGTTCGACACCGCAAACATTTCGGATCCCCGCAACCTTCCCCGGCTCCGCTTCGGCAGTTGGGTAGGAGGTGACCGTGACGGTCACCCGCTCGTCACCGCCAGGGTTACCGAAGAGACCCTTGCCGATATGCGCCGGAACGCCCTGACGCTTGTGCAGCGTCACCTCAAGGAACTTGCATCAAAATTAAGTTTCAGCGAAAGACTCCAGACTCCGGGCAAAGAGCTTCTCCTTCGGATCGAAAGCCTCAGCCAGAAACTGGGAGAGACAAGCATTGATGCCATTGGACGAAACCGCCATGAACCATGGCGCCAGTTCCTTAACCTCATGATCGCCTCTCTGCCGCTTGAAACCGAGCCGTCGGGATCCGACCAGATAAACGTTGAACCGAGCCGCTACAGGAATGCTGATGAGCTCCTTAAAGATCTTTCGCTGTTGCGGCAGTCACTCCTCGACGTCGGGGCGCAGCATATCGCCGACAGGGAGGTTGCGCCGGTCTACAGAATTGTACAAACCTTCGGCTTCCATCTTGGCGCGCTTGATATCCGTCAGAACAGCCACGTCCACGATCTTGCGCTTTCACAGCTCATGACCGCTTCCGGACTGAACGGCAACGATTTTCTGGAGTGGGATGAACCCAAAAGAAGAGCATTCCTCGACCGGGAACTCCAGTCACCCCGCCCTTTTACCCACCCGGATATGAGCGTTGGTGATGAAGCCGAAGCCGTGCTTGCCTGCTACAAGGTTCTGCTCAACCACAGCAAGGAGTACGGAACCGATGGAATCGGTTCCCTCATTGTCAGCATGACACGAAATGCCTCTGACCTTCTCGTCGTCTATCTCTTTGCCCGGGAAGTTGGACTGATGAGCCTGTCGGGTGACGGAGACGCCTGCATTCTTCCTGTTGTCCCGCTCTTTGAAACCATTGAAGATTTGAAAAAAAGCCCGACAATACTCCAGGAGTTCCTGCTCCATCCCGTAACGCAAAGAAGCATCGAATACCAGAGAAAGAGCGCTGGAAAAAAGCGAGCAGTTCAGGAGGTGATGATCGGATACAGCGACAGCAACAAGGATGGTGGTATTTTTGCAAGCACCTGGACGCTGTACCGGGCCCAGGAAGCACTGCTAGATGCGGCCGAACGAAGCGAAACTGATATCCTGTTTTTTCATGGCAGAGGCGGAAGCATCAGTCGTGGTGCAGGCCCGACACACCGTTTTATCAAGGCGCAACCTTATGGCTCCTTCAATGCCGGCATATGCTTTACCGAACAGGGCGAAACCATTGCACAGAAGTATGCAAACCGCATCAGCGCTGTCTATAATCTCGAACTCTTCATGGCCGGTGTTACCAGCGCAATGGCCCGGCAGCGGAAGAGCGAGAAAACAGCGCACCCCCTCGAACCGGTTATGGACGTCCTCTCTGAAAAAAGCAATCAGGCCTACCGAGAGCTGATCGAAACAGAAGGGTTTCTTGCCTTTTTCCGTGAAGCGACCCCTATTGACGTCATTGAATCATCAAGAATAGGATCGCGCCCTTCACGAAGAAGCGGCCAGACCAGCCTCAAAGACCTGCGGGCTATCCCCTGGGTTTTCAGTTGGAACCAGGCCCGTTTTTCACTCTCGGGATGGTACGGTGTTGGCTCAGCACTTGAGCATCTGCACGCCACTGACCCGGAGGCCTTCGATGAAATCCGCTTCCGCAGCCACGCCTGGCCGCCCCTGCGCTACATTATCAGCAATGCTGATACCAGCATGGCATCGGCCGACCTGCAGATCATGCGCCAGTACGCCTCACTGGTTAACGATCCCGCCGTGCGGGACCATATCCTCGGCATGATTGAGGCCGAATATCACCGGGCAAAAAAATACATTGAACTGCTCTTTGCCGAGCCCCTTGAAATCCAGCGCATGAATGTGAACAAATTTATTGCCCCCCGTCGTGAAGGGCTTGAGATGCTGCATCAGAGGCAGATCAAACTGCTGAAAGAGTGGCGAGCACTCAAGGATTCCGCCATGGCGGATGAGGCGGAGAACCTCCTCCTGGAACTCTTCCTCACCGTCAACGCCATATCAGGAGGGTTAAGAACTACGGGGTAGAAAGCCGTTTCAAAAAGACTCGAGGAGAGAAATTCTCGTAACGGCAGCACCTCGCCCCAGTCGCCATGATTAACAGAAAGCAAGCTGAAGCAGTGAGGATAAACGAAATATTAGCGTATTTTAAAGCAATTCATACTATATAAGAAAGACTAACACTGCACACCTCTTCTGCCATGCTCTCAACACTGATCGCTGCTGCATTGATTGGCATTGATGCCATGAAGGTTACGGTTGAAGCCAATGTGGCTGGAGGAATCCCCTCGTTTACGGTTGTGGGATTGCCGGATAATGCTGTCAGAGAGAGCCGGGAGAGAATGCTTACCGCAATCAGAAATTCAGGGTTTACCATTCCGCCGAAAAAAATCACGGTCAACCTGGCGCCGGCCGATATCAAAAAGGTGGGGACAGCATTTGATCTTCCCATTGCCATTGGCCTGCTTGGCTCTCTTGAGCTTATCGGTAACCGGTTCGAAGAGACGCTTATCATGGGGGAGCTTGCGCTTGATGGTTCGCTCAGGAGAATCAACGGTGCGCTGCCTGTGGCCATCATGGCGGGAAAAGAGAGGATAAAACGGCTGATCGTGCCACTGGAAAATGCGGCTGAAGCGGCGGTGGCGGTCACCGCCGCAAAGTCTGCCATTGAGGTCTACGGGGTTGAAAGCCTGAATGAGGCTGTAGCACTCCTGAATGGAGAAAGAGTATTCACCCCGATGAGCGTCAATATCGCGGAGCTCTTTGAGGGTGAGCAGGAGTATCTTGTTGATTTTGCGGATATCAAGGGACAGGGAGCCGCAAAAAAAGCGCTTGAAATAGCGGCGGCAGGAAACCATAACGTGATTATGATCGGCCCTCCCGGCAGCGGAAAAACCATGCTTGCAAAAGGGTTGCCCGGAATTTTGCCTCCTCTTGGCTTTGAAGAGGCTCTGGAAACAACAAAAATCTACTCGGTGGCCAACCTGCTTGAAAAAGAGCGTCCGCTCATGGTTACACGCCCCTTCCGCAGTCCTCACCATACAACAAGCAATATCGCGCTGATCGGTGGCGGCTCAACGGCCAAGCCGGGAGAGGTGAGCCTTGCCCATAACGGCATTCTCTTTCTGGATGAGCTGCCCGAATTCAGCCGAAATGCCCTTGAAGTGCTTCGCCAGCCCCTTGAAGACCGAGAGGTAACGGTGTCGAGGATCTCCGTAACGACCCGGTATCCGGCAGGGTTCATGCTTATCGCCGCCATGAACCCGAGCCCGGCGGGAGCCCTGAAAGACCCTGACGGCAATCTGACCGCCCCGCCCCAGCAGATTCAGCGCTATCTTTCAAAGATTTCGGGCCCGTTGCTTGACCGTATTGATATTCATATTGATGTTCCGAAAGTTGAAAACAGCGAGCTCTTTGCTGCATCGAGCGCCGAAAACTCGGTGACCATCCGCCAGCGGGTCATCGCAGCCCGGAAGATCCAGCAGGAGCGGTTTGCCTCCACTACATCACCGAAGATCTATACCAATGCGCAGATGAACTCCCGCCAGATCAAATTGCACTGCAAGCTCGACCGGGAAAGCTCACAAAAACTAATGGACGCAATGAACCGCATGAACCTTTCAGCAAGGGCGCATGACCGGATACTCAAGGTGAGCCGCACGATTGCCGACCTTGACGGATCAGATCACATTGCCATGAAGCATCTCATACAGGGCATTCAATACCGCAACCTCGACCGCGATTTCTGGAGCTTCTGATCGGGCTTTTGCCGCATCGTTACCCCCTCTCCTTGAGTTCATCTGCATTCGCCTCAGTCACCAAAGTGCCTCACAACCCTGAGACTCAACAAAAAGAGCAGCGAAATTGCCTGCTGACTGCCTATATTTGCGTTTTCCTAAAAACCCAGTCATATCCCTTAACCAAACCATCCCACGGAGAACAATCCATGAATGCAAGGGGAAAATTCCGCTACACCCTGCTGCTTGCCGGCTCACTCTGCACTGCTGCACCCGGCTTTGCCGCAACAACCGCTGAAACTGTTGACGCTCGCATCACCCGTCTTGAGCAGGAACTTGCCGAGCTGAAAGCGCTGGTGCAAACCAGGCCTGCGGCAACGGCCGAAACACCTGCCCTGACAAAAAAAGCCGAACCGTCAACTTCCCTTCCGGTATCGATCGGTTCGGGCGTCAAAGTACAGCTCTACGGTTTTGCCCGTTTTGACGGTTCATACGATACAAACCCGATATATCCAGGCAATTACGCTTTCTGGGCACTTCCTAAAAACGGCAGGAATAATGACGCGGAATGGGATCTCACGGCAGGTGCCACAAGGATCGGACTGAACCTCAGCGGCCCTGATACAGAGCGTATGAAACTGACAGGCAATATTGAACTGGATTTTCTCACCGGCATCTCATCGGAAAACAACCAGGCTCCACGCCTTCGTCATGGCTACATCAAAGCATACTGGCCTGCCTCTGATTTCAGCATCCTTGCTGGCCAGACCTGGGATCTGGTCTCTTCGCTTATCCCGTTTGTGGATGACCCCGCCCTCATGTGGTATGCCGGCAACATCGGTTCACGGCACGCGCAGGTACGAGTCACCAAGGGATTTGCAAGCGGCAATAACGGGCGCCTTGAAGTGGCGGTTGCCGCATCGAGAACAATCGGCGAGAAAGGCACTCTTACACAAACATCACCTCTTCCAACTATCACTCAAGCTGACACCGGCAAAGATGCCGCCTTCCCTTCCATCCAGGGACGCGTTGCCTTTTCCGAGCCGCTTATCGTAAAAAACCAGCCAGCAACCATTGCCCTCTCGGGCCATTATGGGCAGGAGGAGTGGGACACCAATAGCACAGGAGGTTACAAAACGCTTGACTCATGGTCATTCAACCTTGAACTCTCAATGCCGCTCAGCGAAAAAGTCCTTTTTGCTGGTGAATACTTTACCGGCACCAATCTTGATGACTATTTGGGGGGAATCGGTCAGGGGGTCAACAATGCGATGCAAGCTGACCCCAGGGAGATCCGTGCACAAGGCGGATGGGGAGCGCTCAGGTACACCATAAACCCGGAAACATCGGTCAGCCTCGGTGCAGGTATTGATGATCCAAACGATAACGACCTACCAGCAAAAGATTCAGGATTAATTAATCCATCACGCACACGAAACCAGACCATTTTCGCCAATGTCATCACCAAGCTAACACCGAACTTCATCCTCGGACTGCAGCTCTCGGATTGGAAAACCGACTACAAAAATGCTCCCGGCAGCGATGCCCTCCGCGCCCAGACTTCACTGACCTACAAGTTTTAAATCGATAAGGGCGGGGTTTGTGTGACCCCGCTCCTGTCAGTTAATGATGATTTCGCAAGGTTCGACAGCCAGCATCTGCAACTGGCCTGAGTTCATCAGCATCTCATAAAAAGCAGCCATGGAGGCAAACTGCCGGTGAGGCATAATTTCATGCAGCAACTGCTTTTTGACGCCGGCCGCTATCCTGCTGGAGAAGCTGGCACCCTTTCCCTGAAAAAGAGACTCCAGCCAGTTTTTCTGCTGAGGATAGAGCATGATTCGGGGTTTTTTGGTCATATCCATTTTGGCGAGAAGCTGGGCCGAATGAATGGCATCAAACAGTCCGCCCATACGGTCAACCAGACCCGCCTTCAAGGCACGGCTTCCAGTCCAGACCCTTCCGCCGGCAACAGAGTCAACCTGCGTGATGTGCATCTTTCTTGATGATGCAACTTTACCAAGAAAGTCATCATAAACTTCGCCAGAGGCGGCTACAAATTTGCTGTAGGCTTCAGCCTCAAGCGGCTTGAACGGGGTGTTGGCATCGGCAAACCGTCCCCGTGTCACAACATCGCGACCCAGACCAACTTTTTCAACAAGCCCGCTGATGTTGGGCTTCAGGGCATAGACGCCAATGGAGCCGGTAATGGTCAGTGGCTGGGCAAAAACAGTTTTTCCGGCAAGAGCGGCCATATATCCGCCCGAAGCCGCAACACCTGACATGGAGACCACAAGCGGTTTTTTCACCGCTGCCGAGTCGAGCATCTGCAGCATGTCAGCCGATGCAAGGGCATCGCCGCCGGGACTGTCGATACGAACAACAAGGGCTTTGACTGCCTTGTCCTCAAGCGCGGCATCAAGGGAATTTTTCAGAGTTTCCACATCGATACCCTCCCCCATCTCCCCTGCAGAACGGACAATCATGCCGGAAAGGGTTATGACGGCTATACGGTCACGACTCTCAGCTTTTTGAGGCCAGTCAACCGCAGAGCGGTACTGGGCTCCGCTGACAAAAGCATCATTATCACTGGTAAGCTCTTTTCCGGTTATTTTTCTGGTCAATGTACGCTGCAACTCCCAGAAAGAGGCAATGCCGTCAACCAGCCCAAGTGTTCGTGCTTTTTTGGCCGAGAGCAGCGGATCCTGGTTGATGAGCGTCTCAAAAGAGCTGCGGCTGATCCCCCGCCGCTTCGAAACATAACCCAGGTAATCATCGTAGACCTCATCGAGCAGCGCATTGATCTGCTGGAAGTACTCCTTGCTTGCCCCGGTTCTGACAAACGGCTCAATACCGCTCTTGTACTTTTTCCACTGGGCGACCTGGACTTTAACCCCTATTTTTCCAAGTGGTGTGGTATAAAAAAGCGATTCCGCCCTCAAGCCATCAAGCAGAAGATAGCCGCCGCGCTCGACAATAATGGAGTCACATGCCGTAGCAAGCAGATAATCGCTGTCCTCGGCGGAGTGAAGAAATGCTGTGACTTTTTTACCGCCCTTGCGAACCTTTTCAATGGCCTCCCTCAGTTCAGCTATCTTTGCCGGTGTTGTCTGCACCCCCTTGATATCAAGAAGCACCTCACTGACCCGCTTGTCAGCAACGGCGTGATCGAGCACAAAAAGCAGTTCCTGGAGAGAGAGGGAGTCATTGGACGGCAAAAAGGGCAGTGAGCTACTTTCATCTCGAATTTCATTAACCTCTCCGCTGAGGGGAAGCAGCAGAACAAAGCGATCGGGAAGAGCATGCGAGCTGTGATAAGCCCAGTAAAGTCCGGCAAAAAGAAAAAGCGGAAAGAGAAATAGGGCAAGGCAACCATTACGGAAACATCCCCGTCTCTTTGTAGATGTGACAGTATTATTCATAAAGAAGACAGCTTACCTGATGCCGATTAGTAGAATTGTGTTCCTGAAGCTGCGGTTCCCTTATGCGGCACTCGGCCATAGCGGAGGGGCAGCGCGGATGGAAACCGCATCCGGAAGGAATATTCATCGGCCCCGGCAAATCTCCATTCAGGAGAATCCGATCTTTTTTTCCTCCAAATTCCGGATTGGGAATGGCCGAAAGAAGGGCTCTTGTATAGGGATGCTTGGGATTGGCATAAAGTTCTGCGTAGTCAGCAATCTCAACAATTTTTCCGAGATACATGACCGCAATCCTGTCAGATATGTATTCAACAACCGACAAGTCGTGAGCAATAAAAAGATAGGTCAATCCAAAATCACGCTGAAGATCCTTGAGCAGATTGAGTATCTGCGACTGAATCGATACGTCGAGGGCTGAAACAGGCTCATCACAGATGATAAATTTCGGATTGACCGCCAGCGCTCGCGCAATACCGAGTCGCTGCCGCTGCCCTCCTGAAAACTCGTGCGGATAACGATTGGCATACTCCTTGTTCAGACCAACGACATCAAGCAACTCCTCAATCCGCTTGCGGGCGGCATCCCCCCGGGCAATGCGGTGAACCAGCAGCACCTCTCCAAGCATTTGCCCGACCGTCAGGCGCGGATTCAGTGATCCGAAAGGGTCCTGAAAAATCATCTGGATCTCTTTGCGAAGAGAACGGAACTCGCGATTGCCGATTGAGGTGATCTCCCGCCCTTCAAACGCAATCGTTCCGGTCACAACCGAATGACCAAGACGGATCAATGCCCGGCCAAGGGTTGTTTTGCCGCAGCCAGACTCGCCCACCAGGCCAAGCGTCTCTCCCTGAAAAACATCAAAAGAGACCCCGTTTACCACATGTACCAAAACGGGTTTTCCCAAACCGCCACTTTTCTGCTGAGAAAAATGTACCCGCAAGTCGTTGACCGACAGTAACCGCACTTGTTCCTTCATCTTTGACTGAACGATGTTTATCGTATTTTTTATTATTATACTAAAACCATTGTGAATCTACCATAACAAACCCTTTGTTCAAGTCCTTCTTTTGCCCT